>CAYVGE010000109.1:0-13283 GCA_964450395.1 uncultured Actinomycetota bacterium
GTCGCCTCGGCGAACGCGGCGTCGTAGTGGAGCGGGTTGTGGTCGCCGCTGATCTCGGTGAACAGCTCGATGTCACGGACCGTGACCTCGCGCTGCATGCTGGCCGTCTGCCCGGCGGCGGGCATGCCACCGGGCCACACGTCGCTGCTACCCACGCTGCGTCCTCCTAGCGGGGTCCGTTGGCCACGGGACCGTCGGCCCTAGACGCACGGTACCGGTGGCCGGCGTGCCGGAGCTCCTCCGGCGGCGGGCCGAGGTGCACGACCACGCGGCACTCGGGGTCACCGACGGCGATCCGCTCCTCCAGCACGACCGTCGCCTCGCCGGCGTTATGGGCGGCGATGCCACCGAAGACGCTCGAGGTCATGCGGCACAGGCCCGGTGCGCGCGCGACGACGGCCCCGAACGGGCACCGCCGGTTGCCCAGCACCACGCGCTCGGGCGTCGCCTCGATCACGTAGAAGTCACCGTCGATCGCCGCCTTGAGGCGCACGTAGCACGCACCGAGCTGCTCGGGAGACATGCGGCCCACGATCTGCTCCGCGCGCCGGAACTCCTCCTCCATGCGGCCGCCCACCTCGGTGCCGACCGTCGCGACGACCGTCTCGGCCACGCCGGGGCCCTGCATGCGCTCGACCGCTTCAGCGAGCTGCACGACGAGGGCGCGCAGGAACGGGTCACGCCCGAAGGCCCCGTCGGGGCCCGCCTCCTCCGGCGCCGGCAGCGGCTCGTGGCCGGCGGGCGTCGGATCGATGCTCTGCTCGGCGGCACGCCGGACGGGCAGCCGCGCCGAGATCGCCTTGCCGCCGGCACGCTTCGCCGACATCGACAGCTGCGACGCCAGGTGGGCGACGAGGAACAGCCCCCGGCCGCCCTCCGCCAGCGGATCGTCGGGCAGCGACGTCTCGAGCTCGAACACGTCGTCGAGGTCGTGGACCGTCAGCGTCGGCTCCGGCGCGCTCCAGTGCACCGAGACCCACACGGGGCCGTCGGCGTGGCGCACGGCGTTGCCGACCATCTCCTCGACGACCAGCTCGGCCTGCCAGACATCCTCGGGGTCCGCGGCGTGGCGCCGGAGGTAGTCCGCGATCTCCCGGCGGAGCGCCCCAGGCGCCCGCTCGTCGGAGAAATCGAGGAAGTAGTCCACCGCCCGCCTCTACCCCCGATCGCAACGTCCTAGGCGTTGACGCGCTGCGGACCGCTCGCCAGCGGGCACGTGGCCGTGCCGCCGGTCGCGGACGGGTCACCGCTCGACGAAGATGTCGGTCGGCAGCAGCGCCGTGACCACCATGTTGGGCACGTCGGGCAGTGCGGCGATGCGCAGGTCCACCGCGACGCTGCAGATCGCGTAGGCCTGCTGGCGGTCGAAGCCACGCTCGATGACCAGATGGTCGATCATCTCGCGCAGCGCCTCGCGGGTCGCGACGGTGACGTCCTCGGAGTGGTTGACCCCGTCGGCGTCGATCGACAGCCCTGTCGTGGCGTAGAAGCTGCGCGGCGCGGCGATCTCTGGTGCCACGAAGTAGTCGGACCGCTCGAACCGCAGCCGCCGGATGCCCCGCTCGGCCGCCACGCCCTTGCGTACGTCGAAGCGCAGGCGGAACGTCGAGCGCATCTCGATGGCCGTGCCGCAGCTCTCGTTGTCGCCCTGGGCGTAGTGGGCGTCGCCGGCCGAGAACAGCGCCCCCTCGGTGTAGACGGGGAGGTACAGCGTGGCGCCGACCCCGCACTGGCGGATGTCGACGTTGCCGGCGTTCTCCCGCGGCGGCACGGTGCGCAGCGCGGTCTCCGCGATCGCCGGGGCGGTCGGCACGGCACCGGCCGGGTCGGGCGGCAGCACCATCCCGCCGCGGTCGAGCAGGTCCTGCTCGCGGGCGGTGATCGTCGCCAGCAGGTCGTGGTCGGGGGCCACACCGAACGTGCCGAGGAACGGCGCCGCGGGGATCCGGACGCCCGGCAGGTCGTCCGACGTCGCGAACCCGTCGGCCAGATCCCAGCCGATCATGTGCGGCTCGGGGAAGTCGTCGCGCAGGAACCCGAATCCGGGCACCTGCACGGTGAAGCCGAAGTCGGGCGGTGTGACGGCGACGACGTCGACGACCAGCAGGTCACCGGCCTCGGCGCCCTCGACGAACACCGGCCCCGTCAGGGGGTGGACGACGTCCAGGTCGGCATCGGCGACGTCGTCCGGCGTGGCGTCCCGCTCGATCTGGCCGTCGAACGCGTCGCGGGTGTCCATGACGACCTCGTCGCCCGGCTCGACCCGCACGGCGGGCGCGATGTCGGGATGCCACCGGTTGTGGCCCGTGCCGGGTTCGCCGGCCAGTGGGACCGAGTGGTCGACGCGCAGCTCGTGCGTGGTCATTGCCATGGGTGCACCCCGGATCGGATGGATCCGAACCTAGCGGGTGGACGTCCGCGACGACATGGGCCGGTCGTCGCGCCGTAGGATCCGCACCCCGACCGGGAGGTGGCGATGGCCTTCGACGACGACGCACCCGTCTGCCGCACCTGCGCGGTCCAGCAGCCCCCGGGCGACGCCCCGCCGGTGTGCGCCATCTGCGACGACGAACGCCAGTGGGTGCCGGCGGGCGGCCAGCAGTGGACGTCGCTGGGTGAACTGCGCGCCGCCGGGCACCGCAGTGACGTCCGGGAGCTCGAGCCCGGCGTCACCGGCATCGGCGTGACGCCCAGGTTGGGCATCGGCCAGCGGGCGCTGCTGGTCCAGACCGACGCCGGCAACCTGCTGTGGGACTGCGTCGGCTTCATCGACACCGACGTCGTCGCGGCGGTCGAGCTGCGTGGCGGGCTGTCGGCGATCGCCGTGTCACACCCGCACTTCCACGGCGCGATGGTCGAGTGGAGCCACGCGTTCGACGACGCGCCGCTGCTGCTGCCGACGGCCGACCGCGCGTGGGTCCAGCGCGACGACACCACGATCGAGTGGTGGGAGGACGAGGTCACCCCGCTGCCCGGCGTCCACCTGGTGCAGTGCGGCGGCCACTTCGACGGCAGCGCCGTGCTGGTCGTCGACGCCGCCGCCGGCGGGCGCGGGGCCGTGCTGGTCGGCGACACGGCGACGGTCGTCGCCGACCGCAACGTCAGCTTCATGCGGAGCTATCCCAACCTGATCCCCCTATCGGCCGGCACGGTCGCCGACGTCGCCGCCCGGCTCACGCGACACGACTTCGCGCGGATCTACGGCGGATGGTGGGACACCGTCGTGGACGGTGGGCACGAGGTCGTCGAGCGGTCGGCGCGGCGCTACGCGCGGTGGAGCACCGGCGGGGACGTCTGACCGCCGTCGGTGCCTGGCGCCCCGATGGCACCTCCCCGGTGGCCCACCGCCTCGGCATCCCGCGGCTCACGGCCACCGCACCCGGGTGCGCATCGATGCACACGCGACCCGACGCGCACCCGGGTGCCGGGACGGACCGGGCGCGGGCGTCTACGGCGCCAGGTCCGCCAGGGCCGCCAGCACGCGGTCGACGTCGTCGGGGCCGTGGTAGTGCACGAAGCCGATGCGCACCGCGCCACCGGCGTCGAGCAGCCCGAGCCGGCGCATCGGCTCGATCGCGTAGTAGTGCCCGGACCACGCCGCGATGCCCTCGCCGGCGAGCGCGGTGGCGACCTCGTCGGGGCGGTGGCCCGCGACCGTCACCGCGAAGGTCGGGGTGCGGTCGTCAGCGGTGTCGGAGCCGTGCAGCGTGACCCGGTCGAGCTCGGCGAGGCCGTCGAGGAAGCGGACCGTCAGGTCGTGCTCGTGCTTGCCGATGGCGTCCATGCCCAACTCGTCCAGGTAGGCCAGGGCGGCACCGACGCCGGCGATCATCTCGAAGGCGGCGGTGCCGGTCTGCCAGCGCTCGGGACCCTCGTCCGGCGCGGGCCGCACCTTGCGGGGCGTCAGCCGGGCGAGCATGACCGGATCGGCCGACAGGATGCCGGCGTGGGGCCCGAAGAACTTGTACGGCGAGCAGAGCACCACGTCGACGCCGTCGGTCCGCTGCCGGACCGGGACGTGCGGCGCGGCGTGGACGGCGTCCATGACCGTGATGGCGCCGACGGTGGCGGCCGCGTCGACGAACGGCGCGGGGTCGACCACGGTGCCGAGCGCGTTGGAGGCACCGGGAAACGCGATGATGCGCGTGCGGTCGTCGACGCGCAGCGTGTCGAGGTCCAGGCGCCCGGTCTCGGGGTCCAGGTCGACCCAGTCGATGCCGGCTCCGGTGCGGGCCGCCAGGTGCAGCCACGGGGAGACGTTGGCGTCGTGGTCGAGGCGGGTGCACACGATGCGGTGCGCGGCGGTCAGGTCGGCGGCGAAGGCGTCGGCCAGGTGCATCGTCAGCGTGCTCATGTTCGGCCCGAACACGATGCCGTCGTGCCAGCCGTCGAGGAACGTCGCCGCCCGCGCCCGCACGTCGGCGCACAGCGCGTCGGTCGCCCGCGAGCGGTCGAACACCCCGTGGGCGTTGGCGTTGCCCGCCTGCAGGTATCCCCCGATGGCGTCGATGACCTGGCGCGGCACCTGGGTGCCGCCGGGTGCGTCGGCGTGCACCACCGGGCGGCCGTCGGGCGTGGTCGCGCGCAGCGCGGGGAAGCGGGACCGGATGTCGTCGAGATCGATCATCGCGCCATGGTCGCACGGCGGTGTGCGGATACGATCGGCTCTGGACCCGGGCGCCTCCGTCCAGCGATCGGACCTCCGATGGGCATCACCCGACTGAACCACGCGGTGCTGTACATCCGCGACCTCGAGCGCAGCGTGGCGTTCTACCGCGACACGCTGGGCTTCACGGTCGTGCCGATGGCCCCCGACGGGTTCCCCGCCGCGTTCCTGCAGGCCCCGGGATCGACCAACGATCACGATCTCGGGCTGTTCCAGGTCGGTGGCGGCGTCGCCGACTCCCAGGCGGGCCGCGCCACCGTCGGGCTGTACCACCTGGCGTGGGAGGTCGACACGCTGGCTGAGCTGCAGCGGCTGCGGGACGCGCTGCAAACCGCCGGCGCGCTCGTCGGGGCGTCGGACCACGGCTCGACGAAGAGCCTGTACGGCAGGGACCCCGATGGGCTCGAGTTCGAGATCGCCTGGATCGTGCCGGCCGACCAGCTGGACGAGGACGCCCTGGCGGCGCGCACCCGCATCGGCCGTCTGGACCTCGAGCGTGAGATCGAGCGTTACGGCGCCGCCACCCGCGGCGGGGTCGGCATCTCCCACGGCACCGCCTGAGGCAACGCTCCGGGGCGACATCGCCACGCCCAGCGCCCGAAGTCACCCCACAACCCCGCAGCCCCGGAATCCGGGGCGACATCGCCACGCCCAGCGCCCGAAGTCACCCCACAACCCCGCAGCCCCGGAATCCGGGGCGACATCGCCACGCCCAGCGCCCAACATCGACCCAGAAGGGCGGGCGGGTCAGCAGCGGGTGGTCCAGCCCCAGCGGTCGGGGGTCTCGCCGCGCTGCACGGCCTGCAGGGTCTCGCGCAGCTTCGACGTGTTCGGCCCCAGCTGGCCATCGCCGACGGTGACCGGCCGCCCCCCGTGCACCAACGCGCCGATCGGCGCGAGCACCGCGGCGGTGCCTGACAACGCCATCTCGACCTGCGGCGCGCGCTCGACGAGCTCGTCGACGGTGATCATGCGCTCCTCGACGTCGTAGCCCTGCTCGCGCGCGATGGTCAGGACCGAGTCACGGGTCACGCCGTGGAGGAACGAGCCGTCGAGCCCCCGGGTGACGAGCTTGTTGCCGTCGATCATCATGAAGTTGGCGGCTCCGGTCTCCTGCACCTCGCCGTCGGGCGCGAACAGGACCTGGTCGGCGCCGTGCTCGGCCATCGCCCGCCGGGTGATGCCGAGCGCCATCGCGTAGTTGGCGCCGGTCTTGACCTGCCCGAACTGGGGGGTCGTCCGCGGCAGCTCGGTCTCGACCGCAACGGTCAACGTGCGCGACGAGTCGAAGTAGTCGCCGACGGGTGAGGTCAACACGTACAGCAGCGCGGTCTCCGACGGCCGGGCCGCCGCACCGATGTTCGGCTCGGTGCCGATGAGCACGGGGCGGATGTAGAGCGCACCGGGCGGCTCGGGCACGTCGTCGCGGTTGGTCGTGACCACGTCACACACCATCTCGGTCAGCAGGTCCGGCGAGGGCTGGGGCAGGCACAGCAGCTCGGCGCTGGTGCGCATGCGCTCAGCGTGGCGGTCCAGCCGGAAGATGCGGACGACGCCGTCGGTGCCGCGGTGCGCCTTGAGGCCCTCGAAGCAGGCGCTGCCGTAGTGCAGGACGTGGGCCGCCGGCGACAAGGTCAGGTCCTCGGTCGCCACGACCTCGTGCCCGGTGAAGCGACCCGACTCGTAGACGCTGACCGCCATAGCCTTCGAGAAGACCGATCCGAATGAGGTCGCCGCCATGGCGCATCCTTCCCTGGGCGGGGCCACCGCCACCGCATGTCCTGGTCCCAGCATGGCACATCTGGACGTGTCCGCGCTGGCCGGACAGTCAGGCGTTGTTCGCCGCCAACTGCCGGCCGACGTCCGCGAGCAGGGCACGCAGAGCCGGCGGATCGACGACCTCGACCCGCCCACCCAGCGCGCACAGCTGGTCCGCAGCGACCCCCAGCGCCTCGGTGGCCACCTCGACGGTGATCCACCCGCCGTCGGCGGGGTCGTCGACGACGGTGACGACCCCCGACGCCGGTTCGATCACGTGGCGCAGGATGGCCAGCCCGACCTGGGTGACCCGCACCGTGCACGTGAAGGTCCGGAAGCGCGCCGCGAAGCGTTCGCCCGCTGCCGACCACCACGCGGCGAGGTCGAAGCCGGGGTCCCGGTCGACGACGCCGTCACGGACGATGGCCGCACCGATGCGCCCGACCCGGTAGGTCCGCACCTGCGTGCCATCGGCGGCGACCAGGTACCAGGTGCCTGCCTTCAGCACGAGCCCCAGCGGGTCGACGTCGATGTCGTGGCTGCCCGCCCGGCCGCGGTAGCAGATGGTCAGCGGCCGGCCGTCCCACACCGCGGACGCGACGGCGGACAGGTGCGGCGTAGCCTCGTCGTCGTGGAACCACCCTGGCGCGTCCAGGTGGAAGCGCTGGCGCACCAGCGAGGCGCGTGCCCGCAGGTCCGGTGGCAACGTCGCCAGCAGCTTCTCCTGCGCGGTGACCGCCAGCGCGGACAGGCCGAGCGCACCAGCGGCATCGGGTGCGCCGGCGAGGAACAGTGCGGCGGCCTCCTCTCCCGTCAGCCCGTCGAGCCGCGTGCGCCAGCCGTCGAGCAGGTGGATGCCACCGCCCCGCCCCGGTTGGGTCCACAGCGGCACCCCGGCGGCCTGCAGCGCGGCGACGTCGCGGTACACGGTGCGGGGAGAGACCTCGAGGGCCCCGGCGAGCTCGGTGGCCGTCGCCGGGCCGTGCTCCTGCAGCCGGAGGAGGATCGCGAGCAACCGGGACGAGCGCACGATCGACACGATACCCTGACACGAGGTGTCAGGGTTGGCGGGCACACTGCCCGCATGACGACATGGAGCGAGGTCGCCGTCGAGGTCCCCGACCTGGCGGCACGCACGCAGGCACGGTTCGAGTCGACGGGACTCGCCCTGATCGCGACGCTGCGCCGCGACGGCAGTCCGCGCATCAGCGGCGTCGAGCCGCTCTTCGGGCACGGGGAGGTGTGGCTCGGCATGATGCCCGACTCGCGCAAGGCCATCGACCTGCAGCGCGACGGCCGGTGCGCCCTGCACGCCGCGACCGCCGACAAGGAGGTCAAGGAGGGTGACGCGAAGCTGTCGGGCGTCGCGATCCAGGTTGACGACGAGGCCACGCACGCCCGGTACCGTGCGGCGTTCGCCGAGGCCACCGGCAACGACCTGTCGGGCTTCGGCGACTTCCCGCTGTTCCGCGTCGACGTCCGCGACCTGGCGATGATCTCGCTCGCGCCGGAGCGCGACGCGCTGCTCATCGAGCACTGGTCGCCCGACGCCGGATACACGCGCACCCGGCGGACGTGACCGTGGGAGGCTGACCCCCGGCACGGCCCTCCGTCCCGCCCCGATCGTCGCGACGGCCGGGTCCGACCGTGGGCGTCGCTCGGCTACCCGGCGGCTGGACGCACCGACCTCGAGCGGCGGACGTAGCGTGGCGGGATGACTCCTGCGATCACTGATGGGCGCAGGCGGGTCGGGCGGCCCGAGTTCACCGCGGTCCTGGCGTACTCGATGGCCCTGACCGCACTGGGCATCGATCTGATGCTGCCCGCATTCGGCGCCATCCGCTCCGACCTCGGCCTGCCCCCGGACTCGACGGCGGTGGCCGGCCTGGTCACCTCCTACTTCATCGGCCTCGCCGTCGGCCAGCTGGTCTACGGGCCGCTCGCCGACCGCTTCGGCCGCCGCCCGGTGCTCTTCGCCGGGTACGTGATCTACGCGCTGGCGGCCCTGATCACCGCGCTCGCGCCGTCGCTGACGCTGCTGCTCGTGGCGCGGTTCGTGTGGGGCCTGGGCGCCGCGTCGCCCCGCGTGGTGACCCTGGCGATGGTCCGCGACGCCTTCGAGGGCGAGCAGATGGCTCGCACGATGTCGATGATCATGGCCGTGTTCATCCTGGCGCCGATCGTCGCGCCGACCGTCGGCGCGACGATCGTCGGCTTCGCGTCGTGGCGGTGGCTGTTCGGCGTCTGCGCCCTGGTCGCGACGATCATGACGCTCTGGGCGACCCGGCTGCCCGAGACCCTCGACGACCGCAACCGGATGCCGCTGCGCTTCGGGCGCATCGTCCGCGCGACGAAGGTGGTCGTGTCCAACCGCCAGGCGGTCGCCTACGGCCTCGCGATGACGGCGCTGTACGGCGTGTTCACCTCCTACCTCGGCAGCGCCGAGCTGATCTTCGGCGACACGTTCGGCAGCGGCGACACCTTCCCCTACCTGTTCGGCGGCGTCGCCGCGTTCATGGGCCTGGCCATGGTGGGCAACGCCCGGATCGTCGAGCGCGTCGGCACGCGCCGGCTGGGCCACATCACGCTGATCTGCTACGTCGCGCTGGCAGGCGGACTCGTGGCGCTGGCGCTGGCCACCGGCGGACGACCGCCGCTGGCGGCGTTCGTGGTCGGGGTGGCGCTGATGCTCGGCGCCCACGCACTGCTGATCCCCAACTTCAACACGATCGCGATGGCACCGATGGCCAGCGTCGCCGGCACGGCGTCCTCAGTCATCGGGGCCGTGCAGATCGCCGTGGGCGCGCTGCTCGGCGCGCAGCTCGACCGCGCGTTCGACGGCACGATCCTGCCGATCTCCTTCGGCTTCCTGGGCTACGGCATCGTGGCGCTCGCGCTGGTGCTGTGGGCTGAGCGCGGCCGGCTGTTCCAGCCGCTGGCACCGCCGGTGCCCGACGAGCTCGCGCCGGTGCCCGCCGAGGCCTGAGCTTCGTCGGGGCGGAGTGGCGTCCCGCCGGCACCCCCACCGGAGCGCGCCACGGCGGGAGCGCACGGTCCGGGGGCGGGCGTGGCCGGCCCGGCGATCGTCCGGATGCGCCGGTGCGCCCGCGGCGCAGGGCGCGCTGGAGGTCAGGTCAGCGGCTGCACCGGGCGGTCGAGGTCGGTGCGCAGGTGGCCGGTGTCGTTGAACCGGCGGACGATCCACCGGCCGTCCGCCAGCACCACCAGGTGGGTCAGCGACCCGTTGTCGGCGCCGAGGAACGCGAACGGCTGCGAGCCGGTGGCCAGGTGCACGATGGTCGCGATGATCCCGCCGTGGGTGAACACGGCGACCCGCTGGTCGCGGTGCGCAGCCGCGATCCGCTCGACCGCCCCACGGACCCGCTTGTGCAGCACGTCGACGGGTTCGGACCCGGGCAGCACGTCCCAGCGCTGCTCGTCGCCCATCTGGCGCGTGAGCGGATGACCGTCGGCGATCCTCTGGTGGAACTCCGCACCCTCCCAGTCGCCGAGGTGGACCTCGCGCAGATCGGGCTCGACCACGGGCGCCACCCCCAGCCGTGCGACCAGCGGGGCCGCCGTCTGGGCGGTGCGGCGCAGGGTGGTCACGTAGATCGCTGAGACCTCCTCGTCGACGAACCGCTCGGCGACCAGCTCGGCCTCCTGGCGCCCCCGCGGATCGAGGTCCGGATCGGCCTGGCCGTCGACCATCGCGGCCGGGGCGTCGAAGCGTGCGGGCTCCGACTCGCCGTGGCGGATCAGCAGCATGTCGGTCGCACCCTCGGGGGCGCGGAACCGGAACTGGCGGTACTCGTGCGGCCCCTCGGTCGACGCCCGGGCCTCGGGCTGCGCGTCGTCGGACATGGCGCCACCGTAGCCCCGCCGGCACCGCCCCGGCGGCGTCCCGCACACGGTGCACGACGGCGCCGGAGCGGTCGTGAACACCGCCGAACGTCGACCGGTTGCGGCGCGCGCGGGGGCCGGGCACGCTGTCGCACAAGCACGCAGCCATGGTCGGGGGCACATCGATGCGCGACCGGACGATCACGACCGTCCCGCTCGACATCGACGGCGTGCTGGTCGCCTCGTGGAACCGATCGACGGCGCCGCAGCCGCGGTCGCGGCGCTGCGCGACGACGGCCTCGGCGTGGACCCGGAACGGAGGGCGACATGGCCAACCGGCACGCCGGCGGGCTCGCCGACGTCTTCAAGCACCTCATGCTGGCCGAAGTGCTGGGGACCACCCGCCCGCGGCTGTACGCCGAGACCCACGCCGGAAACGCGACCTACCCGCTGGAGGTGCCGGTGACGCCGGTGTCCCGGCGTGCCAGGCCGGCCGACCCGGCGGCGGAGCGCATCTACGGCGCGGCACGGTTCCAGGACGCGATGGACACCGTGCCCGCCCTCGCGTCCAGTCGGTACGGCGTGATGCTGCGCGACCTCGCGGCCGCCTCCGGCCTGCTCCCGGGGTCGCCGACCGTCGCGATGACCGAGCTCGGCGCCCACGCGAGCTACCTGCTGTGTGACCTCGACCCCGGCAGCACCGCGAACATCGCCGCCCGCGCCCTCGTCACGGGGCTCACCGACCGCGTCGCCACGGTGACCGCCGACGGCATGCTGGCGGTCGCACGACGGGTGCTGCGGGGCGCCGCCGACCCTGCCTCGACCTTCGTGCACGTCGATCCGTACGACCCGTGGGCCATCGGCGTCGGCGGGCTGTCCGCGACCGACCTGGCACGCGCCCTGATCATCGAAGGCGTGGCCGTCATGTACTGGTACGGCTACGACCGGCCGGCGCAGCGCATGTGGGCGCTGACCGAGCTCGGTGGCCACGCGCCGCTGTGGTGCGTGGACCTCATGGTGACCACGGCCGACGGCGGCGTGCGAGCGGACGGCCGCCTGGGCCGGGCGACGACACCCGGCACCGGCAGCGGCGTCGTGTGCGCGCACGTCGGCGAGCCGGCACTGGAGCGGTGCCGGCTGCTCGGGCAGGCCCTCGCCGACGCCTACCGGGACGTGCCGCTGCCGTCCGGCGCGCCGGGTGCGGTGACGCTGGCGGTCGCGACCGGCTGACGGCGGCGCCGGGTCACCTGCGCCGTGCGCGGCAGCAGGACCGTCACGCCGGCGTGGCCGGCGCGGGCGGGCCCGGCCGACACGTCGGTCAGGTGGGCGTCCCGCTCCGACCCGTCGATCGCGAGCAGCACGTGCGTGCGCCCAGACGTCACCGGCTACCCCGCGAGCGTGGCGACCTGCGGCTCGACGATCTCGTCGATCTCGTCGACCCCGTCGGTGACCGCCGTCTGCATGCGGTTGTTGTGGCCTGCGTAGTCGGGCACGCGCCGCTCGTACGACGCGGCCATCAGCGGCGAGGACACCATGAAGTCGGCGGACGCGCGGTTGCACGCCACCGGTATGTTCCACACCACCGCGACGCGCAGCAGTGCCTTGACGTCCGGGTCGTGGGGCTGTGCCTCCAGCGGGTCCCAGAAGAACACCATGGCGTCGATGCCGCCCTCGGAGATGCGGGCGCCGATCTGCATGTCGCCGCCGAGCGGCCCGCTCTGCAGGCGCTCGACCGGCAGGCCCAGCTCGTGCTCGAGGATGTTGCCGGTGGTGCCGGTCGCGACCAGGTGGTGGTCGGCGAGCGCGAACCGGTTGTACTCGGCCCACTCGACCAGGTCGGCCTTGCGGTTGTCGTGTGCGACGAGGGCGATGGTCTTGCGCCCGGTCAGGACGTCGGTCATCGCGGCTCCTATGTTCGAGGAAGACGTCGGGGTAGCGTCGCGCTCGCGGGTCCCGCGGTCCGTCGACGCGGTGTGCAGCTCCCACAGCTAGCACCGGGTGCGGTGCGGCGGGTTACCGCCGCGTGACGTCTTGGTCGCACGCCCGTGTCGTGGCCTGTGGGGGCCGACCAGCGGTGCAACGCGCGGCACCGACCGCCCATTCCCCGGTGCGCTGGGCGCACGGACGCGAGGCGGCCCGTCAGGCCGGGAGGTAGCCGATGAGGCGCTCGGCGAGTGGCGCGGGGCGGGCGAGCGCCACCAGGTGCCCGCCCGGCACCTCGTCGACGTCGAGTCCCAGGCGGTCGCGGGCGACCCGCCGCTGGAACGCCGGGGGGAAGAAGCGGTCGTCGCTGCCCGCCACGACGCGGGTGGGGACGTCGGGCCAGCCGTCGAGCGGCCAGGGATCGGCGAAGGGCCTCCCCGACTGGCCGGGATCACCCGCGGCCATCGCTTCGGCCACGACCGCCGCCGGGACGTCGTGGAAGAAGTCGTCGAGCGAGTCGTCGCGCAACTCCCGGCCCTGACGCCGCGCGAGCTCCGCCCGCGCCGCGGCCTGCCCCGTCGCGTCCCACCACTGCCCGCCGGTCTCGCCCGGCCTCGGGATCATCGCGTTGACCAGCACGAGGAGCCGCGCCGGCACCCGTGCGCACACCAGCGGCGCGGTCAGCCCGCCCATCGACTGCCCGACGACGACCGGGGCTCCGACGTCCCGCATCGCCGCCAGCACGGTGTCGACGTAGGCATCGAGCCCCGCACCCTCGTCCGCGCCGGGGAGGTCGACGGCGATCGCGGCAGCGCCGCGGCGCTCCAGCTCGGGCACCAGCCGGTGCCAGTACCAGGCCTGTCCCCCGGCGCCGGGGATCAGGACGAACGTGGGGGCGTCACCGGCACTGGTCGATGAGGTCATGGATCGCGCTCCGGGCGTCGGCGTCATCCTTGGGACGTACGCCGACACCGGAAGTCATCGGGCGTCCACGGGCCACGAGGCCGCGGCCGCCTGCTGCCGGTGGCACGCATCCGGCCGATGCCGGCAGTGCGCGCGAGGACCCGGACGACGGCGACCACGTACGGACCTG
>CAYVGE010000110.1:0-13239 GCA_964450395.1 uncultured Actinomycetota bacterium
GCACCGAGTACTGGGCCACCTGCGTCCACGTGATGCCCTTCATGCCGCCGAGGACGGCGTAGAAGAACACGACGGCCATGCCGATCAGCACGCCGCCGATGACCGCGTCACCGAAGATCTCGATGCCGACGTAGCGGCTGAACACGATGCCGACACCACGCATCTGGCCGGCCACGTAGGTCAACGACACGAAGATGGCGGCGACGGCGGCCACCGCCCGGGCGGTCTCGGAGTAGCGGTCGCCCACGAAGTCGGGGACCGTGTACTTGCCGAACTTGCGCAGGTACGGCGCGAGCAGCAGCGCCAGCAGCACGTACCCGCCGGTCCAGCCCATCAGGTAGACCGAGCCGCCGTAGCCCTGGAAGGCGATGAGGCCGGCCATCGAGATGAACGACGCGGCGCTCATCCAGTCCGCGCCGATCGCCGCGCCGTTGGCGATGGCCGGCACGCCGTGCCCGGCGACGTAGAAGCCCTCGGTGTCGGAGACCCGGCTGCGCCACGCGATGAACAGGTACAGGCTGAAGGTGAGGACGACCCAGATCAGGGTCCACAGTTGGATGCTGGTCATGGTCGCCTACCCCTCTTCCTGCTCGCGCGCCCTGCGCACCTCGTCGGCCACGCGCTGCTCCTCGGCGCGGCCGATGTCGTACTCGTCGTCGAGGCGGTCCATGCGCCACACGTAGACGCCGATCAGGATCACGAAGGTGATGATCGAGCCCTGCTGGGCGAACCAGAAGCCGAGTGGGAACCCGTTGATCACGATGTTGTTCAGCGGCACCACGAGCAGGATGCCGAACAGGTAGCTCACGGTGAACCACACGGCCAGCAGGACCGACATGAGTCGCAGGTTCGTCCGCCAGTACTCGCGGCGTTGTGATTCGTCCATCTCCACGACCCTTCCTCGCTGAGGGCATGCCGCGCGGCCGCCTGCCGCGCTCCGCAGAGCAAACCGTGGACACCCCGCACGCAGCAAGACGTCCCCTGCGGACGGCGCGGACGACTTCGCCAGCGGCGGTCTTCGCAGGGCGAACGGCGCGCGTCGCCCGGCGTGGACCGTTCGGGCGCGGGGCGCGACCGCTCGTGGCGCGGTCCGCGCCGTCCGGCGGACCGGAGCCGTCGACGGGGCGCACGATGCGCTAGCGTGCACGACGATGCCAGAGGCACACAACGCTCGGGATGGTGCGCCGGTACGCGGGCGCCGGTGGCCCTACCTGGGTCGGCCGCAGATCCTCCTGCTCGTCGCGGCGCTGGCGACGATGATCGCCAGCTTCCTGCCGTGGCTCGACACCGCGTTCGGTAGCACCAGCGGCGCGGCGCTCGGCGGGCTGTACACGTTCTACGCGGGCCTGCTCGCCATGCCCGGCGCGATGCTGCGCAGGCGGCGCATGGCGATCGGCCACGCGCTCGTGCTCGCGTTCGTCGCGATCGGCGTGCCCGCCTGGCGCCTGGTGTGGGCGGCGCGGCGACTGCCGGGCTTCGGCGAGGCCTGGCTGCCGGGTCCGGGCCTGGTGCTCGTGCTGATCTCGGGTGCCGTCGCGGCCGCTGCGGTCGTGGGCCTCGTCGGCGCCGCGAAGACGACCTCCGCATCGCCGACGTCGCCCGCCGACCGCTAAATTCTCCGGTGTGACCCCGTCCGTCGACGAGCCGGTCGGCCGGGACGAGTTCGACACACCGGCCGAGGTCGACGCGGTGTTCCGCACGCAGCGGCGCATCGCGGTCGGCTACTTCGTGGTGTTCATCGGCGGGCTGCTGCTGGTGCCGGCGGCGACCCTGGCCACCCGCTGGTGGCCGGGTGCGCAGCTCAGCGGCTGGGCGGAGGGGTTCGTGCTGGCCGGTGCCGGGCTGTACGTGTTCTTCTTCGTCGTCGGCATCGGCGCGGCGACGCTGGCCAACGGGGTCGAACGCCGCATGCTGGGCACGCCGACCGACGAGCCGCCGACGGAGCCCGAGCCGTGACCGCGGTGCCCGCGTGACCGTCAGCCTGCCGACGCTGCTGACGGCCGTCGGCGCCCTGCTGTTCGTGCTCCTGGCGCTGCTGGCGCTGGCCATCCGCCCGCGTCGCGCCTCGAGCATCGACTTCTACCTTGCCGGCCAGCGCATCGGCGTCATCACCAACGCCCTGGCGATCTGCGGCGACTACTTCTCGGCCGCGTCGTTCCTGGGCGTCGCCGCCGCGGTCTATGTCGCGGGGCTCGACGGTGTCTGGTACGCGACCGGCTTCGCCGCGGGGTTCGTGCCGGTCCTGCTGTTCGTCGCCGCGCCGCTGCGCCGCTTCGGGCAGTACTCGCTGCCGGACTTCCTGGGTCGGCGGCTGGGGTCCGACGGCGTCCGCCTCGCCGCGGTCGCGGTGGTCCAGCTGATCATCCTGGGCTACCTGGTGCCGCAGGCGGTCGCCAGCGGCATCACCTGGAGCATGCTGGTCGGCTCGGGCGTCCTCGGACTCGACGCCTACGCGACCGGCGTGCTGCTGTCCAGCGTCGCCATCGCCGGCATCGTGGCGTTCGGCGGCATGCGGGGCACCACCTGGACGCAGGCGGTGCAGTTCGTGTTCCTCATGAGCGTGCTGGTCTGGCTGGCTGGGACCGTGCTCACCGACGGCTTCGACTACGCCGGCGCGGTGCACGGACTCAGCCAGGCGCCGCTGCGCAACCCCGCAGTGGTCGACGGGCAGTGGACCCTGGTACCCGAGACCAACGCGCTGGACCCCGGCGCACCCGCCCGCTTCGACGAGCCCGGCGCCCGCTACTCGGTGACCGGGCAGACGATGCTGCTGCTGACCCTGCTGCTGGGCACGGCGGGGCTGCCGCACGTGATGAACCGCTACTTCACCAGCCCGACCGGCCGCGAGGCGCGCCGGACGACGGTGTGGGTCCTCGGCGCGGCCAGCCTGTTCTACATGCTCGCCGTCATGCTGGGGACCGCGGCACGCAGCACCGTCGAGCGCCTTGCGGCTTCGACGCCGTGGCTGGCCGAGCTGACCGTCGGCGGCGTGCTGCGCATCCCCGAGCACGCGCTGCTCGCGCTGGGCCGCCTGAAGGCCGGGGCGCCCGGGTTGACGGTGCTGGCCGTCGCGGCGCTCGTCGCGGTCATCTCGACCATGGCCGGGCTGCTCCTGGCCGCAGCCGCCTCGTGGGGTCACGACACCTACGCGCAGATCCTGCGCCCGCGGGCGAGCCAGGAGCAGATCGTCCTGGCCGGCCGGTTGGCCGTGGTGGCGACCGCCACGATCGCGGCGGCCGTCGCGCTGCGCCTGGAGCCGGCGTCGCTGTCGGCGCTGTTCCCGTCGGCCGTGGCCACCATGGTCACCTGGGCGTTCGCCGTGGCCGGGTCGTCGCTGACGCCGGTGCTCATCCTCTCGATCTGGTGGCCGCGGATGACGGCTGCGGGCGCGATCGCCGGGCTGGTGACGGGCGCGACGCTGGCGATCGCGCTGTTCGGGCTCGCGCTGCTGCGCCCCGACACCTGGGTCGGCGCGCTGCTGCTGGCGCCCACCCCGGTCGCCGCGCCGTGCGCGATCGCCGCCGCGGTTGCGGTGTCGCGCCGCACGGCGGTGCCCGACGACCTGGCGCACCTGTGGGTCCGCCTGCACGGCACCGCCGCGGACCGGGCCACCGAGCGCCTTGCGCAGCTGACGCTGCGCGGCGTCGACGCCGGAGAGGCGCCGTGAGCCGCTCGGCCAGCCTGCTGGCGGCGGTGGTGGTGGCCGCCTGGGTGCTGCTGTACCTCGTGACCCAGGTGCTGATCGACCCGCCGCTGTCGACCGACGCGCTGCTGATCATCGGCCTCGCGGTGACCACCGCGTTGATCCTGGGCTTCCCGTCGACGCTGCGGGGCCCACGCGACCGGCTCGTGCGCGGCAGCCGCGGCCGCATGCTGCGGCTGCCGCGCACGCCGCGCGACCGCGACCCCGCCCCTACCGCCGTGTTCGGGCGCGACCTGCCGCTGCGGTCGGGGCTGACCACGGAGGCCGCCGAGCGGACGGTCCGGCTGCTGCGCCCCGTGCTGGCGGGCGACGCCGTGGCCATCACCGACCGCGAGTCGGTGCTGGCGTTCGTGGGGCCGGGCGGTGACCACCACCGGTCCGGCCACCCGCTGACCACCGCGGCGACCCGCACCGTGCTGACCAGCGGGCGTGCCCGGGTGCTGCGCCACCGGGCCGACCTGGGCTGCCCCGACGCGGGGTGCCCGTTGCAGACCGCCGTCGTCGCCCCGCTGCGGGTCGGCTCGCGCGTCGTCGGCACGCTCAAGGTGTACCGGGTCGACGGGACGCCTCCGGCCCGCCAGCCGGTCCAGGACCTCGCCGGCATCCTGTCGCTGCACCTGGAGCTGGCCGAGGCCGACCGCGAGCGCCAGCTGGCCGCGGACGCGCGGCTGAACGCGCTGCGCGCGCAGATCAACCCGCACTTCCTGTTCAACGTGCTCAACACCATCGCGTCGAAGGCGCGCACCGACCCCGACCACGCCCGCCACCTGCTGCTGCGGCTCTCCGACTTCTTCCGCTACTCGATCCGCCAGGACGGCCAGTTCGCCGAGTTCGCGCAGGAGTACTTCTTCGTGCGGACCTACCTGTCGCTCGAACAGGCGCGGTACGGTGACAGCCTCAACGTGCGCCTGGACGTCGAGCCGCAGGTGCTCGGCGTGCAGGTGCCGGTGCTGACGATCCAGCCGCTGGTCGAGAACGCCGTCAAGCACGGCCTGGCCGAGAAGGTCGGCGGTGGTACCGTCAGCCTGCGGGCCCGGGTCGACCCGCTCAGCCGCACGACCCTGATCCAGGTGCGCGACGACGGCGTCGGGATGCCCGACGACCTGCTGGACCGCGTCCTGTCGGGCCATGCGCCCAGCGGCGGCATCGGGTTGCATAACATCAACCAGCGGCTGGAGAACCTGTTCGGGGAGCGGTATTCGATGCACGTGCAGTCCGGGCGTGACAAGGGCACCTCGGTCGACCTGCGCCTGCCGCTGCGGTGAGCACCATGACCACCGACGATCCCGACCGGCGCCGCGCCCGCTGCCTGATCGTGGACGACGAGGCACCCGCGCGCGCCGAGCTGCGCTACCTGCTCCAGTCGTTCCCGGACATCCAGGTCGTCGGCGAAGCGACCAACGCCGAGGAGGCGGCGCTGCTGCTCGACTCGGTCGACTACGACGTGGTGCTGCTCGACATCCGCATGCCCGGCGGCACCGGACTCGACCTGGCCGCCCGGCTGCGACGCCGCGAGCACCCGGCGGCCGTGGTGTTCACCACCGCCTACCCGGACCACGCCGTCGACGCGTTCGACCTCGCCGCCGCCGACTACCTGGTCAAGCCGTTCGACGAGGAGCGCCTGGCGCGCGCGCTGCGCCGCGCGCTCGGTGCGGCCCGTGGGGACGACGACGAGCCCCCGGTGGCACCGTCGGGGACGACCGACGCCACACCGGCGGTCGGCGACCGGGTGCCCATCCAGCAGGGCGGCCGCACCGTGCTCGTCGAGCCGGCCGACATCTACTACGCGACCGCGTCACGGGGCTACAGCTACGTCAAGCTGGCGGACGACACGGTGCTGACGACGTACACGCTGGCGGACCTGGAGCGCCGGCTGCACGGCGCGTTCTTCCGCTGCCACCGGTCGTTCCTGGTGAACCTGCGCCACGTCCGCGAGCTGGTGTCGGACCACCAGGGCGGGCTGCTGCTCGTCATGGACGACCGCGACCGCAGCCGGGTCGAGGTCTCGCGCCGTCAGACGGCGGCGCTGCGCCGCGCGCTCGGCGTCTGAGGCGGCCCGTCACCGCGGTGCGTCAGAAGTCCTCGTCCTGCTCGAGCAGCAGGCTCTCGAGCCGGTCCCGCTTGGTGTCGCGGTCGTGGTCGCTGGCCTCCTGGTCGTCATCGGACTCACCGGCGACGCGGGCGACCTCCTCCGGATCGAGGTTCTCGTCGAGCAGCGCCCGCAGTTCCTCGTCGGACAGCTCGGCCACCTCGGCCGCCGTGCGGGGCCGTGCCCGGGCGCCGCGCTCCTCCGCCGGCGTGCCCCCGCGGGTGCGCCGGGCCCGACCGGTCGTCGGGGCGTTGGGTCGTTGACGGCTCATGGGTTCGCTCGCTCGTCGAGTGCGGATGTGTTCGGGATCTAGACCAGGGAGGCCACGTCGGCCTGCTTGTCGCGGACCGCGTCGGCCGCCTCGGCCAGCGCCGCCCGCTCGTCGTCGGTGAGGTCGAGCTCGACGACCTCGGTCACGCCCGCGCGGCCCAGGCGCGCGGGCACGCCGAGGTAGACGTCGGAGATGCCGTACTGCCCGTCCACCCAGGCGCAGACCGGCAGGACCACGCCCTCGTCCTGTGCGATCGCGCGCACCATCCGGGCAGCGGCCGCCGACGGCGCGTAGTACGCCGAGCCCTGCTTGAGCAGGCCGACGATCTCGGCTCCGCCGGTGCGGGTCGCGCCGACGAGCTGCTCGATCGTCTCGTCGTCGAGGACGTCGGTCAGCGGCTTGCCCTGCACGGTCACCTGCGACGGCACGGGCACCATCGTGTCGCCGTGCGAGCCCAGCGTGATCGCGTCGACCTCCAGCGGCGAGATGTCCATGGCGGTCGCGATCTTGTCGGCGAACCGCGCGGTGTCGAGCATGCCGGCCTGGCCCATGACGCGTTCCCTCGGGAACCCCGAGACCTGCTGGAACAGCGCCGTCATCTCGTCCAGCGGGTTGGAGACCACGATGACCACCGCGTCGGGCGAGCTCTCGGCGATCTCCTGCGCGACACCGCCCACGATCTTGGCATTGTCCTCCAGCAGGTCCATGCGGCTCATGCCGGGAGAGCGCGGCTTGCCCGCGGTCACCACCACGATGTCCGAGCCGGTCGTGTTGCCGTAGCCGTTGGTGCCGACGACCCTGGTCTCGTAGCGCTCGATGGGGCGGGACTGGTTCATGTCGAGCGCGAGCCCCTGCGGGAGGCCCTCGATGATGTCGATCATCACGACCTCGTCGGCGAAGTCCGCCTGCGCGATGCGCTGCACGGTCGTCGAGCCGTACTTCCCAGCGCCGACAACGGTTACCTTCACGATGCGCCTCCCTGCATGCGCGCGACAGCTTGTGGAACCCGGCTCCGTGGAAGCCGTCGGGTCCCCGGGCGACCCTACCCTCGGTCTGTCCGCGGATACACCTGTCAGCGGGCCCCGGCCTGCAGGCGTGCGGCCAGCAGCGTGTTGTGCAACAGCATCGTGACGGTCATCGGCCCGACGCCGCCCGGCACCGGGGTGATCGCCCCCGCGACCTCGCTGACGCCGGCGAAGTCCACGTCGCCGATCAGCTTGCCGTCGTCGCGCCGGTTGATGCCGACGTCGATCACGGTCGCGCCCGGCGGGACCATCTCGGCGGTCAGCGTGTCGACCACGCCGGTCGCCACGACGATGATGTCGGCGGCACGGGTGTGGTCGGCGAGGTCCTTCGAGCGGCTGTGGCACATGGTCACCGTGGCGTTGGCGTCGGGCGCCTTGGCCGACAGCAGCATCGCCAGGGGGCGACCGACCAGCTGCGAGCGGCCGATGATGACCACGCGCGCGCCCGCGACCTCGACGCCCGCGGTGCGCAGCAGCACCTGGCAGCCCAGCGGCGTCGCCGGGACGAAGCGGGGGTCGCCGCGAAGCAGGCGGCCGGCGTTGTCCGGGTGGAGGCCGTCGACGTCCTTCAGCGGATCGACCCGCTCCTGCGCGGTCACCGCGTCGAGGTGGTCGGGCAGCGGCATCTGAACGATGATCCCGTGCACCGCCGGGTCGGCGTTGAGCCGGTCGATCTCCTCGTGCAGGCCGGCCTGGCTGATGTCGGCCGGCAGCCGCGCGCCGTGCGACGTCATCCCGACGCGCTCGGACATGCGCTCCTTCTGCCCGACGTAGACGTGGCTGGCCGGGTCGTCACCGACCAGTACGGCCGCGAGGCCCGGGACGACGCCCTGCCCGGCGAGCTGCGCGGTCTCGGCCGCGATGCGCTCGCGCTCCGCCGCCGCGGTCGCCTTGCCGTCGATGATGCGTGCCGTCATGCGAGGTTGACCTATCGCCGTGCTGCCTGGGGTCTGCCGGGTGGCGCGACCGCCGCAGCGTGCGCTCGTGCGGGCGCCGCCGACCGGGCTGCGTCGTCCGCCACCGGGCTGGCGGTCGGTGGGCCGACACGTTACCCGGTCGCGCCCTGGTTCGCCTGCGCCTCCGGTTCGTCGTCCGCCGCCGCGGTGACCGCCGGCTCGTCGGGGCGGAGGGCGTCGTTGAGCGCGACTGCGACGCGCGCGACCGCATCGGCGAAGGCGCCGGCGACCCACAGCGGCAGGACCACGATCCGCGCCGGCGCGGCAGCGCGCGCGTCGGGGTCCGCGGTCGCCAGGGCGTACCAGGTCGCCGCGACCGCGCAGACCGTCAGCACACCCGCGATCTGGCCGACCGTCCCGTACACGACCATGCTGGGCCCGAGCCCGGCCGCGTAGCCGCCCACCGGCAGGAAGGGCAGCAGCAGCGCGCCGTACACCGTCGCCTCGACCCGGTCGCGCTCGTCGTCGTCGGCGTTGAGGGTGCGCGCCAGCCACCGGGCGACCGACCGGGGCAGCCAGGCGATCGACGGATCGCGCATGGCGGGGTCGATCGCGACCAGCGCGGCCACGGCGAGCAGGGCACCGACCGTCAGCGTCGGGATGGTCAGCAGCAGCCCCGCGGCCAGCGGCGCGGCCGCGATCGCCAGTAGCCCCAGCCGCCACCACGTGCGCGAGGTCTGCGGCCGGAGCACCGGGCGCGACGCGCGGGTGCCGGGCTCGGAACGGACCACCACCGTGTGGGTGGTGTCGACCAGCTCGGCGCACCGCTCGGGGCGGTCGGCCGGCGCCGGCGAGAGTGCCCGCACGACGGCATCGGGGATGTCCAGCTCGTCGGGGGCAGCCAGCAGGTCGGCCAGCTCGTCACCGCGCGCACCGCTGTGCAGCGCGAGCAGGGTCGCCGCGAAGGAGTAGACGTCGGCCGCGGGGCCGACCCGACCGGTCGGGACCTCCGGGGCCACGAACAGCGGCGTCCCCACATAGGTCATGTCGCCACCGAGGGCCCGCAGGCTGGACGGGTCGACCAGCACCACGCGGTCGTCGGCCGTCCGCAACAGGTTGGCCGGCTTGACATCGCGGTGGACCATTGGCTCACCGTCGGACCACACCCCGTCGTGCAGACGGTCGAGCGCGAGCGCGAGCGGCTCGAGGTCGGCGAACGCGTCGGCGCCCAGGTGCGCATCGTCGAGCGGGTCCCCGTCGACCAGCTCCATGACCATCGCACCCCAGCCGGCCCACTCCCCCGTCCCGAGCACCTGGGCGCGCAGCACCCGCACGAGGGCGGGGTCGTCGATGCGGGCGAGGGCCCCGGCCCGCTCGGTGAAGGTCACCGGCTCGGCCACCACATCAGGGCGGATCAGCTTGAGGGCGCGCACCGTGCCGTCGGCGTCGGCGGCCGCCCAGACCTCCCCCTCGCCGCCGGATCCCAGCCGGTGCTGCAACTGCAGGCCGAGCACGGTCGGCAGCCTGCGCGCGTCACGGCGACGGCGCACGATGCTGGTCTTCTCGGTGGACCCCTCGACGGTCACGCCGCGACGGTATCGTGCGCCGTCGCGTTTCGAGAGGATCCGCTGTGCGAACGCAGCCCACCCCGCCCCGGTCCGCCGACGCCGCACCGTCGGCGGCGGGCGCCGCGTCCCGCGTCGCGCTCGCGATGGGCGCGCTCGGCGCGATCGCCATCGCCTTTTCGGGCATCTTCGTGCGCCTGTCGGGTGTGGAGCCGGCCACGTCCGCGGTCTTCCGCTGCCTCTACGCGGTGCCGGTGCTGGCCCTGTTGGCCTGGCGGGAGCGGCGGTCGGCAGGTCCGCGCCCCGAGGGCGAGCACCGGCTGACCCTGCTGGCCGGCGCCGCCTTCGCCGTCGACCTGCTGGCGTGGCACTACGCCATCGACGTCGTCGGCGCGGGCCTGGCGACCGTGCTCGCCAACGTGCAGGTGGTGATCGTCGGGCTGGTCGCGTGGGTCTTCCTCGGCGAGCGGCCGTCCCGGACCACTACCACGGCCATCCCGGTCATGCTGATCGGCGTCGTGCTGATCTCCGGTGTGGTCGGGGCCGACGCCTACGGGGACGATCCGGCGCTCGGCGCCGTGCTGGGCCTGCTGGCCGCGGCCGCCTACTCGGGCTACCTGCTGCTGCTCCGCGCCGGGAACCGCGACCAGCACCACCGTGCCGGCGCGCTGCTCGACGCGACCATCATCGGCGGGCTCGGCGCGGCCGTCGCGGGGGCCGCGCTCGGTCGGGTCGACCTGGTGCCCAGCTGGCCGGCGCACGGCTGGCTGCTGGTGCTGGCCCTGAACTCCCAGGTCGTCGGCTGGCTGCTGATCTCCTACGCCCTGCCGAGGTTGCCCGCCGTCGTCACGTCGGTCCTGCTGCTGCTGCAGCCGGTCACCGCGGTGCTGCTGGGCATGGTGCTGCTCGGCGAGGCCCCGTCGGTCGTCCAGCTGGGCGGGGTGCTGCTGATCCTCGTCGGCATCGTGGTCGCGACGGCCAGCGGCACGGCGGCACGGCGGCGGGCACCCGCGACCGCACGGCACTGACCGCGGGCCGCGCGGGTCAACCGGCGAGCGCGGCCGTCGACGCCCAGACCTGCGCTCCGAGCGCGGGCGTGCCACTGCCGTTGGGCCACCGGATCCGGCGTCCACGGACGTCGACGTGCCCCGTCAGCGGTACGTCCCGCTGGACCAGCGCGACGTACGCCGCGGCGACACGGGCAGGATCGGTCGCGAGGCGCTGCTTGGGCCGGTAGGCGAGCTGCAGCAGGCGCGGGTACGCCGCCACCTTCGCGTCGTCGAGGCGCACGCTGGGGATCTGCAGCGCCGTCGCCGACACCCCGCGGCGGCCCAGCTCGGCGGTGAACGCCAGCTGGGCGATCTTCGACCGGTAGTAGGCCCGCACCGCCGACCAGCGCCGCCGGCTGTCGAGGTCGTCAGGGTCCAGCCGCAGCCACGGCATGACCTGCAGGCCCTTCGAGCCGGCCGCGATCACGCGTCCCCCGGTGGTCAGGTGCTCCAGCAGGCCGGTCGTCAGCACGAACGCGGCGACGTGGTTGACCGCGAAGACCTCCTCGATGCCGTCGACGGTCAGCCGAGGCCGGCGCCGGGCGACCGCCAGGACGGCGGCGTTGTTGACCACCGCGCGGACGGGCCCCAACGCGGCGATCTCGCCGACCGCGCGGCGCACCTGGCGCAGGTCGGCGAGGTCGGCGGCGACGCTGGTCACGCGTCCACCGCCGGGCCCCAGCGCAGCCTCGGCCTCGTCGATCGCGGGCGCGGCCCGGTCGTGCGACCGCGTCACGGCCACCACGTGCCACCCGGCACGCGCCAGCAGCACGACGGCGCGACGGCCGATCCCGGACGCCGCCCCGGTCACCACCACGTTGCCGCCACCCATCGCGCCCTCCCAACTGTCGTGCGCCCATCGTCCCCACCCTGGCGCGCGACGTTCGACGTGGTCGCGCGACCGCGATGGTCAGTGGCGGAAGTGGCGACGGCCCGTGAACAGCATGGGGATGCCCGCCTCGTCGCAGGCGGCGACCGCGTCGGCGTCGCGCTTGGACCCACCCGGTTGGATGATCGCGGCGACGCCTGCGGCGATCGCCGCGTCGGGGCCGTCGCGGAACGGGAAGAAGGCGTCGCTGGCCAGCACGGCGCCCTTGGCCCGGTCGCCCGCCTTGCGGACGGCGAGCTCCACGCTGTCCACCCGCGACATCTGCCCGGCGCCCACCCCGACCACCGCGCGGTCGCGGGCCAGGACGATCGCGTTCGACTTGACGTGGCGGCAGGCCTGCCAGGCGAACGCCAACGCGGCGCGCTGCTCGTCGGTCGGCGCGGCGCGCGTCGCGACCTCCCAGCCGTCGTCGGGGTCGGTGCCCAGGTCGGGCTGCTGCACCAGCAGGCCGCCGGCGACGCTCTGCACCTGCACCACGTCGGTGGCGGGCGTCGGCACCTCCAGCAGGCGCAGGGTGCGCTTCTGCGCGAGGACCTCGCGCGCCTCCGCGGAGAACGACGGGGCGACGACGACCTCGGTGAACACCTCGATGATCTGGCGGGCCGTCGCCGCGTCGACCTCGCGGTTGCAGCCCACGATGCCGCCGTAGGCGCTGACGGGATCGCCGGCGAACGCGGCCGGGTACGCGGTGGCGATGTCAGCGGCGACCGCGATCCCCGTCGGGTTCGTGTGCTTGATCACCGACACGCAGGGCTCATCGAACGCCGTCGCCATGCGCCACGCCGCGTCGGCGTCCAGCAGGTTGTTGTAGCTCAGCGCCTTGCCCTGCAGCAGCGGAGCGCTGGTCAGCCCCGACGGTGTCGGGGGCCGGTAGAAGGCGGCCGGCTGGTGCGGGTTCTCGCCGTAGCGCAGGTCGGACACCTTGTGCCAGACGTCGACGCGCACGTCGGGCCGGGCGTCGTCGCCGGCGAACCAGTCCACGATCGCCGCGTCGTACGTGGCGGAGTGGGTGAACGCCTTGGCCGCCAGCGCGCGCCTGGTCGCCGCACCGATGCCGTCGCCGGCGACGTGCTCGGCGACGTCGGCGTAGTCGGCGGGGTCGACGACGACCGCGACGTGGGCGTGGTTCTTGGCGGCCGCCCGCACCATGGTCGGTCCGCCGATGTCGATCATCTCGATCGCGTCGGCGTGGGACACGTCGGGGTCGGCCACCGTCCGCTCGAACGGGTAGAGGTTCGACACCACCAGGTCGATCGGCGCGATGTCGTGCGCGTCGAGGGTTTCGAGGTGCCCGGCGATGCCGCGGTCGGCCAGGATCCCGGCGTGCACGGCCGGGTGCAGCGTCTTGACCCGTCCGTCGAGGATCTCAGGGAATCCGGTGACGTCGCTGACGGCGGTCACGGGAACGCCGGCGTCGGCGATCGTCCGGGCGGTGGACCCGGTCGACACCAGCTCCACGCCCGCCTCGTGCAGAGCCGTCGCGAGCTCGGTCAGCCCCGCCTTGTCGTAGACGCTGAGCAGGGCGCGGCGCGGCCGCAGGGTGCTGTCGTTCACTGCAGGATCCTGACGTGTCGTCCGTCGCGATGGAGCCGGTCGGCGCAGAAGGCCCGCACGGCCCACGGCACCAGGCGGTGCTCCACCTGCTGCATCCTGGCGTGCAGCGTCGCCACCGTGTCGTCCTCGCGCACCTCCACCGCCTCCTGGGCGATGATCGGCCCGTGGTCGACCTGCTCGTCGACGAAGTGGACCGTC
>CAYVGE010000111.1:0-1599 GCA_964450395.1 uncultured Actinomycetota bacterium
CCCGCCTGCTCGTGGCAGGAATCTCGCGACAGCAGCGCTCGATCGATAGGGGCCCTGGTCCCCCGCGGAGACCCCCTGCTGCCCGAATGCGGCCTCTGCCTCCCCGTATGACGACTGGACAACGGGCGCTCCGGACGACCGTCCGGCAGCGGGGGATCTCCTATGGCTTGCCCGAGGCGGCTGAGATCGGGGGAAGTTTTCGTAGGAAGCCATCCGACAAGGACGCCCGACCAGGTGATCACCGAGCGTGATCATCGGCGGCGGTCCAGCGGGACTCGCCGCCGCGGGAGTGCTCAAGAGCCGGGACATCGATGCTGTCGTGCTCGAGCAGGCGTCCGAGATGGGTGCCAGCTGGCAGGGGCATTACGACCGCCTCCACCTGCATGCCGTCCGTTGGCTGTCGAACCTTCCCGGCCTTCGGCTGCCACGAAGCGAGGGACGGTGGGTGTCGCGCGACGGCGTCGTCCGCTATCTGAGGGCGTACGTCGAACATCATCAGTTGCACGGTCGACTGTCAACGGCTGTCACCGCTCTGCAGCGGCAGGGACATGGGTGGCGGGTCGAGACCGATGGTGCGCCGATCCACGCGGATGTGGTGATCGTGGCCACAGGCTCCAACCGGGTCCCCGTCGTGCCCGACTGGCCTGGGATGTCCGACTTCGCCGGGGAGGTGCTGCATTCGAGCGCGTACCGCACCGGCAAGGCATACACCGACGATGACGTGCTCGTGGTTGGCGCTGGCAACTCAGGAGCCGAGATCGCGGTCGACCTCGTCGAGCGCGGCGCGGCCAGCGTGTGGTTGTCAGTGCGGACGGCACCACACATCGTCCGCAGGGACGCTGGTGGGCTTCCATCGCAGGTCTTGGCGGTCGCGTTCGGACGGCTGCCGGTCTCCGCAGTTTGACCGCATCGCATCGGCAACCCAGCGACTGACAGTGGGCGATCTGTCACGCGGGATGCCAATGCCGAACCGAGGGATGTACACGCGCGTACTGGAAGACGCTCGCGTTCCTGTTCTCGACGTCGACCTCGTCCCAGCGTTGAAGCGGGGAGCGGTCGATGTCGTTCCCGTCGTGATCGGGTTCGACGGCGCCGACGTCGTCCTCGCCGGCGGTACGCGCATACGTCCACACGTAGTCATCGCCGCAACAGGCTTTCGGAAAGGACTCGAACACCTCGTCGGGCATCTTGGTGTCCTCGATCCAAAAGGGCGTCCCTACCCTGCGGCGATGACAGCTGCCCAGGCTCCCCACCTGTACTTCATCGGCTTCACCACCCCCTTGGGCGGCCACCTCAGGCAGTTCGGAATCGACGCCCGCCGCATCGCCCGAGCCATCGCCGGCAATAACCACTGATATCGCGACAGTCGGACCCACGACCTCTCGAGTCGTGGAGCGCCAGACCTGTTGCCTTTCGGGTCGTCGCGGGCTCTGAGCGATTTACAGGCTGATCTTGATCTCGAGTCGCGGCTCACGGTCTCGCGCCGGGCTGCGGAGTCGAATGACCCGTCTCAGCTTGTGATGGGTGCCGGGTGACTGGTCGATGGTGAACGCGTGACCACGGTGTTGACCGAGGCGTCGATCCACGCGCGGTCCCGCG
>CAYVGE010000111.1:1699-13216 GCA_964450395.1 uncultured Actinomycetota bacterium
CGCCGTGACACGACCAGTCATGCCGTTGCGGACGGCGACGGTTGTCCCGTCGGGTTGAGTGAGCCGCTGGTTGCGGAGCAGGACGACGGACTGGACGCGAGGGCGGGCACGGTGTCCATCGCGTCGTCGCCGACTCCGAGGTCGCAACCTCTCCACGCGACGCCGCGCTGCGATGGCGTCGCCAGTCGAGGGGAGGGTGGCCGCCTCACAGCGGCCCGATGTAAGCGATCAACGCCTCGCCATCGCGTGGCTGCCATAACACGACCCAGTCGTCGTTGTCCCCGCGGTAACCGACGGTGACCTTCCAGATGGTATGACCCGTTGGCGTGCGCAGGGCGTCCCGGCGTGTTGCCGCGCTGGTGGGAGCGTCACAGATCAGATCGATCGCATCGGTGATGGCGTTCCACAGATCGACGCGTTCCGGGTCCACCTCGACGAGGTCGAGCATCTTGCTCGCCTGCGGCGAGTAGACAGGCTCGAGCGAGCCGTGCACGCCTACTGCTGCCGTCGGCGAGGACGGCCGCGGCGCACACCCTGCGACGGGTCATCGAGGAACTCGTCGATCGCCTCGACGGTCTCGCCACGCTCGAGCAGACGGGCCTGCGCCTCGACCATCACGACAGCAGGCCGAAAGATCAGCGTGCCGTCCGGCTCCTCATCGACGAGGTACCGCGTGTGTTCCCTGCGACCGATCTTGCCGAGCGAGACGCGTCGGCGGTCATCAAGTTCGAGATAGGCACTCATGACACGAATATTACCCTTCTACCCCACTACCCACAAGGGGTTGCAAAAGCCCGTTCGGCAGCAGCGGACGACTGGATGACCGTCACGTCACACCCCAACGGCGTTTCCGTGCCACATATCGATCCACAACGAGACCGGAGAGCTCGTTGTCAGCACTCGATCAGATCCGCTGAAGTGGCACCGCTTCGGATGCTCGGAACGGCTCCGCTGGTGACTAGCGCACCGCGGCCAGCAACACCTACCGTCGTTTCCGACGTAGCCAACGTAGCCAGCTGGCTACGTTCGCCGCCGCCGAAGTCACACACGCCAGGCGGCCGCAGGCCGCTGACTTGCGGCTTTGCGTGGAGCTAAGGGGAACCGAACCCCTGACCTCTTCCATGCCATGCACACGACCGACGGTCCAACGCGTCCAGCAGCGTCCCGCGAAGGCCACCCACGTCCGATCGTATCCGACCGCCGAAACAGCGACGAGCCGCGCAGGCAACACGTCATCCGTCCACAGCGCGCGCACGCGTCCTACGCCGTCGCTTCCCGTCCCGCCACGTCCGAGCATCCACGAACGGCTACGTTGCTGGCTACGTCGGCGTCATCGATCGGCGATCAGCCGCGTGCCAGCGCGCGTCGCCGGTCGGGCGTGCGAGCGGGTCGCGAACGTCTTCACCGTGTCCAACCTCGCCGAAGTCAGTCGGGAGCTCGGTGGCGTCGACACCACGTGCGGACCGGTATGCGCGGTAGGTCCGGTGCGGTGTCCGGTCGCAAGGACGGTAGCTCGATCATCCTTAGGGCGGGCGTGACCGGATGACCGAAGTTGACGTCGAGCCGGAACCGCACAACAGCCGTCGCGATGCGGGCGTCCATGGCGAGCCACGCCCGGGTAGAAGGCTCCTCGCGGATCGGACGGGCGACCGCCGCCCCTGATCACGAACTGATCGGCGTACGGCGGCGCGCTGAGCCGGGCAAGCCAGCGCTCCATCACTTACAGCGTCAGCCGGTCCTCACGTGCCGCGACCCCCACGGCGGGAACGGCGCTTCAGCTCCAGTACGCCCGCCCTGCGGGCGTCTGCCGCGTCGGCTGGCGCATTCGGCCAGCGTCACGTCCAACGCGCGCAGGACCGGCCCGCGCACGTCGAGTTCGCCGGCAGCTGCAACAGCACGCGGGCGGGCGTCACGACAACGCAGATACCGGCGCAGCGCGCCGTGCGCCAGCGGTTCTCCGAGCCGATGCCGTGACCGCATCAGATCCGCCACAGTGCGCGCCGGGGCGTGGGAGTGAGCTTCACATCTGCCGCTGTCGGCGCGCCTATGTGATCGGGGTGTTCGCCAGCGACACGACCGTCCCGACCACCAAGGCTGCCGCAACGGCCGGCATGAACCACCCCGGGCGCGCCCGGGCGCGCCACAGCGACCAGATGGCGACCACCGGGAGCAGGAGGCCGAACACGATGCTGCCAACGTGGCCGAGGTCGGACAGCGGCCACGCCTCTTCGCACATGGGCGGGCAGTAGATGATCGGGAAGCCGTTGGTCAGCGCCGCCCAGCCGGCGCCGAGGATCCCGGCGCTGGCGACGCCGCTGCCGTTGCCCCGCGCGCCCGCCATGAACGAAATCGCCCACCAGAGCTGGATGAGGGCAACACCGACAAGCGTCGTCGCCTCGGTCAGACTCAACGTCCCGTGCAGGTCGAACAGGCCGACGCCGAAGTCGATGATGATGTGCAGCACGCTGACGAACATCGTCGCCAGGCCGACCCAGAGCCATGGTGGCATCCGCCAGTCGCGGCCCGACCACGCGAGTTGTTCGCTTCCCGCGTGCCCACTGGCGCGGGTGCGCTGACCGCTTGGGCTGGTCGTGATCATGTCACTGTCCTTTCTGGCGTTTCGTAGGCGTACGCCGCCGTGTCGGCGGACTCCGCGGCGTGGCATCGGAGTGGTTCGGTGTCCCTTCACGCCACGCCTCCCGGAATGACGTGCTAACCGCGGCCGGGTTGCAGGGGCTGTAGCCACAGCGACTTCTGCGTCGGCTGCATCCTGTGCTCGGCCGAAGCCAACAACTTGGTTGCGACGGTCTCCAGGTCGAACTGTTGGCGTACGCGCTCGCTGAACGGCGATCGTCGGCGCGGCGTCGTAGCGACGGGCGAGCGGCACGAACCGACGGCGGTCAGCGGCCTCGCTGTCGCCGCGTCTCGGCGCGGCGCTGGTCAACGGACGACGAGCTGGCCGGACATGTTGCCGGCGTGGGGGATGCAGTAGAAGCGGAAGGTGCCGGCGTCGGCGGGGAACGTGACCCGCTGGGTGGTGCCGGGCGGCACGTCGAGGTCCACGCCGAGCTCGTCAATCGTGAATGTGTGGCGGGTGGCGTCGTCGTTGGTGACCGTGACTGCCACGGTGCCGGCGTCGGCCGTGACGCTGCTCGTGTCGAACCGGAAGTCCTGGGTGGTCAGTTCGACGTCGCCGGGTTGTGCGGTGACGCCATCGACGCGATCCGCCGCGACGACCGACACAGCCGTCGCAGCGACCAGCACCGCGACCGCGACGACAGCGACCGGCACGGCGGACGGCGAGGCCGGTCGACCGGGTTCCCGAGTCGCTCGGAAGGCCGGCACCGCGGCGACGCTACCAACGAGGGTTGCCACGGTGAACAGCGTCAGCGGTAGGAAGTCGCCGGGGCTCTCGGGGTGGGTCAGCGCGTCGACCAGGAACGGCGCGCTGGCCAGCAGTTCGGCAAGCAGCACGACGCCGAGCACCACGATGCCGGTCCGCCGCCACCTCCACACGAGGAGCAGTCCGAGGACGATCGGGGCCGCCATCGCCAGGAAGAACGCCTCGATGCTGCCGGCGATAATCAGCGCGATCGCGAACGAGGCGATCGTGGCGCAGGCCGACGTGACGAGCAGGGCGAGCCAGCTGATGCGACGTCGCGTGCCTGCCGGTGCCATCGGTTCGGTGCTGGTAGGTGGACGTGGACTGGTGGGACGGATCGTGGTCATGTCGGTCTCCTCGCAGGATGGTGGATCTCTACGCCGCCGGATCGCTCCGCAGGGCGCCGAGCTGCTGGAGCAGGCTGTGGGTGTCGACCGCCGCCCAGTGCTCGGCGATCCGTCCGTCGTCGCCGACCCGGTTGACGTCGATGACCTCGAACACGACCCGCCGACCGGTGGGTTCGACACCGAGGAACTCGCCCGTGTGGGTGCCGCGGGCCGTGCTACGGGTGACCACCCGATCGGCCTCGGCGATCTGGTCCTCGACGATCAGGTACAGGTCGGGGAACGCCCGACGTAGGGCGGTGACCCGATCCGTGAGCCCTGCCGGTCCGGTTCGCGACGACAGCGCCGGGCCGTGGTCGACATAGCCGCCAGCGATGACGTCACCGACGACGCCCAAGTCGCCCTGCGTGAACACCTCCTCGGCGAGGCGGCGGGCCTGCCGCTTCATCTGCTCCGGCGGCACGGCCGCCGACCGCATGTCGTGGGCGCTCATGTCACAGAAGACGGTGCCGCCTGCGGGTGGGTTGCCGCTGTCTCGTGACCTACCGCTCCGCTACCCGAGGTCGCACCGGGCGACGAACCGCCGTGCGGTGGCCTGATGACGGGTCGGTGCGGGATCGCGCACCCGAACGCCAGCACCGCGAGGAACGACCAGTAATACAGCGCGACCCACGCGCCGCGGGGCGTCGTCACGGCAAGGTCGAGGCCCGCGAATCCGGTGACCGTGAGCGCCCAGATCGGGATGGCCGTCAGGCCGACGACGCCACCGACGACCCGTCCCCACAGCGGACCACGGCCCGACAACGCGTACCCGCTGACCATTCCGTACAGCGGCACCCCGATCGCGCCTCCACCGAGCGGGTTGGCCGCGAACTGCTCCAGCCCGGCCATCAGGCCGCCCGGAGCGGTCACCAGCCCGTGGACGAGCACACCCGCGAACAGCAGTGGCGCCGTCGCGAGCCACCGCCACCCCCGCCCGCCGCCGGTGCGGCGCAAGTGCTCGGCCCACCCGAACACCGCGCCAGTGAGCACACCCGGCGCCAGGATCCACCCGAACGTCCCCACCCACTCGACACCCGAGCCGGGTCCGGCGATCTGCGCCATGAACCCGCGCAGACCCGCGGCCCACGCCAGGCCACACACCGCGCCGACCGCGACCAACGACACGGCGCCGATGCCCTGCGTCGGCCGCTGCGTCGCGCGATCGATCATCGACGTCACCAGTTGCATCGCCACCTCCGCTGTCCGCAGCGAGGACCGTCGACCGCAGCGTGACCGACCGCCGCAACCCGCACCACGACGAGGACTCCCCGTTCGCTGGACGTTTCCCTAGACTGCGCTGCGGTGGACACCAGCGCGGGTCGGGGTCAGCCCCCGTTCGGGGCGATCCTGCGGCGCGTCCGAGTCGCGGCGGGGCTGACCCAGGAAGCGCTCGCCGAGCGGGCACGCGTGAGCGCCAAAGCGGTCAGCGACCTCGAACGCGATCCCACCCGCCGCCCGCGGCTGACGACGGTCGGGCTGCTCGCGGACGCGCTCGAGCTGTCGGCCGCGGACCGCACCGCGCTGGTCGCCGCCGCGAGCCCGTCCGACGCCCCTGCGACCGACCGCCCGCCGACCACATCGTCCCGGTCGCTGCCCCGCCCCCTGACCCCGCTGTTGGGACGCGCCGGCGTCACCGCCGCCATCGCCGAGCTGCTGCGACGCGGCGACCCGCAGCTGTTGACGCTGACCGGCCCGGGCGGGGTCGGCAAGACCCGCGTCGCCATCGAGGCTGCCCGGCAGGCACGCGAGGCGTTCCCCCACGGCGTCGTGTTCGTGGACCTCACCCCGTTGCGCGACCCGGCACTGGTGCTGCGCCGGATTGGCGCCGGCGCCGGGATCGACGACAGCGACGCGACGCCGCTGCGCGAGCGTGTCGTGGCGGGGCTGCGCGGACGGCGGCTGCTGGTCGTTCTCGACAACGTCGAGCACCTGCTGCCCGCCACGATGGATGTCGTGGCGATGCTCGAAGGGTGTCCCGATCTGGTCGTGCTCGCCACCAGCCGGGTGTCGCTGCGGGTCCGTGGCGGCCGCGACTACGCGATCGCACCGCTGCCGCTGCCCGACCTGTGCGATGACACCACGGCGCTGGCGGCGTCGCCGGCCGTCGAGCTGTTCATCGACCGCGCGTGTGCGGCCGGTGCCGATCTTCCGGATGATGCGGACAGCCTGCGGGTCGCCGCGGACATCTGCCGCCAGCTCGACGGTCTGCCGCTCGCGCTCGAGCTGGCCGCCGCGCGCATGCGGATGTTGCCGCCGGCAGCGCTGCGCGCGCGACTCGACCGTCGTCTGGCCGTGCTCGTCGACGGGCCGCGGGATCTCCCGGCGCGGCAACGGACCCTGCGGGACGCCATCGCGTGGAGCCACGACCTGCTGGCCGAGACCGACCAGGTCGTGCTGCGGCGGCTCAGCGTGTTCGCCGGAGGCTGCACCCTCGAGGCTGCCGAGGCGGTCTGCGGACCTGGCGACGAGCGCCCGGTGCTCGACCAGTTGACCGCGCTGATCGACAGCAACCTGGTGCGGTTGTCAGCGTCGGGTGCACCCGAGGGCGCGCCACGGGTGGTGCTGCTCGAGACGATCCGCGAGTTCGCCGCCGAACAGCTGCACGCCCACGGTGAGGTCGACGACGCCCGTCGGTGTCACGCCGACCACTTCGTCGCGCTCGCGGAGTCTGCGGCGGCCGGCCTGTCGGGGCCGGACGCACCCGAGGCGGCAGCCCGGCTGGATGCCGAGCACGACAACCTGCGCGTCGCGCTGGAGTGGCTGTGCGACCGCGGGGACGCATCGGCGGTGGTGCGCCTCGCCGGCAGCCTGTGGCCATTCTGGTTCCAGCGCGGTCACCTCACCGAGGGACGGCGATGGCTGGGTGACGCGCTCGCTCTACAGGGCGCAGACGCGGCGGACGCGTCGCAGCGGCTGGCGTGTCTAGTCGGCGCCGCTCGCCTGGCGATGGACCAGGCCGACCACGACGCCGCCGACGCCGCGTGCGCGGCCGCCGTCGCGCTGGCCCGCGGCGGACGCGAGCCCCGTCACCTCGTGGCCGCCCTCAACGTCCACGGTCACGTCACGCGACGGCGCAACCGCTACGCCGACTCGCTCCGCGCCCACGCCGAGGCGCGCGACGTGGCACGCACGGCCGGCGATTCCGCTGGCGAGGCAGAGGCCCTGCTCGGCCTCGGCAGCGGCAGCATGTTCACCGGCGATATGGACGAAGCGCACGACCTTGCCACAGAAGGCCTCACCGTGGCACGGGCCTCAGGCGACGGCCGACTGATCGCCCAGGCGCTGTCGTTCCTCGCCTGGCACGCCACGAACACCGCCGACCACGACAGCGCCGAAGCCCACGCGACCGAGAGCCTCGAGATCTGGCACCGGCTCGGTGACACCGGCGAGGTCGCCGAACTGCACTTCCAGCTCGGCAACATCGCGATGTTCCGTGGTGACCACGAGCACGCCGACGAGGCCTTTCGGGACGCCCTCGCGCTGCACCGCGACCGCGGCGACATCCTCCACCTGGCGCGCGACCTCGGCGGCGTTGCTACAGCCGCACTCAACCTGGGCCAGCATGAGCGGGCACGCGCACTGCTGAAAGAGAGCCTCAACCTCGGCCGACGGCACGACGACCGCTGGGACCAGGCAATGGCCCTGACCATCCTCGGACACGTCGAACTGGCCGACGGCGACGATGCCGCCGCGCTGGACGCGCTGACAGAAGCTGCCGACCTGTTCCACACAATCGGCAACCTGCTCTACCTGCCGTGGTGCCTCGAAGGCCTCGCCGGGATAGCCGCCAGCCGGGGCGACCCGACGCTCGCCGCAGAGCTCGACGGTGCCCGCGAAGCTGTCTGCACTCAGGTCGGGGTCGCGATCCCACCCGTCCACCCCACCGGCCACGCCCGCACCTTGGCCACGATCGACGCTTCACTGGCGCCCGATGCTCGCGAGACCGCACGAAGGACCGGCCTGACCAACCCGTCGCAGGAGATCCTCGCACAGGCGTTTGGCCCCACGGAGACCTTCGGGCGGGTCTGACGGAGCTTGCGGCCTTTCGAAGCGGATCGCGAAGGGCGATCAGGGCAGGCTTCCACCGGTTCATCTCGCGTGGCGTACCGTCCGGCCCATCGCCGCCACACTGGACGGAATTCGTGTTATGTCAAGCCCACTTGACGTAGCCAACGTAGCCAATTGGCTACGTTCACTAGCGCCGAAGTAACTTCAGACGAGCCAGTGCAGGCCTCTGACCTGCGGTTTTGCGTGGAGCTAAGGGGAATCGAACCCCTGACCTCTTCCATGCCACGCACACGACCGACCGTCCAGCAAGTCCAGCAGCGTCCCGTGGAGGCCACCCGCGTCCGATCGTATCCGACCGCCACCGCGACGCTGAAACCGTGCAGGCAAGACGTCATCCATCCAACGTGTGTGCCCGCGTCCGTCGACGTCGCTCGGTGTCCCGTCGCGTCCACGCGGTCATCAATGGCTACGTTGCTGGCTACGTCGAGCGACCACCATCGGGTCAGCCGCTCTCGACGAGAAGACGCTCGACGAGCTGGCCGGTGACCTCAGCGATAAGGTCGAAGTCCTTGTCGACGTGCAACACCGTCAGATCCGAAAGCTCACCCGTCGCCGCCAGCAACAGGTCCGGCACCGATGGCGCGCGATGCTGACCACGGTCAGCCAGCAGCTGCTGCACTGCCATTGCGCGATCCTCGATCGCCGGCGTCAGGTACTCCACCGGCATCGCCGACAACGGCGGCTGACGCAAGCTCGCGCGTAGGTCAGCCGCCGATCGTGCCGAGTACCCAACCTCCAACCTCGTCACCGACGTAATCCGCACCAGCCCACGCTGGATGCGGTCAGCCCACACCTTCGCCTCAGAGCTCACACCGAGACGCACCAGCGCCGACTTGTCGATCAGCCAACCGGTCACTCCCACGCCTGACGCATTACGCCTTCGTCAGCGAGATCCGCGAACGTTTCACCGAACCGAACCAGGTCGTCGGCGGTGACATCGACATCCGCGACGGCACGCTCCCGCGCCAACGCCCGGCGCAAGTACTCGCTTCGCGACACCCCCAACCTCTGCGCCTTCGCGTCGATCGCCGCCAGAACGTCATCGGGCACATCGCGAATCAGCAGATCAGTCATCCAGCCACCTCCAAGCGATATCCAACGATATCACACACTGTGGCCGGACGACGCGTCATGAGACCACCGTCACCCGCGATCGCAGCTGGACGGGGCTACTGCTCGCACAGCGCCACGATATCCACAGCCGACGCCTACCGGGTCGACGCTCGATCAGAGCGTCGTGGCAGCGTGCAGAACCTCATCGAGCGCATCGCGAAGGACGCAGCCATGAACATCCCCGAGCACATCTTGTGGGACGACGAGTACGTCGAGTGGGGACCGTTGGAACGTGTGGTGCCATACGAGGAGTGCGCCGCCTGGATGTGGATGCATGCGGTCGATACCGCCGACGGTCAGCGCGTGCACTTCTACAAGCACATCTGCACCCGCCGGTACCTGCAACTTGATGAGCACGGCAACCTGTACTCCACGAACCCGGACGGTCTCCCGCACCTGGTTACATCGGATCCGAAACGCATCCGTGCGCATGTGCGGTCCGCCTCCACATGCTCCACTTCCGGCTGCGGTTGTGCGAGCCGGTGTGGTCGTGGGTGACGGCTGCCGCAGGTGCTCGACCCCCCCTCGGGTCTGGCGAAGCGAACGACTAGCCGCCAGCAACGCCCGGTGGTCTGCGTCACACTCGACTGCCCGGCCGGGGTCGAGCCCTTCGACGGCTCCAGCAGGCACCGGGACGGCGACCGGCACACGGCCTTGGCCCGCTACAACTCCGGCCGTTGTTGGGGCGATACAACGTGCATGGCGTAGGCGGCTACGGAGGTCCTCACTGCCGCCAAGGCCGGCCTGCCGGGCGCGCACGATGGCTCGTGCGCGGTCGCTCACCTGCAGCTTAGTGAAGATGGCCGTGAGGTGGTTGCGGACGGTCTCGGGAGAGATGCCGAGGCGACGGGCGATGCTCGTGTTGTCATCCCTGCGCGCGATCGAGGTACGCCCGCCCCGCTGACGTCTGCCGCGTCGCCCGGCTCACTGCGCCAAGGCCACGTCCAGCGCACGCTGCACCGGCCCACGCACATCGAGTTCGACGGCCAGCTGCAGCAGCGCTGCCGGGCGGGCATCGCGGCGACGCAGGTAGCGGCGCAGCGCTCCGTGGGCGAGCGGCTCGCCGAGCCGATGCCGTAACCGCATCAGGTCCACGACCGTGCGCGCCGCGTCATAGACCCGTACGTGCTCCCCCTTGGCGGCCTCCACGCTCGACAGCCCCAGCTCGAACGACGCCGCGTCGAAGCGGAACACCTCCGTCGGCGGCTGCGAGATCTGCGGTGGACGATCATGCGTCGGCACCGCGATCTGCACCGCCACCGCCAGCTCGTCGGTCAGATCATGGATCGCGGCGGCGGAGACACAGCACACGATCGCCCGAGGTGCCCGGTAGGCGACCGCCAGCAGGTCCGGGTAGCTCGCGGGCGGCACGTCCGCACGACGAAACACGCCCCGCGAACCTTTCCAACGCGGGCAAGGTCGCTGCACGCGAGTCGCTGGCAGCGGCGAGCAGACCAACCCCCAGCCATGTCGGCGTGCCGTGCCCCCGTCGCGCACTGCTCAGCCGTGCTGGTGCTCTTCGCGCAGTAGGATGAGTTCCTCGACGGCGCTGGGCAGCGTCGTCTCGAAGTCGATGAGCTTCGCCCAGGTCGGGGTCACGACGATCCGAACCATCCCGTCGTGGTACAGCGAACGCACCTCCGCCTCCCACTCGACCCGTTGCCCCGGGGTCATCGCGTAGGTGCTGGTCTCCTGGAGGTACTCGTCGGGGATGCCATCGACGTAGTCAAGGTCGGAGCTGCCGCGGATGAGCAGGATCTTGGGCGGGTGCACCTCGGTGTCGATCGTCAGTGCAACCGCCGGGTTGTCGCGCAGGGCCGGCAGCTTCGGAGCGTTCTTCGACGTGCACATCACGGTCTGCGAGCCGTTCCAGGCGAACGCGATCGGGACGTTGCGGGGCGTGCCGTCCCTAGCGACGTAGGCCAGGCGCGTCACGTCACGGGCCAACAGCTCCTGGCTGATCGGTCGGTTCAGAACCTCGGTGATCTCGTCCGGCTCCACGGCGGTTCCTTCTGTTGACGTTCTCGGTTGCCGAAGGATGGTTCTGGTGGTTCGCAGGTCGGCCGCGACGGGCCGTCAGCCGAGTTCCTCGGCCAGCGCGACGACGATGCCCTCGGGGCCGCGGACGTAGCACAGCCGATACCTGTCCTCGTGCTGCACCACCTCGCCGACGAGCTCGGCGCCGTGGGCGCGCAGCCGCGCGATGTCGTCGTCGATGTCGTCGACCGCGAACATGATGCGGCGAATGCCCAGCGTGTTGGCCGGGGTGTCCTGCGGCACGTCGCTGATCGCCGTCGGCGTGTGGTACTTGGCCAGTTCGATCCGTCCGTGGCCGTCCGGGGTCCGCATCATCGCGATGTCGACGCGTTGGTCGTCGAGCCCGACGAGCCGCGCCGCCCAACGCCCCTCGACCAGCGCCGTGCCCTCCAGCTCCATGCCGAGTTCCGCAAAGAACGCGATGACAGCGTCGAGGTCATCGACGACGATGCCGACGTTGTCCATCCGTTGAATCGTCATGGTGGTCCTCCTCCTTCGTCGCGCGGCCTGTTGTGACAGCGGTGCACCTGG
>CAYVGE010000112.1:0-12873 GCA_964450395.1 uncultured Actinomycetota bacterium
CGTCGACGACCCGGCCCACGATGTCGCGGACGTCGTAGGGCACCGAGGCCGAGTCGGGCATGAAGGTGTCGAGCGACGGGTCGGTGCGCTCGGGGTCGTCGCCGGGGACGAGCGGCGGCGGATCCTCGAGGTTGTTCTGCGGCAGGTAGCCCAGCAGGAAGCGGATGTCCTCGAGGCACTGGTGCTCGTCCTCGGCCGCCACGTGGGCGACCCCCGAGCGCGTGCTGTGTGCGATGGCGCCGCCGAGATCCTCGAAGCTGACGTCCTCACCGGTCACGGTCTTGATGACCTCGGGCCCGGTGATGAACATGTGCGACGTCTCGCGGACCATCAGCACGAAGTCGGTCATGGCCGGCGAGTACACCGCACCACCCGCGCACGGCCCCATGACGGCGGAGATCTGCGGGATCACGCCGGACGCCTGCACGTTGCGGAAGAAGATGTCGCCGTACCCGCCCAGGGCGACCACGCCCTCCTGGATGCGCGCCCCGCCCGAGTCGTTGATGCCGATCATCGGCACGCCCATGCGCACGCACATGTCCATGACCTTGCAGATCTTCTCGGCGAAGACCTCGCCGAGCGATCCGCCGAACACGGTGAAGTCCTGGCTGAACACGCCGACCTGGCGGCCGTCGATGGTGCCGTAGCCGGTGACCACCCCGTCGCCGGGGATCTGGCGGTCCTCGACGCCGAAGCCGCGGGCGCGGTGGACCGCCAGGCTGTCGAGCTCGACGAACGACCCGCGGTCGAGCAGCAGGTCGAGGCGCTCGCGCGCCGTCAGCTTGCCCTTCTCGTGCTGCTTGGCGACCGCCCGCTCGCTGCCGGCGTGCTCCGCCTCCTCGACCCGCCGCCGGAAGTCGGCCAGCTTGTCGCTGGTCGTCTGAGTCAACGCCCGGTCCCTTCGTCCGTCGCCGTGGGCGCCGCCGGCCGGGGCCGGCGGGCGGCGCGATCTGCGCAGGATCGTAGCGGTCGCCCGCGCTGCGTCACCGGTGGCGTGGGTCATGCTGGAGGTGACACCGGCTCGGGAGACCTGTCGTGACCCACCGCCCGCCCCCCGGCGCCGTGCTCCAGCGGCTGGTCGCGGGGCCGGGCCTGGTGTCACACGCGCTGTGGTTCGACCGGATCGGGTCGACCAACGCCGAGGTCGCACGCCGCGCCGCCGACGGCGCGGCGGCGGGCCTGCTGGTGCTCGCCGACGAACAGGTCGCCGGGCGTGGCCGACAGGGCCGCGGCTGGTACGCCCCGCCCGGCACGTCGCTGATGGGCTCGCTGCTGCTGCGGCCGACGCACCCGATCGCGCGGGTCGCGCTGCTGCCGTTGCTCGTCGGCCTGGCGCTCGCGGAGGCGTGCATGGCGGTCGCCCCCGACGCAGACCCGTCGGTCAAGTGGCCCAACGACCTGCTGCTCGGCGGGCGCAAGGCAGCGGGGGTCCTGGTCGAGGCGCCCACCGCCGGCGTCGCGGTCGTCGGCATCGGCGTCAACGTCGACTGGCGCGGCGTCGACCGGCCCGACGAGCTCGTCGACGTGACCTCACTGGCCCAGGCCGGCGGGGGACCGGTCGACCGCTGGGCGCTGCTGCCCGTCCTCGTCGAGCGCCTGGACCACCACTACCAACGGTGGTGCGAGGACCCGCTGGCGTTCCTGCCCGCCTACCGGGAGCGCAGCGCGACCCTGGGACGCCGCGTCCGCGTCGAGCAGGTCGACGGCCGCACCGAGGAGGGCGTCGCCGTGGCGGTCAGCGACGGCGGGGCGCTGGTCGTGGCGGCCGACGACGGTGTCACCGAGCTCCACGCCGGCGACGTCCACCACCTGCGTCACGGCGCCTGACGGACCGGTGGCCCGCCGAGTGCTCGGCGGGCCACCGGTGATCGTGCGTGGGTCGGGTCAGGGCAGGTCGACGGGGATCAGGACCCAGTTGATCGTGTGGATGATGCCGTTGGACGCCTTGATGTTGAACGGCTCGACCACGCGCGGGTTGCGCAGGTCGGGCTCGTTGTCGACCAGCACGATGTGGCCGCCGCGGAGCCTGGGCTTGAAGGTCTCGCCCTGCAGCGTCCAGATGGAACCGCCGCGCTCGGCACGCTTGATGACCTGCTTGGCCTGCAGCTTCTTCGGCGACACGTGGTACAGCAGCACGTCGGTCAACAGGTCGGCGGGGACGTTCCGGGCGATGAACCGGAACGCCGACCGCTCGCTGCGTCCCTCCCAGCCGAGGTCACGGGCGAGGCGGCGGAAGGCGCGGTCCTTGGGCGCCCACACGGTGATGTTCCTGGCCTCCTGGAGGTCGTCGACGAGGTCGGTGGCGACGAGCGCCTCCCGCAGCAGGTCGTAGTCGTTGGCGTTGCGGTCGAACCCACCGTCGCCGCTGACGCTCAGCACCACCTCGACCACGTTGGGGCGGTCCCTGTGCTTGTGCTTCTTCTTGTGGTCCCCGCCCGCGGAGGCCGGGACGGCCATCGCGAGCATCATCACCGCGGACAGCGCTACTGCCAGGATCCGACGCATGGTGCACTCCTTCGCCTCGGGGGGCTCGTGGCCGAGCCCCGCTCGCAACAGCATTCGTGCGATCGCGCGCACCTGGATGCACCAGTCCGGGGAACGATCCGGTGCCGGCACGCCGCCCGGGCGCGGGCGGGGTCACCGGCGAGGGATCGTGACCGCGCCGCCCGCGCGCCCGGGCGCATGCACATCTACCCCTCCGACGCCCGACGTAGTGGCACCGTGACGGCCGGTGCGCGGACTGCGCGGGAATGTCCGCCCGCGTGCCGCGGGTTGCACCAGATGTCGTGAGGTGGCGAGTGGAGGGACGGCGATGGTGGTCGAGACCGGCGGACGGGTCCGTGTCGAACCTACCCAGAAGCGGGTGCGGGTGCAGTTCGCCGGGCGGATGGTCGCCGACGGGCACCCCTTGCTGGTGTGGGAACGGCCGTGGTATCCGACCTACTACTTCGACGCGGCCGACGTCCGCACCGACCTGCTGCACGACACGGGCGAGGTCCACCACTCGTCGGACCGCGGTGACGCCGGCCTGCACACGGTAGTGGTCGGCGACCGTCGTGCCGAATCCGCCGCCGCGTGGTACGGCGACGCGGCGCCCACTGAACTCGCGGGCACCGTGCGCTTCGACTGGCCGGCGATGGACGCGTGGTTCGAGGAGGACGAGCAGGTCCATGTCCACCCCCGTGACCCGCACAAGCGGGTCGATGTGCTCGCCAGCGCACGCCACGTCCGCATCGAGATCGACGGCGTCACCGTCGCCGACTCCCGGCAGCCGATCGCGCTGTTCGAGACCGGACTCCCGGTCCGGTGGTACCTCCCCAAGACCGACGTGCGCATGGACCTGCTGACACCGACCGACCGGGTCACGTCGTGCCCGTACAAGGGCGACGCCAACTACTACGCGGTGACCGTCGAGGGGGAGACCCACGACGACGTCGTGTGGTGGTACCGGCACCCGACGCGGGAGAGCGCGCCCATCGCGGGACGGGTGTGCTTCTACGACGAGCGCGTCGACGTGTACGTCGAGGGCGAGCTGCAGGAACGGCCCGTCACGCCGTTCACCGGCGCCTGAGCGCAGCGGACCCTGCGCCGCGGGGATGCGTCCCGGTGTCGGTCACCCGCCGAAGACGTCCTCGGCCACCGGGGGGCGGGGGTCGCCGGTCAGCGCCCGGAGCAGCTCGACGCCCTCCTCCGGCCCGCTGGCCAGCACGCGGTCGCCCGCCTGCAGCGACCGGTTGCCGCGCGGCCGGTAGATCCACCGGCCGTCCCGGTGGATGGCCAGCACGTACATGCCCGTCTCGGTCTCCAGCGTCAGGTCCCGCAGGCTGTGGCCGACCGCCTGGGACCCCTCGTGCACCTCGGCGTCGCTGACGATCTCGTCGGCCTCCGCCAGTGCCGCGGCGATGACGGGGTGCGGTTCGTCGTCGGACTCGGCCATCCGGGTCATCTCCTGCGCCGCGTCGGCGATGCGCTCGCTCGACAGGCCGATCTGGAGCAGGCCGCGCAGCTCGTCGATGTCGTCGTCGTCCAGGTCGCCGGCGGCGCGCAGGACCCACCGCTGCAGGTCGTGGTACAGGTCGTCGCAGCGGTCCTCCAGCCGGCCGACCTCCGCCGCCAGCCCGGCGTCGCGGAACAGCAGCGCCGAGTAGGCCATGCCGACCGCGACCTCGGCGACGTTCTTGAGCTCGACGAGGAGGTCGACGGCGCGGTCGAGGTTGGTCAGCCGCGCGTGCTCCGCGGGCGGGCGCAGGCCGAACGGCTCGCCACCCGCCAGCTCGCGCACGAGGTCGACGCCCTCGCGGGGCCCCTGCAGGATCAGCACGTCGCCGTCGGCCAGCACGAAGTCGCCGTCGGGCCCATAGACGAAGTCGACGTCGCGGCGCAGCGCGATGATCCACATGCCGGTCTCGCTGGGCAGCATGGCGTCGGCCAGGGTGCGGTTGGCCAGCTCGTTGCCCTCGCGCAGCTTGACGCGCGCCATGACCTCCTCGGCGTGGCGCAGGTCGTCGCGCAGCTCGCCGGGGACGCCGAGGTCCTTGAGGACCACGCGGGCGATGTCCTCGGCGGCGTCGGCGATCTCCTCCATCGAGTTGGCCATGCGCAGGATCGCCGCCATGTCCTCGGCGTCGTCGGGGGAGCGGCTGGCCAGCATGCACACGATGCGCATCTCGTGGACGGCGGCGTCCATGCGGTCCTCGAGGTGGATGACCTCCCGGGCCAGGTCGTCGTCGTCGAAGAACACCGCCGCGTAGGCGAGGTCGACCATCAGCTCCGACGCGTCCTTCGCGTCGGTCAGCAGCTCTTTGAGGTTGCGCATGTCGTTGCGGGATCCCTATCCAAGTCCTACCAGAGAGATGCCGATCACCAGGCACAGGATCCCGAGGAAGTCCATGCTCGACGTCACGATGGGGATCGACGAGTTGTCGGGGTCCAGGCCGAAGCGGTACGAGGCCGTGGCCGCGTAGTAGGCCACGAAGAACAGCAGCACGGTGGCCAGCAGCCCGCCGGCGACCAGGCCCGGGACCAGCTGCCACGCCGGCGGGGCCGAGATGCCGAACGCGGCGGCGCCGATCCAGGTGGCCAGGCCGACCACCGTGAAGCCGATGACCGCCAGCACGGCGGTCAGGCTGCCCTCGAGCAGGGCCGCGACGTCGGGGGCGCGGGCCGGTTCGATCAGGCCCACGTGCAGGTGCGAGGACAGCCGCGCCGACAGGATGCCGCCCAGCGCACCCGACGACGCGATGAACGGCGGCACCGCCACCAGCAGCGCCGGGTCGCTGACCAACGTCTCCAGCCGGGTCTCGAGCACCGTGCCCGCCAGGATCCCCATGATCCCCGCGTAGCCGAGCACCGGCAGGCTCTCGCGCATCACCCGGCGCGTCAGCTGGCTGGGGTTGCGCAGCCCGAGCCACACGGCGGCGACGGCGGCGACCAGCAGCACGCCGCCCAGCACGACGTGGACGACGGCGTTGCCCAGCAGCAGGACCCCGAGCAGCAGCGCCGGCAGCGTCGAGATGTCGGCCGTTGCGCTGATCACCGGGGTGCCGATGGCGTCCATGTCCCAGCTGCGTGCCTGGGCGGTACGCGCCAGCGCCAGGGTCACGCCCAGCACGGCCGCGCTCGACAGGATCGCGCCGACCTCCGACACGATCACCAGCTGCAGCACGTCGATGGTCTGCAGCCCGAACAGCCCCGACGCGCCCCAGGCGAGCGCCGCGGTGGCGGCCGCGGTGATCAGCGAGAGCAGCAGCGCGGCCTCCACGTTGGCGGCGGTGAAGCTGCCACGCCGCATGCTCGTCGTGAACTGCCCGGTCAGCATGCCGGTGCCCAACCGGGCGCCCAGTGCCCCGAAGATCGCGCCGCGCATGCCGATGGCGGACGGCACCAGCACCAGCAGGCCGGGGGTCTCGGCGAGCACACCCTCCATCGCGCCGAGGATGATGCCTGCGAACAGCGTGACGGTGACGCAGATCGTCAGTGCCGACACGCCCTGGCGCAACGTGGCACGTTCGGTCGACCAGTGCGCCAGCACGCGGCGCACGGCCGGTCCGGGTGCGGGGCGGCGGCTCACGGGGCCGCAGTCTAGGGTCGCGCGGCACGCCAGGTGGTGGGGACGGTGGCGGCGGCGCCGGGTAGCCTGCGGACACGGCACCGGGGAGGTTGGGAGACCATGCCTGACGGCTACGAGCTGACCGACGAGCACCTGGCGTTCCGCGACGTGGTCCGCAAGATCTGCGTCGACGTCATCGCGCCGCGCGCCGCCGAGATCGACCGCACCGGTGAGTTCCCGTGGGACGTCGCCACGGCGATGGCCGACAACGGCCTGCTCGGCCTGCACATCCCGGAGGAGCACGGTGGGTCCGGCGCGGACACGTTGACGTTCTGCATCCTCGTCGAGGAGGTCGCGCGGGTCTGCGCGTCGTCGTCGGTCATCCCGCTGGTGCAGAAGCTGGGCAGCATGCCGCTGCTGGTCGCCGCCAGCGACGAGCAACGGCAGCGGTGGCTGCCGGCGATCGCCAGCGGCGAGGAGCTGGTCTCGTACTGCATCTCCGAGGCGGAGGCGGGCTCGGACCCGGCCGCCATGCGCACCACCGCGGTGCGCGACGGCGACGGGTGGGTGCTCAACGGCACCAAGACCTGGATCTCGGGCGCCAGCGTCGCGAGCGCCTACGCGGTGCTGGCCAAGACCGATCCGGAGGCGGGGGCGCGCGGTGTCAGCGCCTTCTACGTGCGTCGAGAGGATCCCGGGTTCTCGGTCGGCAAGGCCGAGGACAAGCTGGGCATCAAGGGGTCGCCGACGTGCCAGGTGCACTTCGACGACTGTCGGATCCCGGCGGACCGGCTGCTCGGCGAGGAGGGCCGCGGCTTCACCTACGCCATGCAGGCGTTCGACCACACCCGGCTGGTCGTCGGCGCCCAGGCGGTCGGCATCGCCCAGGGCGCCATCGACGCGGCCAGCGCCTACGTCGCCGAGCGCCGGCAGTTCGGCAGGCCGGTCGGGTCGTTCCAGGGCGTGCAGTTCATGCTGGCCGACATGGTCACCGAGACCAGCGCCGCGCGGCAGCTGGTCTACACGGCCGCGGCCAAGGCCGACCGTGGCGACGACGACCTCACGCTGTACAGCTCGATGGCCAAGCTCAAGGCCGGCGACGTGGCGATGCGGGTGACCACCGACGCCGTCCAGCTGCACGGCGGCTACGGCTACACGAAGGACTACCCGGTGGAGCGCTACATGCGGGACGCCAAGATCACGCAGATCTACGAGGGCACCCAGGAGATCCAGCGGCTGGTCATCGGCCGCCAGCTGTTGGGACGGCTGTCATGAGCATGACCGACGTGACCGCCGGCGGGGACGGGGACGCCCGGGCAGGCACGCCGCGGGCCAGCGAGGTGGTCTTCGCCCGCCCGATGGAGGTCACCGACAGCAACGCGCTGGGCAAGGTCCACGGCGGGGTGGTGATGCGCGCCGTCGACTCGGCGGCCGGCACCGCCGCCGCCCGGCACTGCGGCAGGGTGTGCGTGACGGCGGCGATCGACGGGTTCTCGTTCCTCGAGGCCGTCGACGTCGGCGACATCCTGATCGTCAAGGCGCGGGTCAACGACGTGGGTCGCAGCTCGCTGGAGGTCGGCGTGCGCGTCGAGGCCGAGCCGTGGCAGGGCGGGACCCGCCGGCACACGACCAGCGCCTACCTGGTGATGGTCGCGCTGGACGAGGAGGGCAAGCCCACCACGGTACCGGCGCTGGTGCCCGACACCGACGAGGATCGCCGGCGCCAGCAGCACGCCCGGATCCGCCGTGACCTGCGCTCCGAGCGGCTGCGCCGGCTCAACGACCACCAGTTGACGACCGACGAGGGCTGAGCGGCCGTCAGGGACCGCTGACCGGGTACGTCGGGACGCCCTCCGGCACGCCGTCGCCGTTCGCGCCGACGACGACCGTGACCTTCTCGGTCGCCCAGCGGTCCGCCTGCGACCCGGCGGGGTGCCGGGCGGCGACCAGGCTCCCACCCGCCACCAGCACGCCGGCCAGCAGGGTGAGCGCGTCGGCGCCGTCGACCGGCGTGGCCAGGCCGACGCGGGGATCGGGCCCCAGCACCTCGGCCCACCGCGTCGCGCGGGCCACCACGGCAGCGTGGTCCAGCACGGCGTCCCCGAGCCGCAACGCGGGAGACCCCGGTGCCACCGAGGGGTCGACGTGGTCGTCGCCGAACGCGTGCACCTCCTCGCCGAGCAGCACCAGCCCGTCGCGCGCGGCCACGTCGCCGGTCGGCTCGGTGCGCAGGCCGTCGCCGACGACGACCAGTGGTCCCGTCGGGTGGGACCCGGCGCGCGACTCGTGGCAGCACGTGACCGCCGCATCGCCGGCGCCGCCGGGTGCGGCGACGGCGCCGGCCTTCCAGCACGCCAGCGCCAGCACGGTGGCCGTCCAGTGGCCGTCGAGGTCGAGGCCCACGACCGACCCGGCACCGACGTCGAGTTCCTCGACCAGCAGGTTGGCCGACTTGCCCGCCCAGTTGTCGGCGGTCGCGTACGACAGCTCCGTGCGGGCATCGGTCGTGTCGTCGTAGATCGTCACCAGGGGCCGGTGTCCGCGGTCCCGTGTGCGTTCGGTCAGGACGTCGGCCAACGTCGGGTCGGTGGGCTCAGGGTGCATGCGCGTTCCGCTCGATCAGGGGTGTGACGTGCTAGGTTGCGGCGATGCGCGCCGTCGTGCACGCCCACAGGTGGCGGTGATTCCCGAGGGGTTGGATCCCCGGGCGTGAAAGGCGAACGTCTGTCCGACTTCTTCGACATGCGACACGACAGCGGATGGCTACCTGCAGCCGGTCCGCCCAGTCGCCGTCGGCGCGTCGGCGACCTGGTGCGGCGCGCCGTCACCGTGGCGGTGTGCTTCGCCATCGGCGTCACCCTGGCCATCGGCGCCCTGTTCTGGCAGGGTCGCCACGACCTGGTCGGCACCCGGATCGCGCTCGACAACCTCGGCCAGCCGCCGACGTCGGAGGGGCCGTCCGAGCCGCAGGGGCTGACGCGGGCCCAGACGGTGCTGGTGGTCGGCGACGACTCCAGTGACGACCTGAGCGGCGAGTTCCAGGACCTCGCGGCGGGTGAGCGCGATGGGCACCGCACCGACACGATCATGGTGCTGCGCATCGATCCGCAGGGCAACAGGATCACGGGCATCAACTTCCCGCGCGACCTGTACATCCCGCTGTGCGACGGCTCGACACAGCGCATCAACGCCGCGTGGTTCGTCGGCGGGCCCGACTGCCTGGTCGAGACGGTCCGCGAGTTCGCCGGCATCCGCATCGACCACTACGCGCAGGTCAACTTCGAGGGGTTCGTCGAGATCGTCAACGCGGTCGACGGCGTGCCGATGTACCTCGAGGAGCCGATGCGCGACCAGAAGGCGCACCTGGACCTGCCGAAGGGCTGCGTGACGCTCGACGGCCGCGCGGCCCTCGGCTTCGTGCGCACCCGTGCCGACAACGACTTCGGCCGCATCGCCCGCCAGCAGCGGTTCCTCAAGGAGCTGGCCGACCGCGCGACGAACCTCAGCGTGCTGGCCAACCCGGTCCGCCTGTTCCAGCTGGTCGACGCCGTCGGCGACATGCTGACCGTCGACGACGGCCTCGGTGTCGGGACCATGCGCGAGTTCGCGCTGACCCTGCGCAACGTGCAGTCCGACGACATCACCCTGGCGACCATCCCGACGGTCACCGACAGCAGCACCGGTGCCTACTACGAGATCCCCGTCGAGCAGGAGACCGAGGAGCTGCTGACGGCCTTCAAATCAGGGCGGCTGGCCGAGTACGTCGGCGAGGCGCCGGACGAGCAGCCGTCGGCGTCGGAGTCCGAGGTGCTGCCGAGGATCCCCGTCGACGAGCTGGACCCGGTCGCGGTGCAGAACGCCTCGGAGGTCGACGGGCTGGCGACCAGCGTCGCCGAGCGGCTCCGGGACGCCGGTCTGGAGGTCGCCTCCGTGGGCGACGCCGTCCGGCCCGAGCCCGACGGTGTGGTGATCGCCTACGCGCCCGGTCAGCTGACCCAGGCCCAGTCGCTGCAGACCGCCGCGTTCCCCCAGGCCGTCCTCGAGCAGGACGAGGCGGTCGGCCAGGTCACCGTGATCCTCGACGGCGCGGTCGACCCGATCGCGATCGACGTGGTCGGCGGGGCGGAGCCCGAACCCACGCCGCAGGCGTCCGACCCTCCCAGCCCCGACTACGCCAACGCCGAGCCGGTCGACAGGGACTGCGGCTGAGGTGCCCGCCCGGCCCGGTCAGGCGGCCCCGAGCTCGGCGAACAGCTCGCGGTAGCGCGCACCGGCACGGTGCCACGTGCGCTCGCTCATGACCCACTCGCGGGCGGCGCTGCCCAGCCGCGCCCGCGCACCGGGGTCGTCGAGGAGCGGCTCGAGCGTGTCGGCCAGGCTGGTGGCGTCCTCCGGCGTGCACACCAGGCCGGTGGTGCCGGGGTCGATCAGCTCGCGCAGGGCCGGGATGTCGCTCACGACGACGGCGCGCTCCAGCGCCATGGCCTCCAGCGGCTTCAGCGGTGTGACCGCCCGGCACACGCGGTCGTTCGTCCGGGGCACCACGAAGACGTCGAGCAGGGCGTAGTGGTCCTGCACCCGTGCGAGCGGGACGCGGCCGGTGAAGCGGACGACGTCGCCCAGCCCCCGGCGGGCCGCCCGGTGCTCCAGCGCGGCCCGCTCGGCGCCGTCGCCGACGATCAGCCCGCGCACGCGGCGGCCGCGCCCGCGCAGCAGCGCGATCGCGTCGAGCAGGTGCCCGACGCCCTCGTAGCCGACGAGGCTCGACACGTAGCCGATGACGACCTCGTCCGGGTCGAAGCCCAGGTCGGCGCGCAGCGCCGGGTCGGCGGGCCGGGGCACGAAGTCGTCGGCGTCCACGGCATTGGGGATGACCCGGACGCGGTCCGGGTCGACGCCGCGACCGACGATGTCGTCGCGCATCGCCTCGCCGAGGGTCACCACCCGGTCGGCGTGCCGCATGCACCAGCCCTCGATGGCGCGCGTCAGCCGGTAGCGGTCGGTGGCGTCGGCGTCCGCGCCGTGGCGCGAGCGCCAGGTCTCCTCGAGGAAGCCGCGCACCTCGTAGACGACCGGGATGCCGGCCGCGGCGCCGACCGCCAGCGCGGCGCGGGCGTTTTCGTAAGGCGACGTCGGTTGCAGCACGGCCGGGCGGTGGCGGTCCAGCAGTGGCGCCAGGCGGTCGACGGTCGCCTGCACCAGCGCCGCCGGGCCGCCACGCGCGACGCCCGTGGCGGCCAGCCGGTGGTAGGTGATGCCGTCGACCCTGTCGGTGGGCGCCGCGTCGAACACGCCCTGCAGCACCGGGTAGCCCGGTCGGGTGACCATGACCGGGTCGAGCCCCGCGGACCGCTGTGCCTGCGCGACGCGGTGCGTGCGCACGGTGTAGCCGGCCACCGTGTGCGGCAGCGAGTTGTTCAGCACGTGCAGCACCCGGCCGGGCACCGGCTGTGCCGGGGCGAGGGCCGGCACCGGTGGGGCCCAGGCCGGCGACAGCGCACGCAGCCCCGCGCGGACCCGGGCGAGCTCGGCGCCCGCGGCGCGACTGCCCATGGCGGCGGCGTGCGCCAGCGTCTCCTCGGCCGCGCGCAGGTCGCCGGCGGCGGCCAGGGCCCGGCCGCGGGCGTCCAGCGCGGCCCGCGTCGGCGCCGTCCCCACCAGGAGGCGCAGTGCGGGCTGCGGCGCGTCCGCGTCGGCGAGCAGCCGTGCCAGCGCCACCCGCTCGCGACGGCCCGCCACCGCGTGGCGCTCGGCGACCAGCGCGTCGAGGCGGTCGTCCCTGCCCAGCTGCACCAGCGCGAAGCCGGCGGCCACGCCCGCCACCGCGTTCGCGGGCCGGCGGTGCAGCATCGCCCGGGCCGCCCGCAGCAGGCCGCGGGCGAGCCGCGCCCGCCGGTGGGCGGGGACGGCCGCCGCGCCCTTGAGCGCGACCCACACCGGATCGTGGCGCACGCGCCAGAGCACCGGTCCGGCGGTGGCACGGGGCGCGCGCAGCAGCCGCCGGAGCAGTGCCGGGAGCGGTCGAGGCATGCGGGCGAGTCTGCCACGTGACGAAGCGCTAGCCTGCCGCGACAGCCAGTCACATGTTCGTCGAGCCCGGTGCCACGACGCGCGCGGTGGACGGCGTCACCGGCCAACGACCGCCGGTGGGGCCCGCCACGGCGACGCGGTGGACCGGCGCCGCCGGACCCGACCCGTCGTCAGGGGCCGACCGATGCACCACCTGATCCTCCACGTCGTGGGCGCGCGCCCGAACTTCATGAAGGCCGCGCCCGTCATCCGCGCGCTCTCGGCGGACGGCGCGACCCAACGGGTGGTCCACACTGGGCAGCACTACGACCGGGCGATGTCCGACGTGTTCTTCGACCAGCTCGGCCTCCCGGAGCCGGATGTGAACCTGGGCGTGGGCTCCGGCTCGCACGCCCGGCAGACCGCGGCGCTGCTGACGGGGCTCGAGGACGAGCTGACCGCGTGGCGGCCGGCACTGGTGGTCGTCTACGGCGACGTCAACTCCACGCTTGCGGCGGCGCTCGTCGCCGCCAAGCTGCAGCTGCCGGTGGCCCACGTCGAGGCGGGGTTGCGCAGCTTCGACGCCGGGATGCCCGAGGAGGTCAACCGGCGGGTCACCGACAGCCTGTCGGACCTGCTGTTCGTCACCAGCCCCGAGGGCCTGGCCAACCTGGCCCGCGAGGGCGCCGACCCCGCGACGATGCACCTGGTCGGCAACCCGATGATCGACACCCTCCTGGCCAACCTGGGCCGCTTCGACGCCGACCGGGCGCGTGCCGAGCTCGGCCTGCCGCCGGGCTATGCGGTGGCGACCC
>CAYVGE010000113.1:0-794 GCA_964450395.1 uncultured Actinomycetota bacterium
CGCGCCGTAGGAACGCGGGAACAGCTCGTACCAGGCGCTGAAGCGGCCGCGCTCGCGGTCGACCCACACCGGCAGCTCGGGCCGCGAGATCGTGCGGTCCAGCCGCTCGGGGTGGCGGTCGAGCAGGGCCAGCAGGTCGTCGTCGGCGGCCGCGGACACCCGCTCGGTCGCCGGCGCGTCGCCACGCAGCACGTCGATCACCTCGGTCACGACGACCTTTGCGGCCTTCGGCAGTCGCGCCAGGCGGCGCTCGAGCAGATCGGCGCCGTCGGCGAGGCTGAGCTCGACGTCGGAGGCCTCGGCCGCCACCTTCTTGACGGCGCCCTGCAGCCACGTCCGGTAGTGGTCGGTCCACGCCATGATGGTGAACCGCCACGGGCCCATCGCGTCGACGTGGAAGGTGCCGTACCAGCGGTCGTTGGTGTCGAGCCGCAGCGGGGCCTCACGCCAGCGGTCGTCATCGGGGCCCCGGAATCGGATGCACGCGTCGAGCAGGTCGTGGCCCTCCCGGAGGATGTCGGCGCCGACGATCACGTCGTCGCCGGCGACGGCCTTGGAGGCGTAGCGTCCGCCCTCGATCGACGGCGTGACGGCTGAGATGACGACCCGGTTCTTCACGTGGACCTCCGGAGGGGGATTCCGCGGTGCGGCGGTTCCGCGGCACAACAGATGGCCACCTGATGGTGGCTTACCCGCGGGGGCGGGCAGCCTATCCGCACCGATCTCGTCGACCGCGCCGTCGGCGCACGCCATCGGGCGCCGGTGGGGTCCGACCGTAGCAAGGCCGGACAGAT
>CAYVGE010000113.1:894-6025 GCA_964450395.1 uncultured Actinomycetota bacterium
GTTCGCGGAGCCTGGTTCCACGAAGCACGCGGTGGACCGGCTGCGCCGGACAGATGTTCGCGGAGCCTGGTTCCACGAAGCACGCGGTGGACCGGCTGCGCCGGACAGATATCTTGTGGCGTCGGCGCGCGGACCGGGCGCCGGCCGGTCGCCCGCCGCTGGACGCCGGCGTCGTCGACGTGCAGGAGATCCCACGTGACCGCAGACCACCGTCCGGCCGGGTGCCGCCCGTGATCCCGGCGCTGCGCACCTTCCAGGTCAGCCCGTCCCTGCCGGCAGAGCTGCGGCCGCTGGTGCGGCTGGCGACCAACCTGCGGTGGGCCTGGGACCGGTCGACCCGGGAGTTGTTCCACTGGGCGGACCCCGACCTGTGGGAGGCGACCCGCAACCCGGTCGCGCTGCTGGGTGCGCTGGACCCCGCACGCATCTCGGCCCTGGCGTCCGACAGCGCGTTCCTGGCACGCCTCGCCCGCGTCGACGGCGAGCTCGACGCGTACCTGGCCGGCGGTGGCTGGGCGTCGGCCTACGACCCGCCGCTCCCGCCGACGGCCTACTTCTCGCCCGAGTTCGGGCTGACCCACGTCATGCAGACGTACTCCGGGGGCCTGGGGATCCTGGCAGGCGACCACCTGAAGGCCGCCAGCGACGCGGGCATCCCCCTGGTCGGCGTCGGGCTGCTGTACCGGCACGGCTACTTCCACCAGCACCTCGACGCCAACGGCTGGCAGCGGGAGCAGTACCCCGACCTCAACCCGAACACCCTGCCGCTGCGGCGGCTGGAGGCCGACGGCGAGCCCGCCACGGTCACCGTCGAGCTCGCGGGACGGCCCGTGGCCTGCCAGATCTGGAAGGCCGACGTCGGACGGGTGCCGCTGCTGCTGCTGGACACCGACCTGCCGCGCAACGCCTCCGAGGACCGCAACGTCACGGACCGCCTGTACGGCGGCGACGTCGAGCACCGCCTGCGCCAGGAGATCGTGCTGGGCATCGGCGGCGTGCGGGCACTGCGCCTGGCGATCACCATGGGCGAGGTCGACGTCGTCCCCGTGCTGTTCCACTCCAACGAGGGCCATGCCGGCTTCCTGCAGTTCGAGCGCGTCAGGGAGCTCATCGCCGAGGGACGCCTGTCGTTCGACGAGGCGGTCGAGTCGGCGCGCGCCGGGGTGCTGTTCACCACCCACACCCCGGTACCTGCCGGCATCGACAAGTTCCCGGCCGAGCTGATGCGCCGGTACTTCACGGACCTGGCCGCGGCGTGCGGCATCGGCATCGACCGGCTGCTCGCGATCGGCCAGCAGCACCCCGGCGGTGACGAGCTGTTCAACATGGCCGTCATGGGCCTGCGCCTGTCGGCGCTGGCCAACGGCGTGTCGCAGCTGCACGGCGTGGTCTCGCGGCGCATGTTCAGCGACCTGTGGCCCGACCTGCCGGCGATCGAGACGCCGATCACCTCGGTGACCAACGGCGTGCACGCCCACACCTGGATCGGTCCCGAGATGACCGCGCTGTACCAGCGGCACCTCGCACCGGACTGGCCTGACAACCCCGAGGCGTGGCACCGGGTCGACGAGATCACCGACGACGCGCTGTGGCGCGCCCGCGAACGGGCCCGGGAGCGCATGCTGACACGCGTCCGTCACGCGGTGCGCACCCAGGAGCTGCGGCGGGGCGTGCGCGCCGCCTCGCTGGGCTGGACCGACGAGATCGGTGACCCCGGCGCGCTGACCATCGGCTTCGCGCGGCGGTTCGCCGAGTACAAGCGCGGCACGCTGCTGCTGCGCCAGCCCGACCGGCTGCGCCGGCTGCTGCTGTCGACCGACCGCCCGGTCCAGTTCATCTTCGCCGGCAAGGCCCACCCGCGCGACGACCTCGGCAAGGACCTGATCCGCCAGCTCGTCCACTTCGGCGCCGACCCCGACCTGCGCACGCGGCTGGTGTTCGTCGAGGACTACGACATGGACATCGCCCGGGCGCTGTACGCCGGGGTGGACATCTGGCTCAACACGCCGCGCCGGCCGCACGAGGCGTGCGGGACGTCCGGGCAGAAGGCCGTGCTCAACGGCGCCCTGCACTGCTCGACGCTGGACGGCTGGTGGGACGAGATGTTCGACGGCGAGAACGGCTTCGCCATCGGCAGCGCCGACGACATCGACGACGTCGGCCAGCAGGACGCCGCCGACGCGCAGTCGCTGTTCGACGTGATCGAGCACGGCATCGTCCCGCTGTTCTACGACCGCTCCGCGGGCCCGCTGCCGCGGCGCTGGCTGTCGCGCGCCCGCCGGTCGCTGCGCACGCTGGGTCCGCGTGTGCTGGCCGCTCGCATGGTCCACGAGTACGCGACCGACCTGTACATGCCGCTCGCGCAGCGGGCGCGGACCCTGACCGACGACGACCACGCCCGCGCCCGGGACCTCGCGGCGTGGCGGGGCCGCATCGACCGCGACTGGCCGCAGGTCCGCATCACCGACGTGACCGCGGAGGACTCGGCCACGGCCGTCGGCGCCCGTCGCGACGTGCAGGCGACCATCGACCTCGGGCCGCTGACCGCCGGTGACGTCCGCGTCGAGGTGGTCCACGGCACCGTCAACGCCGACGGCGAGATCGAGCGCCCGCTGGTGCAACCGATGACCCGCGAGGGTGTGCGGTACACGGCCTGGTTCTCGTGCGACCGGGCGGGGGAGTACGGCTTCACCGTCCGGGTGGTGCCCATGCACGTCGACCTGCTGTCGGCGGCCGACACCGGCCACGCCGTCTGGCCCGAGCAGCACGGACCCACCGGGCGCTAGCCGGGGGCCCCGGAGGGACCCGCCCGTCGTGCCCCGGGCTCCGTCCGTCGACCGGCGCACGGACGCCGTCGTGCGGCTGCGGGCGGGCAGGCAGAAGCGCACCGCTGCGGCGGGCCCGAGCCGAAGAAGCCGCCGCGAGCGTTGCGACGTGCAGGTCGCGACCGTGGAGCGTCCCCACGGGCGAGGGTGGGCGACCTGCACGAACGGAACTCTACGGTCGCTACGTGGCCCCGAGGTTTGCGGTGCATTTCGAGCACGTAAATCCCTTTGGAGCCACCGATCGACCGCGCCCCGCACCCCCGCGACGATCCCTCACACGCATCGAGGATCCGTGCCGTGCATCCCCGGACGGGCGTCGGCCGGGGGGCACCCGACGACGACGCGGTGCGCCGGGCGGCGCACTCCGGAGCCTGGACGACGGGTCCCCGGCGCGGCATCGTGTGCGGCGCACCTGTCACCGCCCGCGCTCGGAGCCCCGCATGCACGTCAGCTCGATCATCGCCGGCAGCGCCGAGCCGGGCGGCCGCGCGCTGCGCACCAACGTCAACCCGTCACGGGTCGACGAGACGGTCGCCGAGGTCGACCTGGGCGACGCCTCGACCTTCGTCGCCGCGTGCGAGGCCGCCCGCGCCGCCCAACGGGAGTGGGCGGCGACGCCGGCGCCGCGGCGCGGGCGGGTGGTCCAGCAGATCGGCCGCATCGTCGAGGCCAACAAGGAGGCACTGGCCCGCCTCGTCACCGACGAGATCGGCAAGCCCTACACCGAGGCGCTCGGCGAGGTGCAGGAGATCATCGACACCTGCGACTTCTTCCTGGGGGAGGGCCGCCGGCTCTACGGGCAGACGGTGCCCAGCGAGATGCCCGACAAGCAGCTGTTCACCTTCCGCATGCCTGTCGGCGTGGCGGCGATCATCACGGCCGGCAACTTCCCGGTGGCCGTGCCCTCGTGGTACCTGGTGCCGGCGCTGCTGTGCGGCAACGCCGTGGTGTGGAAGCCCGCGGAGTACGCGGCCGCGTCGGGACACGCGCTGTTCGAGCTGTTCGTGCACGGCGGGCTGCCCGACGGCGTGGCGAACCTGGTGCTCGCCGATGGCAAGGACACGTTCACGGGTCTGGAGCGCGCGCTCGACGCGGGCCTGGTCGACAAGGTCGGCTTCACCGGATCGAGCGCGGTCGGCGAGGACATCGGCGCGCTGTGCGGGCGCCACCTGCAGCAGCCGTGCCTGGAGCTCGGCGGCAAGAACCCGATGGTCGTCATGCCCGATGCCGACCTCGACCTCGCCGTCGAGGGCGCCCTGTTCGGCGGCTTCGGCACCGCCGGCCAACGCTGCACGTCGCTGGGGACCGCGATCGTCCACGCCGACGTCCACGACGCCTTCCTGGAGCGCTTCACCGCCGCGGTCGAGCAGGCCGCCATCGGGGACCCGATGCAGGACGTGCTGTACGGCCCGATGCTCGACGCGCGCTTCGCCGAGCGGTTCGAGGGCTGGCTCGACCTGATCGGGCAGCACCACCACACGAGCGGCTCGACGGGCGTGGGGCGCATCACCGCCGACAACCCCCGTGCCGGCTTCGTCGGCGACCCCACGGCGGGGATCTTCTGCCACCCGACGATCGTGGCCGGCGTGCGCCCCGGCGACGAGCTCTACCGCACCGAGACCTTCGGCCCGCTGGTCGGCGTGATGGGTTGCGCCGACCTCGACGAGGCGATCGAGCTGGCCAACGGGCACGGCTACGGGCTGTCGAGCGCGATCTACACCAACGACCCGACGACCGTCTTCCGGTTCCGGGAGCGGATCTCCGCCGGCATGGTCAGCGTCAACAACTCGACGTCGGGCGCCGAGGCGCACCTGCCGTTCGGCGGCAACCGGCGGTCGGGCAACGGCAGCCGGCTGTCCGGGATGTGGGTGCTCGACCAGTTCACCCGCTGGCAGTCGGTCAACTGGGACTACGCCGGCAAGCTGCAGAAGGCGCAGATGGACATCGACGACGTCCCCGCCGACCTCGACTTCCGCCTGACGCGCTGAGCTGACCACGCCTCGTGCCACGACCGCGGTCGTGGCGTCCGGCGCGGGCGGCTCAACGCGGCGTCCGTGATGCCGGGGCGCTGGTGCCGTTGGACGTCCCGGCCCGCACGCCGTTGGCGGCGCCGCCCGGCGTCGTGGTGCGCTCGCCGCTGTCCGGGGCGTTCTGGCGCCCGACGGTGGTCCCGCGCGGGCGCAGCTCCGGGTACGTGATGCGCGGGTGGTAGACGTAGCACAGCGACTCGATGAACGACTCGCGGACCGTGCGCAGCTCCCGGAAGGTGATGTTGGCCTCCTCGAGCTGGCCGTCCTCGACGCGGT
>CAYVGE010000113.1:6125-12795 GCA_964450395.1 uncultured Actinomycetota bacterium
CGCAGCTCCCGGAAGGTGATGTTGGCCTCCTCGAGCTGGCCGTCCTCGACGCGGTCGTCGACGAGGCCGGTCACGATGTCGGTGATCGCCTCGCGGGTCAGGTTGCGGTCGGCCAGCGCCGCCGCGCGCGTCGCGCCCTCGCAGCAGTCGGCCAGCATCAGGATGGCCATCTCGCGCGTCGACGGCTTCCTGCCCTCGTAGCGGAAGCGCGCCTCGTCGACCGTGCCGTGCTCCGGTGCCGCGTTCACCGCCTTGCGGAAGAAGTAGCCGACCAGCGTGGTGCCGTGGTGGGTGCGGATCCCGTCGACGATCTCGGCGGGCATGCGGTAGCTGCGGGCGATCTCGATGCCGTCGGTGACGTGCTCCTTGATGATGCGTGCGGACACGTCCGGCTCGAGGTTGTCGTGCGGGTTGTCGATGCCGAACTGGTTCTCAACGAAGAAGTACGGCCGCTGGACCTTGCCGATGTCGTGGTACAGCGCGGCGACGCTGGCCAGCAGGCTGTCGGCCCCGACCGCGCGGGCCGCCCGCTCGGTCATCTTGCTGACCTCGATCGAGTGGTTGTAGCTGCCCAGCGCCTTCTGCTCGAGCTCGCGCAGCAGGGGGTGGTTGCGGTCCGCCAGGTCCAGCAGGCTCGTCGCCGTCAGGACACCGAACACCGACTCGAGGAACGGCAACGTGGCGTTGACGATGACGGCCGACAGGATGCCGCTGCCCAGGCCGGCCAGCGCCGCGACGGCGACGTCGTTGGGTTCGCTGAACGCGGCGGTCACCACCGCGGCCAGCACGCCGTAGGCCAGCGTCGAGCGCCAGGCGGCGGTGCGCAGGGCGCCGCGGGCCGACAGCCGTGACACGAGCGGGACGCTGATCAGGCAGCTGAGCGCCGCGAACGCGGTCAGGCCCGGGCGCGACGGGATCATGAAGGCCACGAACGACGTGATCGGGATCGTGACCAGGACCCCGACCGGAGGGTCGAACAGGATGGTGGTCAGCATCGCGAACGCGCCGGCCGGAAGCAGGTACACCAGCGGCCCGGTGTCGTCGGCGAACATGACGACCGCCTGCAGCGACAGCACGAACAGCACCGCCAGGACCGACAGGAGCACCAGCAGGCGCGGCGTGTCCCACACCGACCGCCGGTAGGCGCGGACGTAGAACGCCAGGCTGGCGGTCACCACCAGGGTCAGCGCCAGCGAACGCACGACCGTCAGCCGGGGGTCGGCGCCCTGCAGACCTCGCGAGCGCAGCGCGGCCATCTGCACCGCCGACACCTGCTCGCCAACCTGCACGATCGGCGTACCGGGCGCGAACGTCTTCTGCAGCGGTGCCACGGCCGCGGACGCAGCCTCCCGCTGGGCGGCGGTCGCCTCCTCGTCGACGCGGACGGTCGGCTGCAGCGCCTGCTCGAGGATCGGCTTGACCGCTGTCGTCCCCACGTCGTCGGGGAAGCTGAGCACGGCCAGCAGCCCGTCGATCTGGCCCCTGGCCTGCTCGACCTCGTCCTCGCCGATCGGCCTGGTCGCCAGCTCGCGTGCGGTCTGCAGGGCGTGCGACTCGGTCAGCGCCAGTTCGTCGTCGCTCAGCTCGACCAGGTCGCGGATCGCACTGCGGCTCAGCCCGTCGAGCGAGTCGACCAGCCCGTCGACCTGTTCCTCGACGTCGAGGGCCCCGTCCTCACCGCTGCTGGGCTCCCGCGCCTGCCGCACCCGGGCGAAGGTGTCCTCGACGTCCTGGATGATCGCGGCGCGGGCCTCGACATCGGCGACCACGGTCGGCTCGACGCTGGCCGCGGCGTTGCGCCGTTCCCGGTCGGTCGCCTCGGGGTCGTCGACGCGGATGGGCTCGGGGGCGAGCACGGTGCGTGGCGACCCCTCGCCCTCCGTGATCGGCGCCTGCTGCCAGAAGGCCGAGATCGACAGGATGATCGGGATGGCGATCAGCGCAAGCGCTGCGGCGAGCGCTCGCTGCCCCCATGCGGATCCAGCTAGTGGTGCCACTGGCAGGTACCCCTCGTGGCGGCGCGGTCGCCGCGATGCCGGGTGACGCGGATGCTATCCCTCCCAGTGTGCCTCATCTGGTCGCCCGGTTGTTCGGTCAACGTGGTTGTGGAGCTCCCCGGTGCGGGAGCCCGCTGCCCGGGCTCCGGTCACAGGCCCAACCCGACCATCATCGCGCGGGAGCTCAGGCCGAAGATCACCAGGCCCGCCACCGCGAATGCCGCGTGCGGGTCGTAGCGGCCGTCGCGGGCCCACTTGTGGGCGTAGAAGAGCGTCGCCAGCGGGAACACGATGCCGTAGAGCGGGTGGAAGATGTAGATGAAGGTGCTGCCGTCGCCCGGGCGGCCGCCCAGCACGAGCAGCACCAGCCCGATCAGCAGCTGGATCACGAGCAGGATCTGGGCGATCGACACGAAGCGCCAGAACGTCGGGGTCTCGTCGTAGGGCAGCAGGCGCAGAGCGAACGCCCAGCCGCTCACGACCGCCCAGAGCGAGATGAGCGTGAAGCCGATCCAGAAGTGGGGGGTGATCAGGTCCATGTCTGAGCAGCTTAGTGCCCACCCCCGGCGGCACGCCGCGCCCGGTCCCGCCCGCGTCGCTAGGCTGCGCGGCGTGCTGTCCACCCACCGGTTGTCGCGGGCCCACGGTGCGCAGGTGCTCCTGCGCGACCTCGACCTGCAGCTGTCGCCGGGCACCCGCCTCGGCGTGATCGGGCCGAACGGCTCGGGCAAGACGACCCTGCTCGAGCTGCTCGCCGGCGACGACGAGCCCGACGGTGGCACGGTGACGCGCGTCAGCGGCGTGACGATCGGCTACTCGCGGCAGGACGTCACCGGCGTCCGCGGCCAACGCGTGCTCGACGCGGTGCTCGAGGGCGCCGCCGACGTCACCGGGCTCGAGCGGTCGATGCGCGAGCTGGAGGCCCGCATCGCCGACACGCCGGAGGGCGACGAGCAGCAGGCCCTGTTGCAGCGCTACGGGACCGCGTCGGACCGGTTCGCAAGTGCGTCGGGCTACGGCCTGGAGGCCCGAGCGCGCAAGGTGCTGGCCGGCCTCGGCTTCGACGACGGCCACATGACCGCCGACATCGCCACCCTCTCGGGCGGCTGGATGATGCGGGTCGCGCTGGCGCGCCTGCTGCTGCGCGTGCCCGACGTGCTGCTGCTCGACGAGCCGACCAACCACCTGGACTTCGACGCCGCCGGTTGGCTGGCACAGCACGTCGCCGCGCACGACGGAGCCGTCGTCGCGGTCAGCCACGACCGCTGGTTCCTGGACCGCGTCGCCACCCACATCCTCGAGCTCGACGGTGCCGGGGGCCACCGGGTCGGTGCCGGCGGCTGGACCCGCTACGTCGCCGAGCGGGACGCCGAACGCGAACGCCTGGCCGCCGCCGCCGACGCGCAGGCCAGGCAGATCGAGCGGGCCGAGCAGTTCATCGACCGCTTCCGGGCCAAGGCCACCAAGGCGAAGCAGGTGCAGAGCCGCATCAAGGCGCTCGAGCGGGTCGAGCGGATCGCCGTGCCGCAAGTGCGGACCACGCGGCTGCGCCTGTCGCTGCCGGAGCCGCCCCGGTCCGGTCGGGAGGTCGTGCGCCTGTCGGGGCTCGGGAAGGCCTACGGGCCGACGCGGGTGTTCGACGCCGTCGACCTCGTCGTCGAGCGCGGTCAGACCGTCGCCGTGCTCGGACCCAACGGTGCCGGCAAGTCGACGCTGCTGCGGCTCGTCGCCGGCATCGAGGGTCCCGACGCGGGGGAGCGCCGGCTGGGCCACCACGTGCAGCCCGCCTACTTCGCCCAGCACCACGCCGACGCGCTCGACCTGGACCGCACGGTGCTCGCCGAGCTCGACGCCGCGCTGGCCGACCGTTCGACCAACCCGCGGTCGATCCTTGGCGCGTTCGGCTTCCCGGGCGACACCGTGGACAAGCGCGTCGCGCTGTGCAGCGGTGGCGAGCGGGCCCGCCTGGCGCTCGCCAAGCTGGTCGTCGGCCCGGCGAACCTGCTGTGCCTCGACGAGCCGACCAACCACCTCGACATCGCCAGCCGGGAGCTGCTGACCGACGCGCTGGTCGCGTACGGCGGGACCGTGCTGCTGGTCACCCACGACCGTGAGCTGATCCGTACGACGGCCGACGTGGTCTGCGTCGTCGGCGACGGGCGGGCGGAGCTGATCGACGGTGACCTCGACGACTACCTGGCGTGGCGGGAGCGCCGTGCGGTCGCGGCCGACGGCGACGGCGGGTCCGCATCGACGCGGGCGGACGGGTCGGCGGTGGTGGATCGCCGCCAGCAGCGCCGGGACGCCGCCGAGCAGCGGCGCCGCACCCAGCACCTGCGGACCGCGATCGCCGAGGCCGAGGCCGACCTGGAGCGCGCCGAGCAGCGCCTGGCCCGGATCGAGGCCGCGCTGGCCGACCCGGGGACCTACGAGGACCCCGAGGCCGGCCGCGAGCTGACCATCGAGCACGCGGTCGTGACCGACCGCGTCGCCGAGGTGGAGCGGCGCTGGGAGTCGCTGGTCGACGAGCTCGAGGCCGCCACCGCGGACGCCTGACCCACGTGCTCCGGGGAGCGGTGGCGTCGATGTGACCGGTCCGCTCCCCGGAGCCGGCGGGCGTGGCGGGGCGCACCGGTCGCCGGGGGCACGGCTAGCGTGGATGGGAGATGTCCGGCCCAGCCCCCGCCACCGCCCCGCCGACGCCCCCGGAGGCGTCCGCGTGAGCGCGCGCCTCGGTGGGGGCCGCGGCATGATGCCGAACGTGGGGCTGGTCCGGCGCGGCATCGACGGCGACCTGGACCGTCCGCTCCCGAAGGGCCTGATCCGCCGCGTCTGGCGCGAGTTCGCGAGCCAGCACCGCGGCAGGCTGGCCGGCCTGATCATCACGATCATCATCGCCTCGGCGCTCGTGGTCGTGCCGCCGCTGCTGATCGGCCGCATCGTCACGGCGCTGGGCAGGGTCGACGACGGGGTCGTCCCACCGGACGTGCCGGGCACCGTCAGCTCCTACGCGCTGGGCCTCGTCGTGCTTGCGCTGGTGACCGTGGGCTTCTCGATCGCGCAGCGCTACTACTCGGCGTGGCTCGGGGAGCGGCTGATCGCCGACATGCGCCAGCGCGCGTACACCCACGTCCAGCGGATGCCGGTGGCCTTCTTCACCCGCACCCAGACGGGCGCGCTGATCAGCCGGCTGAACAACGACGTGATCGGGGCGCAGCGCGCCCTGACCGGCACGTTCGGCACGCTGACGGCCAACACCGTGCAGGTCGTGGCCGCCGTCGGGTCGATGTTCGTGCTCGAGTGGCGACTGACGCTGCTGGTCCTGTCGGTGCTCCCCGTGTTCGTGATGGCGGCCAAGTTCGCCGCGCGGCGGCTGCAGGCGCTGACGCGCGAGTCGATGCAGCTCAACGCCGACATGAACATGCTGATGACCGAGCGGTTCAACGTTGCGGGGGCGACGCTGGTGAAGCTGTTCGGCCGCTACGACACCGAAGCCGACCGCTTCGGGCGCAGCGCGGTGCAGGTCGCCGACGTCGGCGTGCGCAGCGCCGTGGTCGGGCGCCTGTTCTTCGCGACGATGTCGCTGGTCGGAGCCCTGGGCACCGCCGTCGTCTACCTGGTCGGCGGGCGCTTCGTGCTGTCGGGCAGCATGTCGGTCGGGGACGTCGTCGCGTTCGCCGGGCTGGTCCTCACCGCCTACTCGCCGCTGGCGGCGCTGAGCAACGCGCCGGTCGACGTGCTGACGGCGCTGGTCAGCTTCGACCGCGTCTTCGAGATCCTCGACCTGCCGCACCCGATCGCCGATGCCTCCGACGCCGTCGAGCTGACCGATCCCCGCGGCGAGGTGGCCTTCGACCACGTCCGCTTCGCCTACCCGTCGGCGGCCGACAGCTCGTTGGCGTCGCTGGAGGCCGGGTGGTCCGAGGTCCTCGACGACCGGCGGGGCCCCACGGTGCTCGACGACGTCAGCTTCACCGCGACGGCGGGCCAGACCGTGGCGCTGGTCGGGCCCTCGGGCGCGGGCAAGACCACCCTGACCGCGCTGGTGCCCCGGCTGTACGACGTGCTGGGTGGGGCGGTCCGCATCGACGGCCGCGACGTCCGCGAGGTGTCGCTCGCCTCGCTGCGGGCGGCCGTCGGTGTGGTGAGCCAGGACCCGCACCTGTTCCACGACACCGTCCGGGCCAACCTTCGCTACGCGGCGCCCGGCGCCACCGACCAGCAGTTGGAGGACGCCTGCCGGGCGGCGCAGATCCACCACGTGATCGCGGCGCTGCCGGACGGCTACGACACCCTGGTCGGCGAGCGTGGCTACCGGCTGTCGGGTGGCGAGAAGCAGCGGCTGTCGATCGCCCGCGTGCTGCTGAAGGACCCGGCGATCGTGATCCTCGACGAGGCCACCGCCCACCTCGACAGCGAGTCGGAGGCGGCGGTGCAGCGGGCGCTGCGCACGGCGCTCGCCGGGCGGACGTCGCTGGTCATCGCGCACCGCCTGTCGACCATCGTCGGGGCCGACCTGATCCTGGTCCTCGAGCGCGGTCGGCTCATCCAGCAGGGCACCCACGCCGAGCTGGTCCACGCCGAGGGGCTGTACGCCGCCCTGTACCGCACCCAGTTTGCGAGCGCGGGGGCGTAGCCACCGCTCCTGTGCGTGTTTCGTGGAACCAGGCTCC
>CAYVGE010000114.1:0-12717 GCA_964450395.1 uncultured Actinomycetota bacterium
GGGCACGACGGCGTCGTCGGGGTGGCCGGTGTGGTGGTGGAGGGCAGTCGGCGGCGGATCACCCCGCGACAAGATTGGACGACAGGTGTGTTCGCCACGTCGGCGACCGCGCGGTGTGCCAGGTAGGAGACGTCCACGACCTGGCGGTCCGCGATCATCACGCCGTGGCGGGTCACCGGTCCCGGCCGACGGCGCAGGTTCCTGCGCACCGCTGTCGAAGTGCGGGAACGTCGTCCGACCACCTTCTGAGACCGCCGGCGCGCTGCCGTGCGCGCCGGCCACCATCGACGAAGGAGCTGGCGATGCCGAAGTACCACCTGACCTACACCGGCGGCACGACGCCCGACAACGACGAGGCGGCCGCCGCCGTCATGCAGGCCTGGAACGCGTGGTTCGCCGACCTCGGCGACGCGGTCGTCGACGGCGGGCACCCGCTCGGACCGGTGCGATCGATCACGCCGGGCGGAGCGGTCAGCGATGACGGCCGGGTCACCGGCTACAGCATCATCGCCGCCGACGACCTGTCCGACGCGGTCGCCAAGGCCAAGGGCTGCCCGATCCTCACCGACGGCGGGGCCATCGAGGTAGGGGAGTGCGTGGACATGTAGTCCACCGCCGCCGCGGACCGTCGGTGACCGACCTGGTCACCGACGGCCGGGCGACGCCGAGAGCCTGGCAATGATCGTCAAGGACGGTGCCGTCGTCAAGGACGCACGGCGCTGACCGCCGGCGCGAGCGACGCGGCGTCAGCCGCGGGCCGCGGTGAACGTGTCCGTGGACGCCTTCGTGCCGGCGGTCACGTCGATGCGGACGGGTTCTCGGCAGCAGACCAGGTAGACGGCCAGGTTGCCAGGCACGTCGGTGTAGCCGGGCAGCGCCACCTGTGCCATGTACTCGCGGTAGGCGTCGGCGTCGTCGGTGCGGGTCCAACCCCGCCAGATGCGGACGATCATGCCCTCAGACGGTCGGTTTACATAACGATCATTATGGGCGCTGACGGAGGTTACGCGGGCACCCGTGGCATTTGACCGAGACACGCCTCGATCGCCGCGCGGACCGCCGGCAGCGCGCGGCGCAGGTCGTCACCGTCGATGTGGGCGGCAAGGTCTGCCGCGCCGGCGGCCACGAGCACCCGCGGCAGGTCGGCGAGCCGCTCCAGGGTGAACCCGACGGGATCGGCGGTCATCCGCGGGTCGAACACCCGCGGGCCGACATCGCCGTCCTCGAACCGTGGATGGTGGTGGTACCGCGGCTCGTTCCCGGGCCGGCTGATGACCGTCAGGATGTCAGCGCGCCACAGGCCGCCGGTGCTGACCGGCTCGATGCGCCAGCCGGCCGCGCCAGGACGATGCCGCGTGCCGACGACGTCGGCCACGCGACGCACCTCGACGCGGGCGCCGCCCTCGACCTCGTCGTCACGTTCCTCCCAGTACCGGACGGTGATCGCGACCGGCTCGATGATGAAGGCATAGATCATCGATGCACTCCAGGCAGGCGACGGTGTGGTTGTCGAGCGTGCCAGCGGCGGGCCACGATGTCGACCACCGCGCCGCTCCTTCACGAACACGTGTTCGGATCAACCCTGCGCCAACGCATCCCGCAGCTCGCCGGGGGTCAGCGTCGCGGTGTACACCGGCGTGCCGGGCTGGAGGCGACGGGTGTCGGCGAGCCCACCGGCGTCGACGCCGGCAAGGCCGAGCGAGTCGATGAACCGCAGCACCCGCTGCATCGCCTCATCGTCGTCCGCCGCCACCGGCACGGCCAGCCGGTCGCCCCACTCGGCGTCGCGGTCGGCCCGCGCGGTCAGCTCCTTGTACCAGATGGTGTTGAACGCCTTGACGACGGTCGCGCCCGGCAGCCACCGTGTGGCGACGAGCTGCGACGAGGTCGTCGCGTCGTCGTCGAGCTCGGCGATCTGCCCGTCCCGGTGGGGGTAGTAGTTGCCGGTGTCGACCACCGTCGAGCCGTCGAACGCCGGCGCATCGAGGTGGGCGTAGGCGCGCAGCGGGATGGCGACGACGGTCAGGTCCGTCGCGGCGGCCTCCGGCACCGTCCCGGCGCGGGCGCCCTCCCCCAGCTCGGTGACCAGATCCGCGAGGGTGTCTGGGCCGCGGCTGTTCGCGATCACCACCCCGTGCCCGGCGCCGACCGCCAGGCGGGCGACGTTCGAGCCGATCATGCCTGCGCCTACGACGCCGATGTCCATGCGCCCCTCAACGGTCCCAGTACGACGGACATTCCCAGGGCCGCAGCCGACGCGTTCCGCTCAGTCGAACAGGGCGGGGCGGGCCGGTGCGGCGTTGACCTCGTGCAGCATCCGCAGCTGCTCGGCGGTGATGCGACCCGTCGACAGCTCCGGCAGGTCGTCGACCGGCCAGAACGTCGGGTCCACGGTCTCCATGGTCGCGGTCAGCAGCTCGCCGCCGACCCGCTCGCAGGCGAACATCACCTTGTAGGCGCGGTGCGCGCCTGGCGGGTGGTTGTGGCGGTCGCGGTCGAACAGCGCGAGCAGGCGCACCGCCCGGACCTCCAGCCCGGTCTCCTCGTGGAACTCGCGCTCGACGGCCTGCGCCGGTGTGTCGACGACGTCGGCCCAACCGCCGGGCAGGGTCCACCGCAGGCCATCGGTGCGCTCCTGCACCAGCAGCACGGTGTCGCCGTCGAACAGCGCCCCGCGGACGTCGACCTTGGGCGTGATGTGTCCGCTGTCGTCACCGAGTGCCCCGGCCACCGCCGCGGGGTCGACCTCGAAGCCGCCGGCCAGCATCTGCTCGGCGATGCGCCGGACGGCGCGGTACCGGTCCGCGTCGTAGGCGCTCCCGTCGAACGCCGGGTCGGTGTTGTAGTACAGCCCCGACCTGCCGATGGCGTCGAGCTCGCGGGCCCACTCGAGCCACGGTGGTGACGACACGGCGGGTCCTTCGTCGACGGGCACGGGCGCCCGGACACCGTAGACGAGGGACCCGGCGCCGGCAGGTGCGGAGCGTCGGTCAGGTCGCCGCCGGGTCCGCCTCGACCCCGGTGTAGAAGCCGGTCGTCCGCTCGGCCGCCTCGCGCGCCGCTCCGGGGTCGGTGCCCGCGGCCACGCTCGCCTCGCGCCACCCGTCGCTGCTGCGGGCCACGAACGTCCGTCCCTCGTCCGAGCCCGACCAGGCCATGACCTCCGCGGGGTCGACTTGCTCCCCCGATGCCAGGTGCAGCGCCAGCCCGATCAGCGCGAGGTCCCAGCCGACCCCGACGGCGCCGGGCCCGAACTGCGCCCACCGCTCGTCGTCGATGTGCGCGAGGTGCTCCAGCGTCAGCCGGGTGCCGCCATCCTCCGGCGCGAGGTGCACCTCGATCCAGCTGATCTCGTCCCCGTACTCCCACGTGGCGGCGAAGCTCGTCGGTGGGTCGCACCGTTCGATGGTCCCGCCGGCGTTGCCCTCGAGGGCGTAGGTGCCGCCGACCCGCAGGTCGCCGGACACCGGCAGGAACCAGCGCGGGATCCGCTCGGGGTTCGTGCACGCGTCCCACACGTCGTCGACGTCCGCTGCGAACGTCCTGCCGATGGTCACCACGCGGGCCTCGCCGGCCTCCAGCGTGCGCGTGCCGACCCGTCGGTCCGCCGCGGTGATGTGCTCATCGATGTCGATCATGGGCTCAGGTCTCCTCGTGCTCGTCGGCCGCGAGGCGGCGTTCCCGCCGGCCGCGTGCCAGTTCGGTGTCGAGTGCGTCGAAGCGGGGCTCCCAGAAGGCGCGGAACCGGTCGAGCCAGCCGTCCACGTCGCGCAGCGGCGACGCGTCGATGGCGTACAGCCGCCGGGCTCCGTCCGGCCGCACCGTGGCGAACCCGTGCTCGCGCAACACCCGCAGGTGCTGGGACACGGCCGGCTGCGAGATGCCGAACTCGTCGCGGATGGTGGCCGTCACGGCGCCCGACGTGTGCTCCCCATCGGCGAGCAGCTCGAGGATCCGGCGTCGCACCGGATCGCCCAGGACGTCGAACGCGTGCATGGGCCACAGCATACAAGCTAACACTTATATAAGTCAAGCATAAAATCCCCGCGAGACGCCGGCGGGTATATCGAACGTGGTATACCCTTGCGGCATGTCCGAGACCACCCCACCGCCCCGGCGATCGATGTTCCCCGGCTTCGCCGAGCTCGACGAGGACCCCCACACGGTCGTCACCCGGCTGGCCGACCACCGGCGGGCCCGGGGCCTGACGCAGACCGAGGTCGCCGCGCGCATGGGCACGTCGCAGTCGGCGGTCGCCCGCCTCGAGGCCGGCCACGGCGACGCACGGCTGTCCACGCTGCAGCGCTACGCCGCCGCACTCGACCACACGGTCCAGTTCGGTGTCGCGCCCGCCGAACCGGACCACGACGGAGGTGCCGCATGATCCCCGCCGACCCGCCACCGGAGATCCCGGTGCCCGGGGCGCCACCCGGGCGGCCGGCGCCGGTCCCCTCCCCCACCGTCGTCTGGCCACCGCCGGACGACGCCGACGATGACCTGGCGACGCGGCTCCGCCGCCACCGCCGGCTGCTCGTCCGCGGGCCGCTGGACGACGAGGCGTGCACGCGGGCGTCGGCGGAGCTGATGCTGCTCGACGGCACGTCGGCCGAGCCGGTCGAGGTGCTGATCAGCAGCGACGGCGGACCGGTCGAGGCCGTCACGGGGCTGCTCGACGTGCTCGACCTGATGCGGGCTCCCGTCGACACCCGGTGCATCGGCGGCGCCAGGGGCACCGCGGCGGTCCTGCTCGCCAGCGGCACGGGCACCCGCACGGCGGGGCCGGCCGCGCGCGTCGGTCTGCGCATCGCCGACCGCTACGACGTCCACGGCACCGCCGCGGACCTGGCGCTGCGCGCCGACGAGGCGCACGTGGCCCGGGAGCGGCTCGCCGACCGCCTGGCGGGCGTCAGCAACCTGAGCACCGCCGAGGCGCACGAGGCGTTCGACCGCGGTGAGCTGCTCGCACCGGGGACGGCGGTCGAGGCCGGGATCATCGACGAGGTCGCCCACCGTTGAGCCCCGACGGGTTCACCGAGCTGGTCGAGAGCTACCGGTCCGGCCAGGTCTTGACGCTGCGGCTGCGCCCGCGGCGCTGACGGCCGGCGCCCTCAGCCCTCGAAGGTGACGGTCAGGTCGAGCTCGTCGCTGCCGCGTACCACCCGCAGCGACATGGTCGACCCCTGCCGGGCCAGTGCCGTATAGAGCACGTCGACGCTGTCGACGTCCGCACCGTCCACCGCGACGATCAGGTCACCACGTCGCAGGTCGGCGGCCGCGGCGGGCGTGTCGTCGAAGACCTGCTGGACCAGCAGCCCGTCGCGCTCGGGCAGGCCGACCGCGGCGCGCAGGCGCCGGGCCACGTGCGGCGGTGCCAGCGCCACGCCGAGCTGGCGTGGCTCGGGGACCTCGCCACTGGCGAGGTCGTCGATCCGCTGCCGCAACGCGTCGTCGGCGGGCAGCGCCAGGTAGAAGCCCTCGCCGAGCCGGTGGGTGTTGATGCCGAGCAGGGCGCCGGACGTGTCGACCACCGGACCACCCGACGCGCCACGCGCCAGCGGTGCGGTGTGCTCGAACGCGCCGGCGATGGGGCGGTTGCGCGGCCCGCGAAAGCCCCGGTCGACGGCGGCGACGGTGCCGAAGGTGACGCGGGTCGCCGCGCCGGACCGCGACCGCGACAGGCCGAACACGGCGGTGCCCAGCGCCGGCCGACCGTCGGCCGCCCACTCGACGGGGGTGATGTCGCCGGTGTCGAACCGCACGACCGCGAGGTCGCTGTCGGGGTCGGCCGCCACCACGGTGGCCTCGTGCCGGGCACCGTCGTGCAGCCGCACGAGCACGCGCTCGGCATGCACGTTGTGCGCGTTGGTGACGGCGGTGTCCTTCGCGACGATCACGCCCGAGCCGGTGCCGCGCCGGTGCCCCACTCCGACGACGGCGGGCCCCACCCGCGATGCGATCTGCTGCAGGGCCTCGGTGAGCCCATCCAGGTTGGTCATTGCCGGCTCCTCGACCAGAGTCACTTGCGACTTGCAACAGACTATCCATCGCACGGCGGGCGCGGCAACCCCGATCTCGCCGCCCGCCGCTAGCATGCGGACCGTGCGCACCTCAGACGTCTCCCCCCTGGTCCACGCCGCCGAGCGGGTCGGTGACCGCTGGGTGCTGCTCCTGATCGAGGCGCTGCTGGAAGGTCCGCGCCGCTTCGGCGAGCTGCAGGACAGCGTCGAGGGCATCGCGCCGAACATCCTGTCGAGCCGGCTCAAGCAGCTCGAGCGCCACCGCGTGGTGATCGCACAGGCGTACCAGGAGCGCCCACCGCGCTACGCGTACGAGCTGACCGCGAGCGGCTATGCACTGGGCAACGCGCTGCGGCTGCTCGCCCAGTGGGGTGCGACCGAGGGCGACGGTGAGCCGCTGCGCCACGACACCTGCGGCACCCCCGCCGAGGCGCGGTGGTACTGCCCGACGTGCAGCGCGGTGCTGGCCGAGGGCGAGACCGACGACAGCATCGTCGTCTGACGACCGCGGCACCGTCGGGCGGGCGCGCGGGGACGGCCGGCAACGCACCGAACCGCCGACCCTCGTCCGAGGAGCCATCTCGCGAAACCACCGATAACTTGTTGGTTGCAAGCAACGAGCGAAGGTGGCTGGAATGGACGATGTGATGACGGCGGCGCTGCCACTGCTGCCGCTCCCCGACGGCGTGGTCGCGCCGCAGATGGTCGTGAACCTGGTCGCCGACAGCGCCCAGGCCCGCGGTGCCATCGACGCCGCGCGCGCCGGCGACGGGCGGCTGGTGCTCGTGCCGCAGGTCGACGGGCGCTACGCGCGCATTGGGACCATCGGGGTCGTCGAGCAGGACGAGCGGGCGGCCAACGGCGCCCGCGCGGTGCTGGTGCGCGGCGTCGAGCGCGCCCGCATCGGTGCGGGCCAGGGCGACGTGGCCGGTGGGCTGCGCGTCGCGATCGAGCCGGCGCGGTCGACCGACTCGGATCCGCAGCGCACGATCCAGCTGGCCCGCGAGTACCGCGCGGTGCTCAACCAGATCCTCGAGCTGCGCCGCGCCCGTGGCGTCGCGGCCGCGGTCGCCGAGATCAGGGACCCCGGCGCACTGGCCGACACCGCCCTGTACTCCCCCGACCTGTCGACCGAGCGCAAGGTCGAGCTCCTCGAGACCCTCGACGTGACCGCGCGGCTCGAACAGGTCCTGGCGTGGGCGAACGAGACGCTGGCCGACCTGCAGGTGCAGGACTCGGTCAACAAGCGCACGAGCGAGCAGATCGACAGGTCGCAGCGTGAGGCGATCCTGCGCCAGCAGCTGGCCGCCATCCGCGCCGAGCTGGGCGAGGACGACGACGGCGACCTGATCGCCGAGTACGAGCAGAAGCTCGCCGACGCCGACATGCCCGACGACGTGCGGGAGTTCGCCGGCAAGGAACTGCGCCGCATGGAGCGCATGGGCGAGCAGAACCCCGAGCACGGGTGGATCCGCACCTGGCTCGACCGCATCCTCGAACTGCCCTGGGGCACCCGCACCGACGACCAGCTCGACCTGACGGCGGCCCGGCAGGTGCTCGACGAGGACCACACCTACCTCGAGGACATCAAGGACCGGCTGATCGAGTTCCTCGCGGTGCGCAAGCTGCGCACCGAGCGCGAGCTGGGACCCGGGACCGGCCGCGGCACCGGCGCGATCCTCGCGCTGATCGGCCCGCCGGGGACCGGCAAGACCTCGCTGGGCGAGTCGGTCGCCCGGGCACTGGGTCGGAGGTTCGTCCGCGTCGCCCTGGGCGGCGTGCGCGACGAGGCCGAGATCCGCGGCCACCGCCGCACCTACGTCGGCGCGCAGCCGGGCCGCATCGCCCGCGCGCTGGCCGAGGCCGGGTCCACGAACCCGGTGATCCTGCTCGACGAGATCGACAAGGTCGCCAGCGACTGGCGCGGTGACCCGAGCGCGGCGCTGCTGGAGGTCCTCGACCCCGAGCAGAACCACACGTTCCGCGACCACTACCTCGAGGTCGACCTCGACCTGTCAGAGGTGCTGTTCATCGCGACAGGCAACGTGGCGGACACGATCCCCGGGCCGCTGTACGACCGCATGGAGGTCGTCCGGCTCGACGGCTACAGCGACCACGAGAAGGTCGCGATCGCGCGCAACCACCTGCTGCCGCGGCAGCGGTCGCGGGCGGGGCTGCGCGACGACGAGCTGGAGGTGACCGACGCGGCGCTGACCGCGATCGCCGACGGCTACACCCGCGAGGCGGGGGTGCGCACACTCGAGCGCCAGCTCGGCAAGCTGATCCGCAAGGTCGTGACCCGCATCGCGACGGGTGCAGCCACCGCACCGGTGACGGTCGACACCGATCAGGTCGGCGAGCTGCTGGGCAGGCCAACGGTCCACCACGAGCAGGTGGCCGAGCGCACCAGCGTGCCGGGCGTCGCGACCGGCCTGGCGGTGACCGGGATGGGCGGCGACGTGCTGTTCATCGAGGCCAACCGGACGACCGGAGAGCCCGGGCTGACCATCACCGGGCAGCTCGGCGACGTGATGCGCGAGTCGGCCGAGATCGCCCTGTCGTTCGTGCGGGCCAACGCGGCCGCACTGGGCCTGGCCGACGACGTGCTGGAGCGCACGCGCATCCACCTGCACGTGCCGGCGGGCGCGATCCCCAAGGACGGTCCGTCGGCCGGCATCACCATGACCACGGCGCTGGTGAGCCTGCTGCGCGGCCAGCCGGTCGCCAGCGACCTGGGCATGACCGGCGAGGTCACGCTGCAGGGGCTCGTCCTGCCGATCGGCGGCGTCAAGCAGAAGCTGCTGGCCGCCCACCGGGCGGGGCTGCGCCGGGTCGTCCTGCCGGCCCGCAACGCCGACGACCTCGACGAGGTGCCCCAGCACGTCCGCGACGTGCTCGACATCACCTTCGCCGAGCGCTACGACCAGGTGCTGCTCGCGGCCCTGCCGACCGCCGACGACGCGGCCGACGTCGCCGCCTAGCACCACGACCGGATGCCGCGGTCACCGGACCTCCCCGCCCGGTGGCCGCGGCGTCACCCCGCCCGGGCGTCGGACCGCTCTCCCCGACGTCCGGGCACAGGCCGCCACCGGCGCTCCACCGGTGCGTCCGCTGTCACACCCGTTGCCGGGGACCGAACCGGACGTCGACGCCCGGTGAGAACAGCACGCTGTCGGGCGGCCGCGCGGCGAGGTCACCGAACCCCGCCGAGGCGAGCAGCTCGTCGTCGAGGTGGCGCAGCGTCGCGGCGTGCAGCGGCCACCGTCCGTGCTGGTTGGGCCAGAACAGCGCGCCGCCGCCACGCCCCGCGGCCGCGTGCAGCCCCCAGCGCGCCGTCAGGAAGTGCTCCAGCGGCCCACCGTCGATCGGCTCGCCCACCGCCACCTCGATGTGTGAGCGTGCGCCGCGCGGCCCCGGCCACCGCCGCAGGCAGGCGTAGGCGGCCACGTCACCACGCCGCCGGTAGCGCATCCGCGACCACAGGTACGGCAGCCCGGCGGCACGGGCGACCAGCACGGGCACCAGCCGCGACGCGTCGAGCGACACGAACACCACGCCGCGCCGACCGGACCCGTCGACCGAGTACAGCCGCACGTTGGTCTCGCAGAAGGACCCGAGGTACGGCACGGCCGGGCCACCGAGGATCCCGACGCCCTGCATCCAGAACGGGATGAGACCCACGTAGGTCCGGCCGTCGATGACGTCGGGCCGCACGCCCGGCGGCAGGTGGGGCGCGACCCGTCCCGGATCGACGGCCCAGTGCAGGAACGCCAGCCGGGCCCAGGTCTGGGTGAAGACCGTGCGGCCGACGTCCCGGGAGGGCGTCACGGTGATGGGCTCGACAGTCACCGCCCGAAGGTTAGCAACCTGGTCCCGACCATCGACGCGACGCCGGTCTCCCGCGTCGACACGCGTCCGGTCGGCACCCGCCCAGGGCGGCCGGGTGGCGGCTGCGCCGGGTCGGCGTCCTCTAGACTGCCCGCTACCGAACGGCCGCCCGTGAGGTCCTGCGTCCCGTGGCGGCGAGCCTCGCACGACGTGGAAGGCAACAGCACCGATGGCCGACGTGATCTGGGTGTGGGACCCGCTGGACGAGCGCATCCAGCACCTGGCCGCGCCGCCCGACGACATCCAGCGCCGCTGGGACGGCGAGACCGTGTGCGGCATCCAGGGCCGCCTGTGGCGGGTCAGCTGGGAGAACGTCGACAACGCGAAGGCCTGCGTGGCGTGCATGCACAGGCCGTTCACGCTGGGCGGGGACCACCGGGGGCCGCCGTAGGGTCCCACCGCGCCGGGCGCGCCATCCCCGCCGCCAGCAGCGCCAGGTAGTCGGCGCGACGCAGGGCGACCGCCCCCATCGACGTCAGGTGCCCGGTCGGCAGCTGCACGTCGAACAGGTCGTAGCCGCCGTGCTCGAGCACGCGCATGGTGGCCACCATCGCGACCTTCGAGGCGTCGGTGACGCGGTGGAACATCGACTCGCCGCAGAAGACCCGGCCGACCGCCACGCCGTACAGCCCGCCCACGAGCGCACCGTCGTCGTCCCAGACCTCGATGCTGTGCGCGTGGCCGGCGTGGTGCAACCGCTCGTAGGCGTCGCGCATGGCGATCGTGATCCACGTGCCCTCGTCGCGGCCACGGGCGCACGCCTCGATGACGGGTCGGAACGCGGCGTCGCTGGTGACGTGCAACCGCCCCGACCGCAGCGTGCGCCGCAGGTTGCGCGACACGTGCAGCCCGCCCATCGGCACGACGGCGCGCGGATCCGGCGACCACCACCACACGACCTCGTCGCCGGGCCACGGGAAGATGCCCCGGCGGTAGGCCTCGAGCAGCGTGGCGACCTCGAGGTCTCCGCCGTAGGCCAGCGGCCCGTCGGCGGGCGCGGTGCGCGGATCCGGGAACCGCGACTCGCCCACGTGGCTCAGCGCAGCTCTGCGCCCATGGCGTGCGCTCCACCGTCGGCGTGCACGATCTCGCCGGTCACGACCGGGGTCCAGTCCGACAGCAGTGCGCACACGACCCTGCCGACCGGTTCGGGGTCGGCGGTGTCCCACCCCAGCGGGGCGCGGCGCTCCCACACCTGCTCGTAGGTCGAGAAGCCGGCGATGCTGCGGGCGGCGATGGTCTTCAGCGGGCCCGCGGCGACCAGGTTGACCCGCGTGCCCTGCGCGCCGAGGTCCCGCGCGATGTAGCGGCAGCACGACTCGAGGCCGGCCTTGGCGACGCCCATCCAGTCGTACGACGGCCACGCGACGGTGGCGTCGAAGTCCAGCCCGACGATGGACCCGCCACCGCCGGCGGCGAGCAGCGGCGCGAAGGCCCGGGCCAGCGCCGCGAGCGAGTAGGTCGAGATGTGCACCGCGGTGGCGACGTCCTCCCACGGGGTGGCCAGGAAGTCGCCGCCGATGGCACTGGCTGGGGCGAAGCCGATCGCGTGCACCACGCCGTCGACGCGCCCCCACCGCCGGTCGACCTCGCCGGCCACCCGCTCGAGGTGCGACTCGTCGGTGACGTCGAGCTCCAGCACGTCGGTGGGCCCGGGCAGCTTGCCGGCGACGCGCTCGGTGATGCGCATGCCGCGGCCGAAGCCCGTCAGCACGATCTCGGCGCCCTGCTCCTGCGCCAGGCGGGCGACGTGGAACGCGATCGACGCGTCGTTGAGCACGCCGGTGATCAGCAGGCGCTTGTCCTCGAGCAGCACGGTGGTTCCTCCCACGCCCGCACGGGCGGTCGGCTCACTGGGGCAGGTTGTCGTGACGGTACCCGGGCCGCACCGACCGCTCCAGCGCGCGCAGCGTGGCGGCGACGCGCCCGCGGGTCTGGGTGGGATCGATCACCTCGTCGACGCTGAGCCGCTCGGCCGGGACGCTGGGGTCCATGGCCTCCGCGCGGTAGCGCTCCAGCAGCTGCGGGCGCTGGTCGGGGTCGGCGGCGAGCTCGCGGCGGTAGATGATGTCCACCGCGCCCTCGGCGCCCATGACGGCGATCTCGGCCCCGGGCCAGCTGAACACCGCGTCGGCGCCCAGGGACTTGGAGTTCATCACGATGTAGGCGCCGCCGAAGGCCTTGCGCATGATGACGGTCACGCGCGGCACCGTCGCCTCGGCGAAGGCGTACAGCAGCTTGGCGCCCTTGCGGATGATGCCGCTGGCCTCCTGGCCGGTGCCGGGCAGGAAGCCGGGCACGTCGACGAGCGTGACGAGCGGCAGCCCGAAGGCGTCGCACAGCCGCACGAAGCGCGCGGCCTTCTCGCTGGCGTCGATGTCGAGGCCGCCGGCGAGCACCAGCGGCTGGTTGGCCACCACGCCGACGGACCGTCCCTCGACGCGGGCGAAGCCTACGACGACGTTGGGCGCGAACTGCTCGTGCAGTTCGAGGAACGACCCGCTGTCGACGACCCCGTAGATCACCGTCCGGACGTCGTAGGGCTCGCGGTGGTCGTCGGGCACCCGGGGCATCGGCTCGGGGTCGCGCGCATCGGCGGTCGGCGGCAGGTCCCAGCACGAGCTCGGCAGGTGGTCCAGCACCCGTCGGGTCAGGTCCAGGGCGAGCGCCTCGTCGTCGGCGACCAGGTGGGCGACCCCGGAGGTTCGGGCGTGGATGTCGGCGCCGCCGAGGTCGGCCAGCGCGTCGTCGTCGAACGTCACGGCCCGCACGACCCGCGGCACGGTGACGAACATGTGGGCCTTGTCGCGCT
>CAYVGE010000115.1:0-10556 GCA_964450395.1 uncultured Actinomycetota bacterium
CGTGAGGCACTCGTGCGCGAGGGTGCCCCGGAGCGTTTCGTCGCCGCCCTCGCGGTCACCGAGCAGACGCTCGACGCGGAGCGCCGCCGTCTTATGCAGAGCACCTATTACTCGGTCCCCGGCGACCAGGACAGGCTCGAACCGGGCGAACGGGGTCACCTTGCCGGTGCGCCCGACGTTGACCTCGATGTCGAGCAGGAGCGACCGCTGCTCCTCGGGCGGGTACTTGTACGCGATCGCCCACCGCGGCGCGCTGCTGGTCGAGCCGAGGCGCCGCTGGTGGGCGAAGTCGTCGACCTTGACGACGACGCCGTCGATCTCGTAGGCGGGATCGTGGCGGTGCTCGCCCCAGTGCCCGATGAACGCGACCACCTCGTCGACGGTCGCGAAGGTCCGCGTCTCGGGCGCCACCTCCAGGCCGGCCCGGGCGAGCATGGCCAGGTAGGCCGCGTGCCCGTCGACCGCGAGCCCCTCGGTGACCCCCATGCCATGGCAGAGCAGCGCCAGTGGCCGCTGCGCGGTGATCCGGGGATCCTTCTGGCGCAGCGCGCCCGACGCGGCGTTGCGGGGGTTGGCGAACCGGGGCTCCCCCGCCTCCTCGCGGGCGTCGTTCATCGCCGCGAACTCCGCCACCGGGTAGTAGATCTCGCCGCGGACCTCCAGCAGCGCCGGCGGATCGTCGAGCGCGAGGGCCGCGGGCACCCCGCCGATGGTGCGGACGTTTGCCGACACGTCCTCGCCGGTGTCGCCGTCGCCGCGGGTCACGGCGCGGACGAACACCCCGCCCTCGTAGCGGACGCTGATCGCGACCCCGTCGACCTTCAGCTCGCACGTCCAGCGCGGCGTGGTGCCCTCCAGGTTGCGCTCGACGCGGTCGGCCCACTCGCGGAAGCCGTCGGCGTCGAACACGTTGTCCAGCGACAGCATCCGCTGGTCGTGGCGGACCGCCGTGAACGGGCCGGCGGGCGGTGCTCCGACCTTGTGGGTCGGCGAGTCGGGGTGGTCGAGGTGGGGGTGCTCGCGCTCGATGGCGCGCAGCCGGCTGATCAGCCCGTCGAACTCCGCGTCGGTGACCTCGGGGTCGCTGAGCACGTAGTAGCGGTACCGGTGGTGCTCGAGCTCGGCCCGCAGCTCGGCGACCGTGCGGCGAAGATCGGCGTCGTCCATCGCCCGGCAGTGTAGTGAGTGACGCGCGGGGACGGCCGGGCACACTGGGGGCGATGTCGAGCTCCGTGTGGTACGCCGGCTACGGGTCGAACCTGTGGCGCCACCGGTTCGAGCGCTACCTGCACGGCGGCACGCCCGTCGGCGGGCGTCGCCGCTACCGGGGCGCGCGTGACTCGACCCCGCCCAGCGGCGACCGGGCGATCGAGCTGCCGTTCCCGCTGCGCTTCGGCGGTGCGTCACGCACCTGGGGCGGGGGCATGGCCTTCGTCGACACCGCGCGGCGCGGACGCACCCTGGCGCGGGCGTACCGCATCACCGCCGAGCAGTTCGCCGACGTCCACGCGCAGGAGAACGGCGGCGACGCCGACCCGACCGACCTCGCGGCGGTCGCGGACGGGGACCACGTCGTCGCGGGGCGCGGCAACTACCCGCTGATCGTGCGCTGCGGCACGCTCCACGGCGCACCGGTCGTCACCTTCACCGCCACGCGGCCGCCGGCACAGCGGGCGCCGGCGCATGCCTACCTGCACACGATCGCCGCCGGGCTCGCCGAGTCACGCCGCATGACGCCGGCCGCGATCGCCGCCTACCTGCGGGAGGCGCCTGCCGTGGCCGCAGGGTTCGACGCGGCGGTCCTGACCGCGGTGGTCGAGGCGGGCGTGGCCGCGGCGATGGTGCCACCACCCAGGCACTCGTCGCCGTCGTAGCAGACCACGGCCTGGCCGGGCGCCACGCCGACCGGGCGCTCGCCGGTGAACCGCAGCCGCAGCCGGCCGCGCTCGTCGATCACCCACGTCGCCGGCAGCGGCCCGCCCCGGTAGCGGACCTGCGCGGTGACCCGCGGCGACGGCGGTGGGTCGCCCGCGACCCACGTCACGTCGGTCGCGACCACCTCGACCGCCTCGAGCGCGTCGCGCGGGCCGACGTGGACGGTGTCGCCGTCGATCGCGGTGACGAACAGCGGCGCGTCCCGGCCGGCGATCCCCAGACCGCGGCGCTGGCCCACGGTGAACCGGTACGCCCCGTCGTGGGTGCCCAGCCGGGTGCCGTCCGGACCGACGATCGGCCCGCCGCGGTCCCCCAGCCGCGGACGGAGGTACGCCCCCAGATCACCGGAGGGGATGAAGCAGATGTCGTGGCTGTCGGGCTTGCGCGCAGTGATCAGCCCGCGCTCCGCCGCCATGGCGCGCAGCGCCGGCTTGGGGTGCTCGCCGACGGGCCACACCGTGTGTGCCAGGTGCTCCTGGGTCGCCATGTAGAGCACGTAGGTCTGGTCCTTGCCCGCGTCGGCCGCCCGCAGCAGCCGCCAACTGGCGCCGTCGCGGCGCAGCCTGACGTGGTGGCCGGTGGCCAGCGCGTCGAAGCCCATCGCCCGCGCGCGGGCCAGCAGCGCGGTGTACTTGACCCGCTCGTTGCAGCGGACGCACGGGTTGGGGGTGCGTCCCGAGGCGTACTCCGCGACGAAGTCGTCGACCACGCGCTCCTGGAACGGCGCAGACAGGTCCCACACGTAGTACGGGACGCCCAGCAGGTCGGCCACGCGGCGCGCGTCGCGGGCGTCGTCGAGGGTGCAGCACCCCTTGCCGGGCAGCCCCGACGGGGTGTCGGCCAGCTTCAGGTGCACACCCGTGACGTCGTGGCCCTGCTCGACCAGCAGGGCCGCGGCCATCGACGAGTCGACGCCGCCGGACATGGCGACCAGCACGCGCACGCCGCCACGATAGGCGCCGGGCGCCGGGGACGTCGGCGCCGCACGCACGGCACCCCGCGGACGTCAGCTGCCGGTGTCGGGCAGGGCCAGCGTCAGCGGCTGCTCGCCACCCCCGGGCGGCGGCGCGGCGGGCTGCTCGGCGGCCGGGTGCTCGACCAGTGCGACCACGCGGCTGGCCATGAAGCGGGCGGTGCGCACGACGGTCCCGCCCCTGGTGACCTCGACCACCTCGACGGTGGTGCGGCTGACCGACGTCTCGACGCGCCGGCCGTTGCGCGTGGCGACCACGTCGAAGGTCTGGACACCGTCGCCGGTGTCGACCACGACCTCGACCCGATCACCACGCATGCCACCATGCTAGCCGCGGATCGAACGCCTGTTCCAGCCCGTTCTGCGAGGCGACCGGGGCCGCGACGCCGGATCCGGCCGCCACGCACCCGCGTCGGTGTAGCCGTCGCGCGGGCGGGCCCCGCCCGGCGGCACCGGCGGTTCAGACGTAGCCGCCACCGGCGTCGCGCAGCCGCGTGATCGCGTCGCGGATCAGCGCGACCGCCCGCTCGACGTCGTCGGTCGTCGTCGTCCGCCCGCACGTCAGCCGCAGGTGCGCGCTGTCGGCCGCGGCACCGACCGCAGCGAGCACGTGGCTCGGTGCGGCGGCGCCGGACTGGCAGGCCGACCCCGCCGATGCGCACACCCCCACACGGTCCAGGGCCGCCATCAGGGTTTCGCCGTCGCAGCCGCGCACCGCCAGGTGGGCGTTGTGGGGCAGCCGGGCGGTCGGCGAGCCGTTGAGCCCGACCCCCTCGAGGGCGCACAGCCCGTCGACCAGGGTGTCGCGCAGCGCCCGCAGGCGCGTGACCTCGGTGGTGGCCGTCGCGGCGGTCAGCTCCGCCGCGGCGCCGCAGCCGACGATGCCCGCCGCGTTGAAGGTGCCCGAGCGCACCCCCCGCTCCTGGCCGCCGCCGTGCAGCACCGGGGTGGCCGGGACCGACCGGCGCAGCACCAGCACCCCGACCCCCGTGGGGCCGTTGAACTTGTGCGCCGACAGCGACAGCGCACCGATGCCCCAGGCGTCGGGCCGCAGCGGCACCCGGCCGAAGGCCTGGACCGCGTCGGTGTGCAGGCACACGTCGCGGTCCGCCAGAGCCGGGCCGATGACGTCGAGCGGTTGCACGGTGCCCAGCTCGTTGTTGGCCGCCATGACCGAGACCAGCACGGTGCGGTCGGTCACGGCATCCAGCAGGCGCTGCGGATCGACCACGCCGTCGGCCTCGACCGGCACGACGGTGACCTCGAAGCCCTGCGACGCACCCAGCCAGCCGACGGCGTCGAGCACGGCGTGGTGCTCGACCGCGGTCGTGACCACGTGGTCGCCGCCGCCGGCGTCGCGGGCCGCCCAGGCGATGCCCTTGACCGCCTGGTTGTCGGCCTCCGTGCCGCCGGAGGTGAACACCACGTCGAGCGGATCGACGGCGAGTGCCGCCGCCACCTGCTCGCGCGCCCGCTCGACGCCGGCCCGGGCGGCCCGTCCGGCGGCGTGGATCGACGACGCGTTGCCGTGGTCGTCGGTCAGGTACGGCAGCATCGCCGCGAGCGCCTCGGGCGCCAGCGGCGTGGTGGCGGCGTGGTCGAGGTAGATCATGGCTCCACGCTACGCCCGTCTGCCGGCCACGACGTCAGCCCCTGCGCCGCTCGATCTCGTCGATCAGGGCGGGCACGACCTTGTGCAGGTCACCCACGACCCCGAAGTCGGCGATCGCGAAGATCGGCGCGTCGGCGTCGGAGTTGATGGCCGCGATCAGCTGCGAGGTCTGCATGCCCGCGCGGTGCTGGATGGCCCCGGAGATCCCCGACCCGATGTACAGCTGGGGCGCGACGGTCTTGCCGGTCTGGCCGATCTGGTGCTGGTGCGGGTACCAGCCGGCGTCGGTCGCCGCCCGCGAGGCGCCGACCGCGCCACCGAGCGCGTCCGCGAGCCGCTCGATCAACCGGAATCCGTCGGCGTCGCCCAGGCCACGGCCACCCGCCGCGATGACCGACGCCTCGGTCAGGTCGGGCCGGTCCCCCGACGCCTGCTCGACCACGTCGACGACCTCGACCCGCCGCGCGGTGTCGTCGAACGCCACGTCGAGCCCGGCGACCTCCGCCGGCCCGCCACCCTCGAGCGGCTCGGCGGCGAACGCGTTCGCCTTGACCCCGACGACCGCGAAGGTCCCCGGGCGCACCCGGCACCGCGAGATCATGTCGCCGCCGAAGATCGCCTTGGTCGCGACCAGCCCGTCGTCGCCGGCCTCCAGGTCGACGGCGTCGGTGATGACCCCGCCGTCCCGGGCCACCGCCACCGTGGCGACCACGTCGGTGAGGAAGGGATCGGCCGGGTACAGGACCACATCGGCACCTGATGCATCGACCGCCGCGGCGAGCACCGCCGCCTGCGGCCCCGTCGCGTACGCCGTCACGACCTCGTCATCGCACACGTGGACCACGCGCGCACCGTGCCGCCCCGCCGCCGGGGCGACGGCGGGCGCCCCCGGGCCCCACGCCACCGCGTGCACGTCGTCCCCGGTGCGACGCGCCGCCGTCAGGACCTGCGCCGACACCTTGCGCAGCGATCCGTCGTCGTGCTCGACCACCACCAGCACCGTCATCGCGCGGCCTCCTACAGGATCTTCTGCTCGACCAGCCAGTCGGCCAACGCCTGCGCACCGACCTGCCCCGACCCGTCGTCGGTGACGACCCGGCCCGCCTCCTTCGGCGGCCGCGGGCTGACGTCGAGGACCGCCGTGGCCGACCCCGCCAGGCCGACCTGGTCGGCGTCGACCCCCAGCGCCGCGAGGTCGCGCACGTCGACGGTCTTCTTCTTGGCCGCCATGATCCCCTTGAACGTCGGGTACCGCGGCTCGTTGATGGCTTCGACGACCGACACCACCACGGGAGCGGTCGCGCGCACGACCTGGTGGCCGCTGGGCGTCTCGCGCTGCGCGGTGACCACGTCGCCGTCGAGCTGCAGGTCCTTGACGTAGGTCAGGGCCGGGATCCCCAGGAGGGCCGCGAGCATCGCCGGGACCAGCATCGTCCGCGCGTCGGAGCTCTGGTTGCCCATGATGACCAGGTCGAAGTCGGTGTCGGCCAGCGCCGCCGCCAGCACCCGCGCGGTCGCCGCCGCGTCACTGCCAGCCACCGCGGGATCGGTGATCTGGATCGCCCCGTCCAGCCCGTACGACAGCGCCTTGCGCACGGTGGTGCCCGCATTGTCGGGTCCCATGCACAGCGCCACGATCTCGCAGTCGGGCGTGCGCTCGGCGATCTGCAGCGCCTCCTCGATCGCCCACTCGTCGTTGGCGTTGAGCACCGGGTCCGACCGGTCACGGTCGACCGTGTGGTCCGCCGGATCGACGTGCTTGGTCGCAGCGGTGTCCGGCACCCGCTTGATCGGGCAGATGATCCTCACAGGCTCCTCCACGGTTCGTGGCTACCAGACGGTAACAGGTCGGCGGTGCGCCCGGCGGGGCCCTCGCCCGGCGGGCTCAGCTCCACTCGAGGGCGCTGCGACGGTCCCAGTAGCGGGCCGGATGCTCGACCAGCGTCGCGAGCGCACGGTGGTCGTCGGCGGTGAGCTCGACGTCGAAGGCGCGCAGGTTGGCGTGCAGGTGCGGGACCGTCGAGACGCCCGACAACGCGACGTCCACCCAGGGCCTGGCCAGGACCGCGGCCAGCGCCACGGCGTCGACCGTCACCTGCTCCCGCGCGGCGATGGGGTCGAGCACGGCGCGCACGGCCTCGTCGGGGCCACGTGCCGTCAGTCGGCCGTTCGCGACACCCTCCTTCACGATCACGCCGAGACCGGCGTCGTGCGCGGCCGCCAGCGCCGCGCCCGCGGACGGCTCGAGGACGTTCCAGGTCGCCTGCACGGCCGAGAACAGCGGCGCGCCGTCCCGCTCGACGGCCAGTGCGCGCTCGAGCGTCTCGGACTGGCCCGGTCCCGACAGCGACATCCCGACCGCCACGCCGGTCGCCCGCAGGCCGGCCAGCGCGCCGAGCAGGGCGTCGTCGTCGAGCGCACCGGTCGACAGCGTCAGCGAGTGGATCTGGTACAGGCCGAGGGCGTTCCCCAGCAGCGCCGCCGTCTCGTCGCGCTGGCGGCGGAACATCGCGGCCGAGTGCTCCTTGACCTCGTGCTCGTCGGCGTCGAGGCTCCACTCCCCCACGTACTCGTAGCCCCACTTCGACCCGACCGTCGGCCGCCGGTCGGTGGGTCGGCCCTCGAGCCACGAGGCCAGGAAGTCCTCCGCCAGGCCGTAGGACCGGGCGGCGTCGACGTAGCGGATCCCGGCGTCCCAGGCGGCGTCGAGCACCGTCGCCGTCCGCCGCCGCATCGCCTCGACGTCGTAGGTGTGGTCGAGGTCCTCCGCGTGGCCCAGGTTGATGTACGCGGGCCGGCCGAGGGCGGCCAGCCCGAGGCCAATGCGGGTCACCGGCAGGCCGGTGCCTCCGAGTGTCCGGGTCTGCATGGGCGCGAGCCTAGCGTCGGAGCCGGAGGGACCCGGTGGGACGGGCCCGCCATGCCGGGCGGCGTGTTGCGTCGGCGCCGCGGGTGCTGCGAAGCTGACGGGCCATGGGCACGCGGCTGGTCTCCGTCGTCATCGACTGCCTCGACCATCGGGCGCAGGCACGGTGGTGGGCCGAGACGCTGGGGTGGCGGGTGGTCCACGCGGACGACCATGCGTGCACCGTCGCTCCGGAGGGGCGTCCGGAGACCGACGACGTGACCCTCGTGTTCGTGCCGGTGCCGGAGGCCAAGCAGGGCAAGAACCGGGTGCACCTCGACCTCAACAGCCCGTCGAGCGGCGCGCAGCGCGACACGGTGGACCGACTGCTCGCACGCGGGGCGGCCTACGCCGACATCGGCCAGTCCGAGGTCAGCTGGATCGTGATGGCCGACCCCGAGGGCAACGAGTTCTGCGTGCTGGCGCCGGAGCAGCGCTTCGACGGGCCGGGGACGCTCGAGGCCATCGTGGTCGACGCGCGCGAGCCCGGCAGGCTGGCCCGGTTCTGGGCCGAGGCCGGTGGGTGGAACCTCAGCGTCTCGAGCCACCTGGTCGCGACGCTGCGCCACCCCGACGACGTGCCGCCGGCGCTCGACCTGGTGTCGGTCGCCGACCCCACGCCCGGCAAGAACCGGGTGCACCTGGACGTCGCGCCGGCCCGCGGCGACGACCAGGCCGCCGCGGTCGACCGGCTGCGCACGCTCGGCGCCGGACCGGCGGACGTCGGCCAGGGCGACGACGTGCCCTGGGTGGTGCTGACCGATCCCGAGGGCAACGAGTTCTGCGTGCTGAGCCCGCGCTGACGCCGACCCGCGCCGTGGCCCGGGCATGGCCCTGTCCCGACGCGGCGCCGGTGCTCGTCAGCGTCCGGAGAACTCCGCTTTGCCGGGGCCCTCCTCGATGAACGAGCGCATGCCGGTGCGCGCGTCCTCGGTGGCGAAGCACTCGGTGAACAACGACGTCTCCAGGCGCAGCGCCGAGTCGAGGTCGAGCTCGGCGCCGTGGTCGATGGCCTGCTTGGCCAGGCGCAGCGCGTAGGGCCCTCGCGCGTACGCGCGGGCCTGCTCGAGCGCCTGGTCGAGGACGTCATCCGCGGGGCACAGGCGGTCGACCAGGCCGATGCCGTGCGCCTCGACGGCGTCGATCATCCGCCCGCTGTAGACGAGGTCCTTCGCCCGTTGGACGCCCACGATGCGCGGCAGCCGCTGCGTCCCGCCGGCACCGGGGATGATGCCGAGCAGGATCTCGGGCTGCCCCAGCCTGGCGTCGGCGGCGGCGAAGCGGAAGTCGGCGGTCAGGGCGAGCTCGCAGCCGCCGCCGAGGGCGTAGCCGGTGATGGCCGCGATGACCGGCTGGGGCAGGCGCGCCAGTGCGCGCAGCGCCTCCTGCAACCCGCCGGCGAGCGCCGAGAAGCTCTGGTACGACTCGGCCGCCATCGCCTTGATGTCGGCGCCGGCGGCGAAGGCCCGCTCGCCGCCCCACAGCACGACCGCCCGGACGTCGGTGTCGGCGGCCAGCGCGAGCGCCGCCTGGTGCAGTTCCCGCCACACGGCGAAGTTCAGTGCGTTGACGGGCGGGCGGTCCACCCGGAGCACTGCCACACCGTCGTCGCCGGTCGTGACCCGGACGTGGTCACCGAACACCTGCGCGCGGTCGTCGGTCATCCTCAGTCGCCCTCCCAGGCCTCGTCCTCGGCCTCCCACCGGTCCTCGCGCGCGTCGTGGGTCGACTTCCAGTTCCGCGCGGCGTCGGCGGTCGGGTACGGCCCGAGCCGGTCACGCTCGGGGCAGACGTCGGCACCCGACTCGACCCGATCGTGCTTCTGGCACCAGTAGTACCGGCCGTCGCTCACGTGCCCACCCTTCGTCGTGGCCGGAGGCGGCCGGAGTCAGCCGCCGCGTCACGCTGTACCCCGTCGGTGCCCGCGCGTCACCCGGCGGGTGGCGCGACCGCACCGCGAGCGACGGTGGTCACCGTCCCACCTCCGTCGGCGGCGTCGGCCGCCGGGCGAGACAACCAGTCGACGAGCCACCCGGGCGCGGGGCGGTCGGCCCGCGGGGCCGTCCTCGGGTCGGGCGCACCGATCCGTGCCAGGAACCCGCCCAGCGTCATCGGCTGCGGCCCGACGAGGCCGAGGTGGATGTGGAGCTCGCCGGTACCGCCGCGCTGGCGGTCGGCGACCTCGACGGCGTGCTCGACGTCGTCGAGCGCGACCGGTGCGTGCGGCGCGTCGAGGTCCACGTCGGTCCCCGACAGCCAGCCGGCGGCCAGGCGCCGCGTCAGCGGATCGCGGGCACCGTGGCGCAGGCCCGTCACCAGCGTCACGGTCTCGAGCGGCAGGTCCTCCACCAGGCGGGCGATCTCATCCTGCACCGCCAGGTACGGGTTGGCGGCACCGACCGCCAGCTCGCGCACCCACACGAGGCGCCGGACCCCCGCGCCGAGCAGGGCGCTGGCCAGGGTCGCCGCCGCATCGAGCTGCGCATCGACGTCGCGCAGCGGTCCACCCCAGCAGTGGGCCACGGTGTGCACCTGCGCCAGCGCGGCCTCCAGGTGGCCCTCGTCGTGGGGCTCGCCCACCGCGACCTTGCACCCCAGCGCCCGCAGCTGCCCAGCGCGCTCGTCACCGGCGACGGTCGCGTCGAGCCAGGCGCGCACCTCGCCACCGGACGCGCGCAGCCGCTGCACCACGCACGCCCCGAGGCCGTCCTCAGCTCCCGTCACCAGCACCGGCATGGGCGCAGCGTAGACGGCACCGCTAGACGATGACGTGCTCGGCTCCCGAGCCGCGGAGATCGCCCCGCTCGTCGTGCCAGGCGGCGGCCAGGCGCCGCACGGCCTCGCGCAGCACCTCCGGCGGGTGCCCCAGCGGCAGGCGGATGTGGTCGATCGCGCCGCCGTCGGCCGCGCTGACGCTGCGCCACCTTGCTCAGCGAGCCCACCACGACCGTGCGCGAGCGCGCCCCGTCGTCGGCGAAGCTGGCGATCGGCGGCACGATGGCGCCGTCGAGCTGGGTGTCGGCCAGCGACAGGTCCTCGACGAGCACCCCGTCCGCGTCGGTCGTCAGCTCGGCGATGCGGCGGCGCGCCAGCCGCGGCAGCACCAGCCCGGTGGGGTTGTGGACGCCGGG
>CAYVGE010000115.1:10656-12705 GCA_964450395.1 uncultured Actinomycetota bacterium
GGGGCCGCGGTCACCGACCCGGGCGGTCCCGGCCGTCTAGCCGCCGCGGTCGTCGGCGAGCCCGTGCGCTCCGCGCAGCGGCACGAACCGTGCCGCGCCCAGGTGGCGGTCGGGCGTGAGCCCGCCCTCGACCTTGCGGTAGCGCACCAGGTCGTCGCTGCGCGTGCCGCCCAGCGGCTGGATCAGCCGGCCGCCCTCGGCCAGCTGCGCGATCAGCGGCGGGGGGACGTCGGGGAACGCCGCGGACACCACGATGGCATCGAACGGCGCCTCCTCCGGCCAGCCCTCGGTGCCGTCACCGACGCGGAGGCTGACGTTGCGCACGCCCCGGGCCGCCAGGTTGCCGCGGGCCGCCTCCACCAGGTCCTCGAAGCGGTCGATGCTCCACACGTGCGCGGCGATCGAGGCCAACAACGCCGTCTGGTACCCGAACCCGGTGCCCACCTCGAGCACGCGGTCGGTCGCCGCGAGCTCGAGCGATGCGACGATGTGGGCGATCAGCGTCGGCTGCGACGTCGTCTGCCCGTGTCCGATGGGGACCGGCGCGTCACGTTCGGCGACCGCACGGGCAGCAGGGGGCACGAACGCCACCCGGGGGATCTGGCGCATGGCGTCGAGCACCCGCTCGTCGGTGACCCCGTGCGCGGCCGCACGCTCGGCGAGCGAACGACGGCCGCGGGCGCTCACACCACGCGCCCGTGTCCGCCGGTGGCCCCGGCCCGCCGGCACCGGCTGCGATGCGTCACGTGACATCCACCGCGACGACGGTCACGTTGTCGGGCCCGCCGCGGTGCAGCGCCGCGGTGATCAGCGCCGAGACGACGGCCTCGGGCCCCTCGAGCCCGCCGATCAGCCCCGGGATGTCGGCGTCGGGGATGGGATCGGTCATGCCGTCGGTGCACAGCACCACCCGGTCGCCCGCGCGCAGCTCGACGCGCGGGGTGTCCACCTCGACGTCGACGTCGAGCCCGACCGCCTGCGCGAGCACGTGCCGGCTGGGATGGTGCAGCGCCTCCTCGGCCGAGATGACCCCGGCGCGCACGGCCCGCTGCACCGGCGTGTGGTCCTCGGTGATGCGCGTCAGCTCCCCGTCGCGCAGCAGGTAGCCGCGGCTGTCACCGACGTGGGCGAAGCACAGGCAGTCGGCGACGGCGATCGCGGCGGTCACCGTGGTGCCCATGCCGGCGTGCTCGGGGTCCTGGGTCGCCGACCGGTGGATGGTGCGGTTCGCGTCGCGGACGGCCTCGGCCAGCAGCTGCTGGGCATCGTCGACCGGGGTCCCCTCGTCGACGCTGACCTCACGCAGCCGTTCGACGACGAGCGCGGACGCCACCTCGCCAGCCTGGTGACCGCCCAGTCCGTCGGCCACCACGTACAGCGGGTGGGCGCACAGGTAGCTGTCCTCGTTCTGCGGCCGGATCAGGCCGACATGGCTGTCGGCGGCACTGCTCAACTGCACGGCATCTCCGCCCCGTCTCCCGTATGCCGTCGGTCGTTGCCTCTCGACATCTTCGCACACGCCCCCTGGGATGCGCAGCGGGTCGCCCACCGACGGATGGCCAGCCGGCACCCCGACCGGCGCTACGACCCCGAGACCGCGTGCTCGATGGTCGTCAGGGCGTCGGGGTCCTCGATCGTGGACGGCGTGGCGTACTCCCGGCCGTCGGCGATGCTGCGCATGGTGCGCCGCAGGATCTTGCCCGAGCGCGTCTTGGGCAGCTTGTCGACCACCCGCACGCTGCGGAAGGCGGCGACCGGCCCCACCTCGTCGCGCACCATCTGGACCAGCTCGGCCCGGAGCTCGTCGTGGTCGACGTCGGCCCCCGCCTTGAGCACCACGAACCCCGCGGGGATCTGGCCCTTCATCTGGTCGGCGACGCCGATGACGGCGCACTCGGCGACCGCCTCGTGGGAGGCCACGACCTCCTCCATGGCCCCGGTCGACAGCCGGTGGCCGGCGACGTTGATCACGTCGTCGGTGCGCCCCATGATGAACACGTAGCCGTCGTCGTCGATGTAGCCGCCGTCGCCGGTCAGGTAGTAGCCGTC
>CAYVGE010000116.1:0-12687 GCA_964450395.1 uncultured Actinomycetota bacterium
AGTATAGGTACCGCGCGTGCTGCCGCAATGGGGGCTGCGACCGCCGACCCCCGTCCGGAAACCGGCCGCGGCATGCGCTGGCCGGCCATGCTACTCGATCGTCACGGCCCGTAGGATGTCGACGTGGCTCGCCCGACGCGCCGGGATGACCGAGGCGAAGACGCCGGCGAGCACCATCACGAGCACCGCGACGGCGATCTGGCCCGTCGGCACGGTGAAGGCGGTCAGCCCCTCGTCGCGCAGCACCTTGACGCCGAGCCAGCCGAACAGCGTGCCGATCACGACGCCGACGGTCGTGCCGAGCACCGTGATGATCACCGACTCCCACCGGACCATCTGCCGCGCCTGCTGCGGGGTCATCCCCAGGGCCTGGAGGAGCCCGAGCTCGTCGCTGCGCTCGACGACCGACAGCCCGAGCACGTTGACCACACCCACGAACGCGACCACGACCGACAGCAGAACCAGCGCGATCACCAGCCCGAGCAGCCGGTCGGTCTGCTCGCGCACCTGGGCGCGCAGCTCGCTGGTGTCGGCGACCCGCGCATCGGGCTGCTGGGCGGTCAGCCGCTCGAGCGACCCCCGGACCGCCGCACGGTCCGCGTCGGGCGCCAGCTTGACGAAGGCGACCAGATCGGGCTGATCCGCCAGTTCGTCGCCGAGCGCGCCGACGTCGATCAGCGCGTCACCGACCCTGGTCGTCCCCGGCAGGTGCAGGTCGTCGGTCAGCGCGACGACGCGACGCGTGGTCACCTCGCCCGTCGAGCCGACCTGGACGGCGATGCTGGAGCCCAGCGGGATGTTCAGCTGCTTGGAGACCGCGACCCCGCCGCTGGCCAGCTGGTCGAGCGAGCCCTCGAGCACATCGAAGTCGAACACGGCCGGCAGGGTCGTGTGGTCGACCGCGAACATGGTGTGCGCGGCACCGTTGAGGGTGCCGCGCGCCACCTTCGTCGCGCTGACGACGTCTACGCCGTCGATCTGGGTGGCCTCGTCGCTGACGGCGCTGGGATAGCCGACCTGGTCGATCGCCTGGATCTGGTAGTCGGCGCGGAAGCGCTCGACGATCACCCGGTCCAGCGACGTGCGGAACGACGAGACCAGGATCAGGACGAAGGTCACCAGTCCGAGGCCGATGAGCAGCGCGGTCGCCGTGGCCGCGGTGCGCCCCGGGTTGCGGACGGCGTTGGCGCGTGCCAGCAGCCCCGGCAACCGCCGCAGCGCCGTGATGGGAGCGCCGATCACGGCGGTCATCGGGGCGGCGCCCAGCGGCGCGAGCAGCACGATCGCGATCGTCAGCGCCGCCGCGCCCACGGCCAGCCCGACGAGCCCGCCGCGGTCGATCGCCGTGCCGACCAGGGTCGACACCGCGATCCCACCCACCAGCGACCCGGCGATCAGGCGGGGCGTCGAGACGATGGTCCGGGCGCCGGCCGAGGCTGCGCGCAGGGCGTCGACGGGCGAGCGGTGGCTGGCCCGCAGCGCGGGGCCCATCGCGGCCACCGTCGTGACGACCGTGCCGACGGCCATGCCGACGGCGATCGTGCGAAGCTCCAGCGCCAGCCCTGTCGACGGCAGCGGCAGCTCGACCGCCGTCAGCAGCGCGCGCAGGCCCATCGCCCCGAGGACACCGAGGGCGACCCCGATCGCCGATCCCACGGCACCGATGATGATCGCCTCGAGCAGCACCGCGCGGATGATCTGCCGGCTGTCGGCGCCCACGGCCTGGACCAGTGCCAGCTCCCGGGTGCGCTGGGTGACCGTGATGCCGAAGGTGTTGAAGATGATGATGGCGCCGACGAGCACCGCGGCGCCGGCGAACACGAGCAGCCCGCGGGTCAGGAAGCCGAGGAACTCACCGACCTGAGCCACCGAGTCGGCGACCAGCTCGTCGACCGTCAGCACCTCCACACCACCGCCGAGCGTCCGGGCGAGGCGGTCCTGCAGCTCCGCCGCGGTCGCGCCGTCGGCGGCCCGGACCGCGACGTAGGTCGCGCCGTCCCGCCCGTACAGCTGGCGGGCGACGTCGTCGGTGAACACGACCGTGGTCGAGCCCGCCAGATCTCGGACGGCCTCCGGCGGCTCGATGACGCCCGTCACACGGTACGGCCGGCCGGGCCCGTTGAGCAGGACGGTGACCTCGTCGCCGACCGCCCGGTCCAGCTCGGCGGCGCTGGCCGCGTCGATCGCGACCTCGTCGTCGGCGTCGGGCAGCGTGCCGGTCCGCAGCTCGACGGCGCCGCGCATCGTCGGGGCATCGATCCCCTGCAGCAGCGACCCGAAGCCGCCCAGCGGTGTCCCATCATCGCGCGCCAGCTTGGCCAGCCCGCGGTAGCGCGCCTCGGCGCGCGCGACGCCACGGACCTCGGCGGCCTGTCCTGCCACCTCGGGCGGCACCCCCGCGGTCGCGTCGGACGCCGGTGAGATCACCAGGTCGGCACCCTCGACCGTCGAGCCGAACAGCTCCTCGAACGCCTTGTGGACCGTGTCGGTGAACACGAGCGTCCCGACGACGAACGCCACGCCGAACACCACCGACAGCGCCGTGGCGAGCGTCCGCAACGGACGCCCGCGCACGTTCGCCCAGGCGAGCCGGCGCACGGATCAGTCCCGGTCGCGCCGTCGAGTGGACCGGTCCCTGCCGGGGCGACGGGGGTGGTGTGCGCCGGAGCGGCCGCCCGTCGAGCCCAGGCGGTCGAGCTGCGCCTGCAGCGACTGCAGCGCCACCATGGGGTCCGCGGTCTCGTCGGGGCGTCGCGTGTTGCGCAGCGACGCCAGCGCGGCGGGCAGGTCGGGCTCGCCGGCGCGGGCCTGCGGCCGGCGCTGCCGGGGTCGCCGCGGGCGGGCGGTGGCGTCGTCGTCATCGCCGGACCACGGTGGCGCACCACGCTCGTCGGCGGTCTGCGGCTCGTCGTGGGCGGGGGTGGCGGCCCGGTCGGCGTGCGCGGGGGTGGTGGCCGGCTCGGCGTGCGCGGGGGTGGTGGCCGGCTCGGCGTGCCCGGAAGCGGTGACCGGCTCGTCGTGCGCGACCTCGGCGAGCGCGGGCAGCGGCTGGGTGCCGTGGTCGTCCACCGGCTCGTCCGCGAGTGCGGGGGCCGCGGGGGTCGGCGCGTCCTCGGCCGGCCCCGGGGCTGAGGCGGCAGGCCGGGGCGACGCCTCCCCGGCGGCGGGCCGGTCGTCGGCGGGCCGCTCGTCGACGGGGTCCTCGGCGGGCCGGTCGTCGACGGGGTCGTCATGGGCGGCTGGACGGTCCACGACGGGCTCGGCACCGGCCTGTTCGTCTGGGTCGGACTGGTGGGTGACCGGTCCGGCTGTGGCCGGCGAAGGCGCGTCGGTCTGCGGACCGTCGTCGTGCCGCGTCCGCACGGGAGGGTCGGTCACGGCCGGGAAGTCGGGCTCCTCGAGGCGCGGGATCGCCGGCTGGTCGTCGGCCGCCGGGTCCGGGTGCAGCACCGGCTGGACGATCTCGTCGTCGCCGCCCGGGTCGTCGGGCGGCGCCCCGTGCGTTGCGTCGGGAGGCGCGGCGTCGTCGGCGCCGGGCGTGTCCGGCTCGTGCGGGGACGTCCCGCGCTCGAGCGCGCCGTGGTCGACCGTCGGGCTCCACACGTCGCCCACGTCGATGCCCGAGCTGGCGTCCCAGACATTGCTCCACGGGTCGTCGAGGGGCTGGCGGTGCCCACGGTCGGCGTCCTGTGCCGGGGGCGGCGGCTGGTGAGCCGGTGCCTCGTGGCCGGACTGCCCGGTGGCCGGCCGCTCATCGGCGTCCGCCGGTCGGCGTCCGCGGTCGGCAGCGTCGTCGGCCCGGTCGTCCTGGTGGAAGCCGTTGCGGCTCGGGGACCGGGGCGGTGCGTCAGGCTGGTGGAACCCGTTGACCTCATCCCCGCCGTCCGTCGGCTGCCACGATTGGTACTGCGGCGGCCCGACCGGCTGGTCGTCGGCCGGATCCCACGCGCGCCGGCGTTCGGGCGGAGGTGCGGCGGGTGGTTGGCCGGTGGCGTCGTCGGGGTCCTCGTCGGGGTCGTCCGAACGTGGCTGGTCCCCGTCGCGCAGCGCGCGCCAGTCGGCGCGGTCGCCGGTGTCGCTCCACCGGCCGCCCGGCGGGGCGTCGCCACGGTGGAGTCGGTCATCCGGGGACGCCGACCGGGCCGCGTGGTCGTCTGCGGGCGGGGACCATGGCCGGTCCTGCCGCGCGGAGCGGGACGCCCACGGAAGGTCGTGCTGCCCGGCCGGGGGCTCGTAGCGGTCCCGGTCGTCGCGCGGTCGCGTCCACGGATCGGCGGCCTCGTCGCGGTGGCGCCACCGGTGGTCGTCGCCGGGACGGGCACCCGTGTCCCCGGCGTCGGCCCACCGGTCGCGGTGGTCGTCGTCGGTCGGCGGGGACCAGGCGTCGCGGTGGTCGTCGTCCGCCGCCCACGCGTCGCGGTGGTCGCCGGACGAGGCCTCCGCCTGCAGCTCGGCGCGGCGCTGCCGCCAGCCGCCGGTGTCCGTGCGCCACCCGCTGCCTGACCGCCCCCGCTCCAGCGGTGGCCAGTCGCTGTCGGGGGGCGCCCACTGGCTGGTCGTCGTCTGCTGGTCCTCGTGCTCCTCGTGGCCGCCGGGTCGTGACCACGGTGCCTCGTCCTGCACGTGTTCCCGACGCCAGGTGTGCGGTGGTGGCGCCGGGGTCGGCGCAGCAGCGTCCTCATCGCGCAGGTGTGACGACCGCATCGGCGGGAGCCAGTCGTCGTCGGCGGACGTCCCGGCACCGAGCGCCGGCGCCGGTGGCATGGCCGACCCGTCCCGTCCGGCTCCCGCCTCGCGGCGGTCGACCGTCGGGTCCGTTCGCCAGCGCCCCGCGGACGGCTGCGCCTCGTGCTCGATCGCGGGCTCGGTCGCCCACGGATCCGCCTCGGCCGGCTGGTCGTCGGTGCGCTCGACGTGCTGCTGCTCGGCCTCGAACTGCTCGCGGATGCGTTGCAGCCAGCGTTCCTGCCGGGCGACCTCGACCTCGTCGTCCGATCCGACCATCGGCCGACCCGGGGTCGGCTCGTCGGGCTGCCGTCGCCTTCGACTCCGCATGCTGTCTTGCCCATCTGGTCGTGGAGCGTGCAGTTCGTCGGGCCCGGCGCCGGCGCCATCGCTGAACCGCAGGCGCTCGAGCGCCTGATCGACGTCCGGACGGAGCGCCTGATCGACCACCTGGCCATCCTTGAGGAACAGGACCCGGTCGGCGTACCTGGCGATCGACGGGTCGTGGGTGACCGTGATCACCGTCTGCTCGAACTGGTCCACGGCGTCGCGCAGCAGCGCGAGCATGTCCTGGCTCGCCGATGTGTCGAGGTTACCGGTTGGTTCGTCGGCGAAGATCACCTCGGGTCGTCCGGCGAGCGCCCGCGCCAGTGCGACGCGCTGCTGCTGACCACCCGACAGCTCGCTCGGACGGTGGTGCAGCCGGTCGGCCAGGCCCATCTGGCGCACGATGTGGTCGAGCCAGTCCCGGTCGGGGCGCCGGCCCGCCAGCAGTTGCGGCAGCGTGATGTTCTCGATCGCGTCCAGCGTGGGTACCAGGTTGAAGGCCTGGAACACGAAGCCGATGCGGTCGCGGCGCACCTGGGCCTGCTGGCGCCTGGTGAGCGCCGTCAGCTCGGTCCGCCCCAGGAACACCTGGCCGGACGTGGGCGTGTCGAGTGCCGCGAGGCAGTGCAGCAGCGTCGACTTGCCCGAGCCGGACGGTCCCATGATCGCTGTGAACGCGCCGGAGGGGATGCCGAGGGTGACGTCACGCAGCGCGTGCACCGCCGTCTCCCGCCGGCCGTACACCTTGCTGACCGCCTCGGCCCGGCACGCGGTGCCGGTGCGGTCAGCGAGACGGGCGCCGGTCCGTCTGCGTCCGACCACGGACTCGACCCGCCTCCTCGTGGCTCGTGACGCCGCGGCGCCGGTGTCGCGGTGCGGCGCACCCGCCGGCTCCCCGCGCTGTCCCACCCGGTCCGATCCACCGGCCGAATGCGCTCGTCGCGCACGGTCGCCAGGCGATCGGCACAGGCACGATCCATCATGCACCCTCGCCCGTGCCCCTGCGATCGGACGATCCGGCAGGTGTGGGACGACGGCGACCAGACCCGGTGGACGCCCACCGCTCGCTTCCTGGTCCACCGGGCAGGCCGTGGACCGGACGTCGTCCACAGCGCCGCGCCGTCCCGGCGGCGCCGACGGGAATATGGGCGTAGGCTTCCACGTTCCACCTCGTGCTGCGTGTTGAGGCGGGCCGTCCTGGGTGGGGAATGGTTCAGGGGTCGGAGCCTGCGCGGCAGCCGACGCATCGGCATCGGTCGGCACCGGGCCACCGGATGCGGGCCACCGACCGGCGCGACCGCCGGGTGGAAATGTTCATGCACGGTGACGGCCACCACCTTCGGTGAGGGGCAGCCCGCCGAGCGGCAGCGCAAAGTGAGAGTTGCCGGACCCTGGGTGGTCGCGGTAGTTCTGAGGAAGACGACGTCCCAGATCTGGGAGCAGCAGTGGCGAAGAACCTGGTGATCGTCGAGTCGCCGGCCAAGGCGAAGACGATCGAGAAGTACCTCGGCAGCAACTACAAGGTGCTGGCGTCGGTCGGTCACGTCCGTGACCTGCCCCGCAGCGACTTCGCCGTGGAGACCGCCGACGACCGGGTCTCGCTGAAGTACGAGGTCCCCAAGGGCTCGTCGAAGGTCGTGTCGTCCATCCGCAAGGCCGCGAAGGACGCCGAGCAGGTGTTCCTCGCGACCGACCTCGACCGTGAGGGCGAGGCGATCGCCTGGCACGTCGCCGAGGTCGCCAGGATCGACACGACCGGCGAGAACCGGGTCGTGTTCAGCGAGATCACCCGCGACGCCGTGCTCGCCGCGTTCGAACAGCCGCGGCGCATCGACCTCAACCTCGTCGACGCCCAGCAGGCCCGCCGCGCGGTCGACCGCATCGTCGGCTACCGCGTGTCACCGACACTGTGGCGCAACGTCGCCAGCGGCATCTCCGCCGGTCGGGTGCAGTCCGTCGCGCTGCGGATGATCGTCGACCGCGAGGACGAGATCCGCCGCTTCGTCGCCCAGGAGTACTGGACGCTCCACGGCGACTTCGACCGCGAGGGCACCGGCTTCGCCTCCGACCTCTACAGCGTCGACGGTCAGCGCATCAGCGACCCGAAGAAGTACGACGAGGCCGTCGAGAAGGACCAGTCCGACGACGTCCGCGGCGGCAACCGGGAGGGCAAGCTCCGGGTCGTCCGCACCGAGGAGCAGGCGCGCCGGCTGCAGGACTGGACGCGGGCCGTCGACCGGTGGACGGTCGCCGACGTCACGCGGCGCGAGACCAAGCGCAACCCGGCGCCGCCGTTCACCACGTCGACGCTGCAGCAGGAGGCCGAGCGCAAGCTGGGCTTCGCTCCCGGCCGGACCATGCGCATCGCCCAGCAGCTGTACGAGGGCATCGCGCTGGGCAACGAGGGGCCGACGGGGCTCATCTCCTACATGCGCACCGACTCGACGAACCTGTCCAACACCGCACTGGGCGAGCTCGGTGAGCTGGTCCGCACGGACTACGGGGAGCGCTACGCGCTGGACAAGCCGCGCCGCTACTCCCGTTCGAGCAAGAACGCCCAGGAGGCGCACGAGGCGATCCGCCCGACCAGCGCCATGCGCCGTCCGCAGCAGGTGGCCCGCCACCTCGACCGCGACCAGCGCGCGCTGTACGAGCTGATCTGGAAGCGCACCGTCGCCACGCAGATGGCGCCGGCCGTCTACGACTCGGTGCGTGCCGACATCGTCGGCACCACGCGGCCCGACAGCGCCGTCGCGGACGTCGAGCTGCGCTACCGCGTGACCGGGCGGATCCTCAAGTTCGACGGCTTCATCGCCGTCTACGTCGAGGGCTCCGACGACGACGAGTCGGGCGATGGGGTCACCGCCTCGCTGCCGGATCTAACGGACGGCCAGGCGCTGGCGTTGACCGACGTGCGCGGTGAGCAGCACTTCACCTCACCCCCGCCGCGCTACACCGGTTCGAGCCTGGTCAAGGCCCTGGAGGCCGAGGGCATCGGCCGGCCGTCGACGTACGCATCGATCATCCAGACCCTGCTCAACCGCGAGTACGTCCGCCTGGAGTCGCGCCGGTTCTTCCCGACCGCGCTGGGGGAGGTCGTCACGGCCTACCTCAAGCAGCACTTCGCCGAGGTCGTCGACACGAGCTTCACGGCCCGGATGGAGGACGAGCTCGACGAGATCGCCACCGGCAGCCAGGCGTGGGGCCCCATGGTCCGCGACTTCCTGGGGGAGGTCGACGACTGGATCGCCGAGCGCAAGCCCGAGCGGCCGCGCCTGCCGTTGGAGGGCGCCGAGTGCCCGGAGTGCGGCGCGGCGATGGAACGCGTGTTCAGCGGCAAGTCGCGGCAGTGGTTCGCGTCGTGCAGCCGCTGGCCCGACTGCGACGGCACCCTGCCGCTCGACGCAGAGGGCAACGTCACCACCATCGAGGAGCTCCAGCCCGACGAGCGGGTGCGCTGCCCCGAGTGCGGCAAGCCGATGATCCGGCGCGACGGCCGGTTCGGTCCCTTCTACGGGTGCCAGGACTACCCCAAGTGCAAGGGCATCACGAACGTCGAGAAGCGCATCGGCATCGAGTGCCCCCAGTGCGGCCTGGGCCAGCTGACCGAGCGGCGCAGCCGCTACGGCAAGCCCTTCTACGGGTGCAACCGCTACCCCGAGTGCGACTTCGCGCTGTGGACGCAGCCGCTGCTGCAACCGTGCCCCACCTGCGGTGGCCCGCTCAAGCCACCGCGCAAGAACGCGAAGCACCCGGTGGGCACGTGCGCGCACTGCGGCGAGAAGACGCCGGTCGACGCCGACCCGCCGCGGGTCGAGACGCACGAGTTCGTGCCCGGCCGCGACGACGAGGAGACCGCGGCCGCCTGACGCCGCCGCCCAGCCAGCGCCCCGCCGGCTCGGTGCCGGGTCGAGGAGGCCGCAGGCATGCGGACGTCGATCCGGGGGCGGGGTCGAGCCGTCAGGCCGGGCGGCGGACCGCCGCGACCAGACCGGTGCCGTGGTTGGTCGGCTCGTCGGCCGCCGAGACGGTGAACGCGTCGCAGGGCGGCGCCGGGTGGAAGCCGTCGTCGCGCTGGCGCCGCCGCCCGCCGACCGCGCCGGCGAGGCGGTCGGTCAGGTGCGGGGCCCACGTCTGGGCGCGGTCCCACACCCGGTTGGCGACGGGTTCGACGACCCGTTGGACGTGGCCGAGCGAGAAGCCGGGGCCGTCGACGCGCCACACCTGCGCGGGCTGGCCCGTCACGCCCTCCAGCAGGGTCCGTAGGCTGCCGGCGTCCAGCACGCCGACGTGCGGGGCGTAGCCCGACCAGCCGCCCACGTAACGCCGCTCGTCGGGGGTGGAGCAGACCAGGACGCCGCCGGGCGCGACCCTGCCGAACAGCGCGGTGACGAAGCCGCGCTGGTCGCCGTAGCGCAGGTGCTCGAGCACCTCCATCGCGGCCACGACCGCACCCCGCGGAGCCTCGTCGAGATCGGCGTGCACGTGCACGTCGGCGAACGAGCGGCGGGCGAGCTGCAGCACCCGGGCGTCGTGGTCGACCAGGTGCAGCGGCCGGCCGAGGCGCCGTGCGAGCCAGACCGAGAACGCGCCGACGCCGCTGCCGACGTCGAGCACGGGGCCCTCGGCGATGGCACCGTCGGCGACATCGGCCGCCAGCAGGTAGTTGACGGTGTGGCGGACCAGCAGGTCCGCGCTGGCGTGGTGGCCGGGATCGCCGCCTTCGAGGTTGGTCCCGGGGGCGGTGCGGAAGCGGTCGACGGTCGCCAGCGAGCCGCGGACGCCACCGAGGGCGGCGTCGAGGCCGCGCACCGACGGCACCCGGCCGGTCGGGGGCGCGTCGGGGACATCTCGGTGCATGCGTGGCCCTGCGGTGGTGCGCGGTGAGTTCCCCGAGAGCCTGCCACGATCCGACCGCGGTCGGAGGCCGGCCGCTCGGGCGTCCGGACATCGTCCCGGCCCCGCGGACGGCGTGGCACCGGTCCGCGCACCCCCTGCGGTCGGGGCGCGGTGATCGCCCCCCGCGGCAGTACCCTGCGGGGGTCGACAGCGCAGCCGCGCACCGCACAGGAGAGGAGCCAGAGGACGCCATGGCTGCCGGTCCCGCGATCAGCCGGGCCGGGCAGACCGACCCCCGGAACCTGCGCACCGCCGCGACGGTCGCGTCGTACCGGTCGCTGCTCGCCAACCGCAACTACCGGTTCTGGTTCTTCGCCGCGCTCATCACGAGCCTGGGGGACTGGGCCGGCCTGTTCGCGCTGCAGACCTTCGTCGTGGGCGTCGCCGACAGCTCCCGGGTCGAGCTGTTCAGCCTCGGCGGCATCATGATGGCGCGGCTGGTGCCGAGCCTGATCATCGGGCCGGTCGCGGGAGTCCTGGCCGACCGGTACCCGCGACGCCGGCTGATGGTGATCGTCGACGTGGCCCGTGGGGCGCTGTTCTGCGTGATGGCGGCGTCCGGTGACCTGGTCGCGATCTTCGCGCTGACCGTCATCATCGAGACGCTGGCGCTGCTGTTCCTGTCGGCCAAGGACGCGATGCTGCCCTCGCTGGTCGAGCCCGACGAGCTGACCCAGGCCAACCAGCTCAACTTCCTGGTCACCTACGGTGCGCTGCCGTTCGGTGCCGCGCTGGCCGCGGCGATGGTCGGGATCGTGTCGCTGGTGACGCGGGTGACCGGCCTGGCGCTCGACCCGGTGCCGACCGTGCTGGTCCTCAACGGCCTGACGTTCTTCGTCTCGGCGCTGCTCGTGCGCGGCATCCGACCGCCCGAGGACGCGGTCGGCCACGGAGAGGCGCCGGCAGCGACCGAGGCGGCCGACGACGAGCAGACCGAGCCCCGCGGTCTGGTCGCCCAGTTGCGCGAGGGCCTCCGGGCGATCGCCGACCAGCCGCTGGTGTACGCGCTGGTGACGGGCGTGACCGGCGTGTTCTTCGGTGCCGGCATCATCGTCGCGCTCGGCCCGTCGTTCGTGTCGCGCACCCTGGGCCGGCCGGAGGGCGACTGGTTCAACATGGTCACGGCGGTCGGCGCCGGGCTGATCATCGGCATCCTGCTGGTGCCGGTGCTGACCAACCGCTTCCGCATCGAACGGGTCTACCCGGTCGGCCTGGTGCTCACGTCGCTGGTCGCCGCGCTGCTCGCGATCAGCACCGACTGGGTCGTCACGCTCGGGCTCGGCGCCGCGCTGGGCCTGATGGCCGGCCTGACGGTCGTGACCGGCTACACGCTGCTGCACGCCTACACCGCCGACGACAGCCGGGGGCGCACGTTCGCGGCCTTCTACACCGGCACGCGGGTCGCGGTGTTCGCGGCGCTCGGGCTCGCGCCGTTCCTCGCCGGGTCGATCGAGGTCATCAACATCGGGGTCTCGGGCACGGGCGACGCCGACGCGGAGTTCGCCCTGTCGGGGACCCGCATCACGATGTTGCTGGGCAGCCTCGTCGCGCTGTGGTTCGCGCAGCGGTCCGCCCGGGCGATCTGGCGCGCCGCCGGGTCGTCGGAGCCCCAGGCGCCCGAGCAGCGCGACAGCTCGGCGAGCGGCTGGCTGTTCGCCTTCGTGGGGGTGGTGGGCCCTGGAAAGCCCCCCCAGCTGGCCGGGCCCGCCGACCACCTCGGCTAGCGCGGCCACGACGTGGTACGCACGCGCGAGCCGGGAGGCACGCCCGTCGCCGAGGCCGTGCGGTCGGTGCTGCTCGACGGCGGACTCGAGGCGATGGACGACCGGACCGAGGCGCTGCTGTACGCCGCGGCCCGGGCGGAGCACGTCGCCAAGGTGATCGGCCCGGCGCTCGACCGTGGCGCGGTCGTGCTGACCGACCGCTACCTCGACAGCTCGCTGGCCTACCAGGGGTTCGCCCGGGGGCTGGGCATCGACGAGGTCGCCGACGTCAACCGGTGGGCGATCGGTCCGCGGGTCCCCGACCTGGTCGTGCTGCTGCACCTCGACGTCGAGGCCGGGCTGGCGCGGGCCGCGGGCCGGCGTGGCGGCGGCGACGCCGCCGACCGGCTGGAGTCCGAGGAGGTCGCCTTCCACCGTCGCGTGGCGCAGGGGTTCGCCGAGCTGGCGTCGCGCAACCCCGACCGCTACGTCGTGGTCGACGCGGACGCCGACGTCGACACCGTGGCCGAACGGGTCCGTGTGGCCGTCGAGGAGCGGCTCGGTCTGCAGGCCGCCGAGCAGGAGGCACCGGCGTGACGACGATCTGGCAGGTCCCGGCGCAGGGTCACGCCGTGGACGTGCTGCGTGACGCGGTCGCGGCCGACGCCGTCGGGCACGCGTGGGCGCTCATCGGTCCCGGCGGGGTCGGGCAGGAGGCGCTCACCCGGTCGCTCGTGGCCGCCCTCAACTGCGACGTCCAGACCACCGGCTGCGGCAGCTGCCCGTCGTGCCTGCGCAGCCTGCGCGGCGCCCACCCGGCGTACTGGGAGTTCGCCCCCGTCGGTGCCGTGCACCGGGTCGGCGACGTCCGGGCCCAGTGGACCCACGTCGCGTCGCGGACGGCGGCCGAGGGCCACGTCAAGGTGTTGCGGGTCGTCGACGCCGACCGGATGAACGACGCGGCGGCCAACGCGTTCCTCAAGGTGCTGGAGGAGCCGCCGCCGCGCACCGTGTGGGTGCTCGAGCTCGCCGA
>CAYVGE010000117.1:0-12492 GCA_964450395.1 uncultured Actinomycetota bacterium
CGGCGCTCCGGCGCCACGAAGGTCCCGGGTCCGACGACGGTGCGGCCGCCGAGCGTGATGCGGCCGCCCCGCGGCTCGACCAGGCCGGCGATGCTGCGCAGCAGCGTGGTCTTGCCGCAGCCGCTCGGGCCCAGCAGCGCCAGCACCGACCCGGCGGGGACGCGCAGGTCGACGCCGTCGAGCACGGTGTGCGCGTCGTAGCGCACGTCGAGGGCCGCGACGACGACGTCGGTGCCGGCGGGCGCGTCGGCAGCGCCCCCCACCCGACGTGTCGCAGCACCTCGGAGCCAGCTAAGGTGAGCCATACTTAGCTACAGTAGCGCCTCGCTGACACCCACACCAGACGGACCGGCGCGTCACGGCGGGGCGATCCGCGGGGGTGGTAGCTCGTTGCTCAGCCGGCGGCCGGTCGCACGTAGACGAAGCGCGCGAACTCCTCCTCGAGCCGCACCGTCTGCTCGCCGGTGTCGATGACGACGACGTCGCCCTCGGGCTCGGCCATCAGGCGCGTGCCGGGGATCAGTCCCTTCTCGAACAGGCGCGTGATCGTCTTGGCGTCCGCCTGCAGGTGCTCGGAGATCCGCTCGATGACGACCGGCGCGTCCTCGGCGGCCGCGTCGGCGAGGCTGAGCAGGTCCGCCGGCTCGCTGTGGGGCCCGAGCCCCGGGATCGGGTTGCCGTGGGCGTCGTGCGTGGGCGCCTCGAGCACCGCGACGAGCCGCTGCTCGACCTCGTCGGAGATCACGTGCTCCCAGCGGCACGCCTCGGCGTGGACCAGGTCCCACCGCAGCCCGATCACGTCGGTCAGCAGCCGCTCGGCCAACCGGTGCTTGCGCATCACGCTGATGGCACGGGTCCGGCCCTCGTCGGTCAGCTCCACCGTGCGGTCGTCGTTGAGGTGCATCAGCCCGTCCTGCTCCAGCCGGGCCACGGTCTCGCTGACCGCCGGCGCCGACAGGTGGAGCCGCTCGACGAGCCGCGCCCGGATGGGGCGGATGCCTTCCTCCTCGAGCTCGTAGAGCGTGCGCAGGTACATCTCGGTGGCGTCGATCAGGTGGCTCATGGGTCCTCCACGCGAGACGGGGCGGGATGCGGCCGCCGTCGTGGCGGTCCACATGCCCCAGTATCGTCGCACAGCCGCGGATGGCACCTGCGTTCCGGTCGGTCCCGGGCGCGTGCGGGGCGCCGATGTGGGTCGAGTTCTCCACGTATGGCGTCCGAAGTCGACCCGCACACGAGCCGGACCTCGTCGGCACCACCCGTCGCCGGCGGGGGCACCGGTAACCGCGCTAGGCTCCGATCCACATGACAGGTGTGGTGCTCGCGCTGGCCGGCGCGGCCGTGGCGGGGACGTTCGCGGCCCGCCTGTGGCAGCAGTGGCTCGACCGGCGACGCGACCACGCGCTGGCATGGGCGGCGTCCCTCACGCTGTACGCGGTCGGCATGGTCGCGCTCGCGGTCGGGTTCGCCACCGGCTGGACCGCCGCGTCGTACGGCACCTACTGGTTGACCGGCGCCCTGCTCACGGTGCCGCTGCTCGCGGTCGGCGAGCTGCACCTGCTCGCGCCGACGCGGGCCGACGTGTGGTGGGCCGTGGCGATCGCGGCGACCAGCTGGGCCACCGGCGCCGTCGTGTCCTCCCAGTTCGACGCCGGCGCGCTGCTCGCAGCCTCGGGCGGCAACGCGATCCCAGTCGGGTCCGCGGTGCTCGCCGGCGAGCCCGCGTACGAGGCGCTACAGCCGCTCACGCTGACCGGCACGGCGATCGTGCTCGTCGGCACGGTCTGGTCCGCGGTGCGCCAGCGCCGCCCCGCCGTGTTGCTGATCGCCCTGGGCGTGGCGCTCGCCGGGTCGTCGTCGGCGTTCGTCCGCGCCGGCCTCGACATCCTGGTCCCCGTCGCCCTGACCGGCGGTGTCACGACGATGTACGCCGGCTTCCGCGCGGCGACCGTCCGCCGCGGCACCTTCACGTCCCGCACCGCCCCCAACAACTCCTGACCCATCGTTCCGGGTCGACTTCAGGCGCCATACGTGGAGAACCCGACCCACCCGACGCCCACCCACCACCGGGTCGACTTCAGGCGCCATCCGTGGAGAGCTCGACCCACCCCGACGCCCCACCCACCACCGGGTCGACTTCAGGCGCCATGCGGGGCGAACTCGACCCACCCGACGCCCCACCCACCACCGGGTCGACTTCAGGCGCCATACGTGGAGAACTCGACCCACCCCGACGCCCCACCCACCACCGGGTCGACTTCAGGCGCCATGCGGGGCGAACTCGACCCACCCGACGCCCCACCCACCACCGGGTCGACTTCAGGCGCCATACGTGGAGAACTCGACCCGCGCTGTGTGGTCCACGGGGCTGCAAAGCGATGTCCACAGGCCGGCGGGCGGCCGACTGGCGGCGTCGGCGCGGCCGGCCGACCATGCGTCGATGCACTGGACAGCACGCCTCTACGACCACGCCCGCGCGCACCGCGGCGTGTTCGCCGTCCGCTGGGCGCCGCTGATCGGCACCACGCCGAAGGCGGTGCTCGCCAAGGGCACCCGCGAGCGCTGGCCGCAGCCCTACCGCGGCGTGCTGGTGGTGCCGGGCGCTCCGTGGGATCACCTGACCGATCTGACGGCGGCGCAGGCTGCGGTCCACGTGCCGGCGGCCGCGCGTGGCCAGTCCGCCGCGTTCCTGTACGGCCTGGTGCCACGCGCGCCGGCACGACCGCAACTGCTGCTCCCGCACGCGCACCAGACGGAGCTCCCGGTCGGGTTGACGCGGCGATCGCGGCACGTCGGTCCACAGGACCGCACGACCCTGGACGGGATCGTCGTGCTCACCCCGACGTTCTGGCTCATCTCGATGGCGCGCGACACCGATGACGAGCAGCTGTTCGGACATGCCCTCGACGCGCGACAGCGCCGGCTGCTCGATCCCGGGGCGGTGGGCACGAGGCTCGAATCGATGCCCCGCGTGGCGGGGCGCCGGCGTCTCGAGCGGGTCCTGCGCAGACTGGCGCACGACGGCAGCGACTCGGTCTTCGAATCGCGCGTGCGCGAGCGGCTGCTGGCGGCGGGGTTGTGCCCGAGCCCCGCGCCGGTGCCGGTGCCGACGACCGGGGGACGGACGGTGCACCTGGACATCGCCTTCCCGGCCGAGCGGGTCGCGGTCGAGTGCGTCGGCTTCGAGGCCCACGGCTCGCGGATGCAGCTCGATCGGGACGCCCGACGCGAGAACGCCATCGCACTGACCGGTGATTGGCTGGTGCTCAAGCTGACGTGGGACCGGTGGCTGCACGACTGGGACGGGTTCCTCGCCGAGCTGCTGACGGCCCTCACCGCACGCGCCACCCGGTGAGGCCGGCCGCCTGACCTTCCGGGTCGACTTCCGGCGCCATATGGAGCGAACTCGACCCACACCCACGCCCCGCACGCACCCGGGTCGACTTCCGGCGCCATGTGTAGCGAAGTCGACCCGGACGGTGGGTCAGGGGGCGATGTCGACGTAGACGTTCTTGAGCTCGGTGTAGGCGCGGAGCGACTCGACCCCGAGCTCCCGGCCGTAGCCCGACTGCTTCCACCCGCCGAACGGCGCACCCGTGTGCACGCTCGAGTTGGAGTTCACCGACACGACGCCGGCCTCGATGTCGCGCGCCACCCGGTGGGCGCGCCCGAGGTCACGGGTCCACACCGACGCCGAGAGCCCGTAGGGCGTGTCGTTGGCCATGGCCACCGCCTCGGCCTCGTCCGAGCAGCGCAGGACGGCGACGACGGGGCCGAAGATCTCCTCGCGGACCGCGCGCATCGACGGGGTGGCGTCGTCGACGACGGCGGGACGCATGAAGAAGCCCGGCCGGTCCGGCACCTGTCCCCCGCAGGCCACCGTGCCGCCCTCGTCCCGCGCCGAGCCCAGGTAGTCCAGCGCCGTCTGGCGCTGGTCGGCGCTGATCAGCGGGCCCATCTCGGTCGCCTCGTCGGACGGCTCGCCGACGACCATGGCCTCGGTGGCGGCGACCAGCGCGTCGACGAAGGCGTCGTGCACGGCGTCCTCGACGATGATCCGGCTGCGCGCGCAGCAGTCCTGCCCGGCGTTGCCGAAGACCCCTGCCGCGGCGGCCGACGCGGCGGGCTCGAGGTCGGCGTCGGCGAAGACCACGTTGGGCGACTTGCCGCCGAGCTCCAGTGTGACCCGCTTGAGCGACGCGGCGGCGCGCTGCTGGATGCCGATGCCGACCGCGGTCGAGCCGGTGAAGGCGACCTTGCGCACACCCGGGTGGTCGACGATCGCCTCGCCGGCCTCGCTGCCGTGGCCCGGCACCACGTTGACCACTCCGGGCGGCACCCCCGCCTCGGTGAGGATCGCGGCGATCTCCAGCGCCGACGCAGGCGTGAGCAGCGCCGGCTTGAGCACGACGGTGTTGCCGGCGGCGAGCGCCGGCGCGAGCTTCCACGTGGCGATCAGGCCGGGGAAGTTCCAGGGCGTGATCAATCCGACGACGCCCACGGGCTGGCGCAGCGTGTAGTCGAACCCGCCGGCCGGCACCGACAGCGTCTCGCCCCCGAAGCCCTGCACGACCCCGGCGTAGAAATCGAACACGTCGGCCACCGAGGCCATCTCGACCCGCGCGTCGCCGATCGGCTTGCCGACGTCGCGCGACTCGAGCCGGGCGAGCGGCTCGTGGCGCTGCCGCAGCAGCGCCGCCGCGTCCCGCAGGACGGCCGCGCGCGCCGGAGCCGGGCGCGCCGCCCACTCCCCGGATGCCCGCTCCGCCGCCCCGACCGCCGCCCCGACGTCCTCCACGTCGGCCATCGCGACCTCCAGCCACGGCGCGCCGGTCGCCGGGTCGAGCACCTCGTGCACGGCACCCGAGGCGGCGGCGCGCGGGGCGCCGTCGATGAACAGTCCGCGAGCCTCCATGCCTACAGCCGCTCGAACCCGCGGTAGCGCTCCCAGTCGGTCACCGCGCTGTTGAACGCGGCGAGCTCGACGTCGGCCATGTTGCGGTAGTGGTCGACGACCTCGTCGCCGAACGCCGACCTCGCCAGCTTGCTCGACGAGAACAGCCCGGCGGCCTCGGCCAGGGTGTCGGGCACGCGCTCGTTGTCGCTCTCGTAGGCGTTGCCCGCCATGGCGTCCTCGAGCTCGAGCTCCTCGTCGACACCGTACAGGCCGGCGGCGATCATCGCGGCGAAGGCGAGGTGCGGGTTGACGTCACCTCCCGGCACCCGGTTCTCGACCCGCATCCCGGCGCCGTGGCCGACGACCCGGAACGCGCACGTCCGGTTGTCGAAGCCCCACGCGGCGACCGTGGGGGCGAAGCTGCCCTCGACGAAGCGCTTGTAGCTGTTGATGTTCGGCGCCAGCCACAGCGTGAACTCCCGCAGCGACGCGATCTGCCCGGCGACGAAGTGGCGGAACATCGGCGACATGTCGTGGCCGTCGGCGAACACGGGCGTGCCGTCGGTGCCGCGCAGACTGAAGTGCATGTGGCACGAGTTGCCCTCGAGCTCGTTGAACTTCGCCATGAAGGTCAGCGCGTAGCCCTCCTGGGAGGCGATCTCCTTGGCGGCGTTCTTGTAGACCGTGTGGTTGTCGGCCATCTCCAGCGCACCGCTGTAGCGGAAGTTGATCTCGTGCTGGCCGTAGTTGCACTCACCCTTCGCCGACTCGACGGGCATGCCCATGCCCTCCATCGCGTTGCGGATGCGGCGCAGCAGCGGCTCGACCTTGGTGGTGCCCAGCATCGAGTAGTCGACGTTGTAGTAGTTCGCGGGCTCCAGGTCCCGGTAGGCCTTCCGCCACGCCTCCTGGTAGGAGTCCTGGAAGACGATGAACTCCAGCTCCGACCCGGCGTAGGCCTCGAGCTCGCGCTCGGCGAGCCGCTCGAGCTGCCCACGCAGGATCTGCCGCGGCGACGCGACGACGGGCGAGCCGTCCTCCCACCGCAGGTCGGCCATGACCAGCGCGGTACCCGGCAGCCACGGCGTGATCCGCAGCGTGCCCAGGTCGGGCCCCATCGCGAAGTCGCCGTAGCCGGTGCTCCAGCTCGACATGGAGTAGCCCGCGACGGTGTTCATGTCGACGTCGACCGCCAGGAGGTAGTTGCAGCCCTCGGCGCCGTGCTCGGCGACCTCGTCGAGGAAGTGCCGGACCGACAGGCGTTTGCCCTGCAGCCGGCCCTGCATGTCGGCAAACCCGAGCAGGACGGTGTCGATGCGGCCCGCGTCTGCCTCGCCCCGCAACTGGTCGAGGGTGATGCGGCCCCGCAGTTCGGTTGCCGTCTCCCACATGGCTACCCGACCTCCTTCTCGGCTTCGGTGATCAAGGCGAACTCCTCTTCAGGTGCGTCCGCCACCAGGTGGTGCCGGCTGTGGAACCAGTAGTAGGCGAACCCGAGCGCGTAGATGACGATGACCCCGAGGACCATGAAGGCCACCTGCGGCTGGTAGAAGACGCTGGCGACCATGGCGAGCAGGCTGAGCGCCAGCGCGACGCCGGGCGTCACGGGGTAGCCGGGCGTGCGGTACGGCCGCTCCATGTCGGGCTCGTCGCGTCGCAGGAGGTAGTGGCTGGCCATCATCATCACGTAGCTGATGAGCGCCGCGAACACCGCCAACTGGATCAGCAGGTCGCCGGTCGCGATGGGCGGATCCTCGCCCTGCGGGACGCCCATCGTGTTGAAGAAGTCGACGATCTGGATGGTCAGGAACCCGATGATCCCCGGCACGATGAGCGCCCAGTGCGGCGCGTGGCGCTTGTTGGTCTTCGACAGCCACGTCGGCAGGTACCCGGCGCGGGCCAGCGAGAAGATCTGGCGCGAGTACGCGTAGATGATCGAGAAGAAGCTGGCGATCAGGCCGGTCAGGCCGACGATGGTCGTGAGCCAGTAGACCCAGTTGCGGCCGTACACCTCGTCGGCGGCCTGCGGGAGCGGGTTGCCCGAGGTGGCCAGCGTCCCAGCGCCGGCTGCGCCCGGGGCGATGAACAGCGCGATCATGCTGAACGCGATCAGCGAGCCCATCGCCAGCAGCATGCCTTTGGGCAGGTCCCTGGCCGGGTCGGAGGTCTCCTCGGCGGCCAGCGGCACGTCCTCGATCGCCAGGTAGAACCACCCGGCGGCCGGCAGCGCCGCCAGGATGCCCCCGACCCCGAACGGCAGGAAGCGGCTGCCGCCCGCTTCCGGTGGGATGTCCAGCAGGTTGTCGACGCTGAAGTTCGGGGCCATCGCCAGGCCCCAGACCAGCAGCACGCACACCGAGATGACGGTGATCACCAGCAGCGTCTGCAGCGACTCCTTGACGCCCAGCAGGTTGATCCCGACGAAGATCACGTAGGCCACCAGCGCGACGACGTCCGGTTGGAGCAAGGGCGAGATGTCGGCGACGTAGCCGCCGATGCCGACCGCGATGACCGCGGGCGCCAGCACGTACTCGATCACCACCGCGAGCCCGGTGACGTAGCCGCCGGTCCTGCCCATCGCGCGCCGCGCGAAAGCGTAGGGGCCGCCCGCGACCGGCATCGCCGTCGACATCTCGGCGATGGACAGCATCATCGTGGCGTACAGCGTCGCCATGATGATCGTGGCGATCAGCAGGCCGCCCCAGCCGCCGGCGTTCATGCCGAAGTTCCAGCCGAAGAAGTCCCCCGAGATCACCGAGCCGACGCCCAGCCCCCACAGCAGGACGGGGCCGGCGACCCGGCGCAGCTTGCGTTCGGCGATGTGCTGGTCGTGCTCGTGGTCGGTGCGGTCGTCGGGCTCGGCGTGGGCGTCCCGGGTCATGTCGTGTTCCCTGTGTCGGGACCGTCCTGATGACGGTCGCGGGCCGTCTGGCTCGCACGCATCCCCCGTGCGGTTGCCCGGCGCCGGCTTCGGGGGTGACAGAACACCCTCACACACGGCACTATGGCACATACGGGTCCGCTGGAGTCGTGAACGCGTGCTCCCCAGCCGACCGCTGATCCATTGAGCGGACTCCGATGGTCCAGGCTGAGACCATAACTTCGATGGATCTGACAGCGATGTCAAGGGATTGCCATGTCTGTGTCCGCTGCCCACACGGATGAGCAAGGTGGCACCTCGGTGCCGGCGACCTCACGGGTGCGGTCGACCGCGTCGCTGGACGCCGTCCTGCGCCCCGTGCGGTCGGGCAACACCTTCGAGGAGGCCATCAAGCGGATCATGCAGGCCATCAAGTTGGGCGCCGTCACCCGCGGCGACCGCCTGCCTCCGGAGCGCGAGCTGGCGCGGCGGCTCGGCGTCAGCCGGGTGACGCTGCGCGAGGCGCTCAAGGCGCTGACCGCCGAGGGCTACGTCGAGTCGCGGCGCGGCCGGAGGGGCGGCACGTTCATCACCTACGAGCCCGAGGAGCACGCGCCCGTGCCCCCGGAGCTGGAGGCCGACGACCTGCGCGCGCACCTGCACGACGCGGTCATCCTGCGCAGCGTACTGGAGCCGGGTGCCGCCGAGGCGGCCGCCGCCAGCGAGCTCGAGGAGGAGGCGTCAGGGTACCTGCGCGACCGCCTCGCCGAGGTCACGGCCGCACGCACCCGCGAGGCCCACCGCCTGGCCGACGCGCGCTTCCACCTGGCCATCGCCGAGCTGACGGGCTCGTCGAGCCTGATCGCGGCGGTCGCCGACGCGCAGATGACCCTGGCCGATCTGCTGGCGGCGATCCCGGTGCTCTCGCGCAACATCGACCACTCGAACACCCAGCACGCCGCCATCGTCGAGGCGATCCTCGCCAGCGACGCGGGCGCCGCCCGCACCCACATGCGCGATCACGTCGACGGCACGTCCGCGCTGCTGACCGGCTTCCTCGGCTGACCGCCTCCGGCGCGACGTCCCCCTGCCGCGCAATGGCTCGCTCCTGTAACATTTCGCCTGCACAGTGAACCCAGGTCAGGAACCACCATGCGGCTGGAGGGGCGGGTCGCGTCGATCACCGGGGGCGGCAGCGGCATCGGCCGCACCGCCTCGATGCTGTTCGCGTCCGAGGGTGCCCGCGTGCTCGTCTCCGACGTCGACGTCGAGGCGGGCAAGGCGACGGTCGAGGAGATCCGGGAGGACGGCGGCGAAGCGCACTTCGTGCAGGCCGACGTCAGCCGTGCCCCCGACGTCGAGCGGCTGATCGCCGAGGGTGAGGAGGTGTTCGGGCACATCGACACCCTGTTCAACAACGCCGGCATCTTCCACCCGCACGACGCGTCGGTCGTCGACACCGACGAGGCGATCTGGGACAAGGTCATCGAGGTCGACCTCAAGGGCGTGTTCCTGTGCTGCAAGTACGGGGTGCCCGCGCTGCTGCGCGCCGGTGGCGGGACGATCGTCAACGTCGCCTCGTTCGTGTCGTGGATGGGGGCGGCGACGCCGCAGGTCGCCTACACATCGGCCAAGGGCGGGGTGCTGTCGATGACCCGCGAGATCGCCACCGAGTTCGCGCGGCAGGGCATCCGCGCCAACGCGCTGTGCCCCGGCCCGGTCGAGACGCCCCTGCTCGAGGAGCTGCTGTCGGACCCGCAGCGGCGGGAGCGGCGGCTGGTCCACATCCCCATCGGGCGCTTCGCCCGCGCCGAGGAGATTGCCAAGGCGGCGTTGTTCCTCGCATCGGACGACTCGTCGTACATGACCGGGGCGTCGCTGCTGGTCGACGGCGGGATCACCGCGGCCTACGTCACCCCGGAATGACGACCGGATCCCTGAGCCGTTGACACCCCCGCGCGTGCTGTTCATCTGCCACGAGTCCGACGTCGATCCGGGGCACCTCGGCGAGGCGGCGGCGCGCCGCGGGTTCGTGGTGCAGACGTGCGCCCTGTGGGACGGCGCGCCGCTGCCCGACCCCACGGGGTTCGACCTCGTGGTGCCGCTCGGCTCGGCCGAGGCGGCCTACGACGACGCGGTGCCGTGGCTGGCGGCCGAGCTCGACCACCTGCACCGGGCCGTCACCGCCGACGTGGCCGTGTTCGGGGTGTGCTTCGGCGCCCAGGCCGCCGCGCGCGTGCTCGGCGGGTCGGTGCGGCAGGCCGAGCAACCGGAGGTCGGCTGGGTCACCGTGGACACCGGCGATCCGGACCTGATCGACACCGGCCCCTGGTTCGAGTGGCACTTCGACACGCTCACGCCACCCCCGGGCGCGACCACGCTGGCCCGCTCGCCCGCCGCGGTCCAGGCGTTCGCCCTCGACCGCACGCTCGGGGTCCAGTTCCACCCCGAGGTGACCGGGGACATCGTCGCGTCGTGGACCGTGTCGTCGGGCCACAAGCTGCGGCGCGTCGGCGTCGACCCCGACGCGCTGGTCGCCGAGACCCGCGCGCGTGGGGTGCAGGCGCGCGACCGGGCGCTGCGCCTGTTCGATCGCGTCGTGGCCCACCTGGACGTCGGCGGTTGAGGCGGACCGATCCGTCGGCGCGGCCGGCCGGTCGGCGCGACCCGGCGGCGGTGCCCGACCGCTCGCCGCCGTCACGCCCCGGACTCAGCCGCCGAGCGCGTCGCGGACGCCGGGCACGACCTCCTCGGCGTAGCGCCGCAGCTGGGTGTGGTCGCGCAGGTCCTCGAGCACCAGCACGAACGCGTCCATGCGCAGCTCGTCGGCGAAGTGCGCGAGGGTGTCGACCCACTGCTCGACCGGGCCGTCCAGCGGGCCATCGCCGCGCCCGCCGTCGGTGATCGTGCCGCTGATGTTGTAGACGCGGTGGATGGTCGCCGGGTCCCGCCCGGCCCCGAGCGCCGCCTGATCGATCCGCTCGTGCGCCTCCCGCAGGCGGTCGGGTCCGACGTAGGGCAGCGACGGCACCCAGCCGTCGGCCAGCCGCCCGGTGACGCCGAGCATCCGCGGTCCGACCGCACCGAGCCAGATGCCGATGTCGTGCGCGGGCGCCGGCCCCCCGTGGACGCCGTCCAGCGCGTAGTACGCACCGCCGAGGCGCAGGCCGCGGTCCGTCGACCACAGTGCCCGGATGACGGCGATGGCCTCCTCCAGCGCGTCGACGGCCTCGCCGGGCGACCGGTCCGGCCCACCCATGCCCCGGATGGCGTCCCAGAACCCGCCCGCGCCGAGCCCGAGCTCGAAGCGGCCGCCCGACAGCAGGTCGATGGTCGCCGCCTGCTTGGCGAGCGTGACCGGTCCGCGCAGCGGCAGGTTCGCCACGTCGGGGAAGAACCGGATCCGCTCGGTCCGCACCGTGAGTGCCGCGATCAGCGCGAACGTGTCGACGAACCGCCGTTGGTACGGGTGGTCCTGGATGCCGACGAGGTCGAGCCCCAGGTCGTCGGCCAGCTGGACCGTGGCCATGATGTCGTCGAGCCGCCGGGCCTCGGGACTCGGAAAGACGCCGAACTCGGGCGTGGTCGCCATGCGGAGCACCTCCGGCACCATCCTGTCCGCGGTCGGCCGCGCCGGCGCGGGATGCTGCCGATGCCGCCACGGCGCGGCGACCTACACTCGCGGGCATGGTCACCGCCACCGTCCCCGCCAACGTCGACGATCCCGTCAACGCCAGGATCCTGCGGATCTCCGAGGACCGCATCCAGGGCTTCCACCGCCACCCGCTGCGTGAGATCGCCGCCCGGTCCGACGTGCCCGTCGGAACCGTCATCGAGCGGATCGGCGCGATGCTGCGGGCCGGGACCATCCGCCGGGTGCGCCAGACCCTGCTGTCGACCAGCCTGGCGCCCGGTGCCCTGGTGGCGTGGAACGTGCCGGGTGACCGACTCCGCGACGCCTTCGACTTCATGTTCCAGCAGGACCCGTTCTCGGGCCACGTCGTGCTGCGGACGACCGATCGCGAGACGCCGGGCAGCCAGTACCGGCTGTGGACCACCGTGAAGGTGCCCCGCCCCTACAGCATGGACCGGCACTGCACGTGGCTCCGCGACCGGGTCGGCGCCGAGGCCTACAAGCTGCTGCCCGCCCGCAAGCTGTTCGCGCTGGGCGTCGGGCACGTGCGGCGGCGGACCATCGAGCCCGGCGACAGGACGCCGGAGCCGGGCCGGGTGCTCGACACGCGGCTCGTGGATCTGACCGAACGCGAGTGGCGCGTGCTGATGGCGCTCAAGCGGGAGTTCGAGCCGGAGGAGCTGCAGGAGGACCTCTGGGTACCGCGCGCCGTCGAGGCCGGCGAGACGATCGAGGACTTCTGCGCGATCGCCGGGGACCTCAACGACCGGCACGTCATCGGGCGCTTCTCGACCTTCCTCGAGCACGTCAAGGAGCACGCCGACGGCAGCCGGGTCACCCGCTACAACGCGCTGTTCCACTGGCGGGTGCCCGAAGGCGAGGAGGTCCGGGCGGGACGCGAGGTCGGCCGCCACCACTGCATGACGCACGCCTACTGGCGCGAGGGCGGCCCGGAGTTCAGCGACGTCAACATCATGGGCGTGTCGCACGGGACGGACAAGGAGCGGGTCCTGGCACACAAGGCGGCGATCGATGCCCACCTCGAGGCGGTCGGCATCCCCGTCAGCTACACCAACGTGGTCTGGGGTGGGCGCAGCGAGT
>CAYVGE010000118.1:0-12436 GCA_964450395.1 uncultured Actinomycetota bacterium
GTGAGGGCGAGCGCCAGCGAGCCGGCGGGCCCGGTGGCGAGGTGGCCGTGGCGGTCGCGGCCGGTGCCGACGCCTGGGAGGCCGTGCAGGACCTGCGCGGCGTCGAGGGCGTACGGGTCGTGCCGACACCGCGCCACGCCACCGTGCTCCTGGTGGCCGGGACCGTGGGCGGCGACGACCGCGAACCGTTGCGGCGGGTGCACGACCAGCTGCCGCGCCCCCGCGCCGTCGTCGCCTGGCGGCCGGCCGGTGCGGCGGCCGACCTGCCGGCCCGGCGCGTCGACGGCGACCTCGACGCCCTGGTCGACGCGCTGCGCACCGCGCGGGCCGAGGTGCTCGCCGACCCGTCGCGCGGCGCCGGGGACCTGCTGCCCGACACCGAGCCCAACGAGTGGCGCGGCGTCGGCCCGTTCGGCCAGGGCGGCGAGGGGATGATGGGCGGCACGCCCTACGGCCGGCCGATGACCATGACCGGGGACGATCGTGACGGGCTGGCGCTCGACCGGCTCGACCTCACCCTGGGACCGTTCCTCGATCCCCTGCCCGGCGGGTGCAGCCTGGCGGTCACCCTGCAGGGCGAGGTGCTCCAGCAGGTCGAGGTGACCCTGCGCACCGCCGTCGGTGACCGGTTCGGACATCCGGACGATCCGGCCCGGGGGGCGGCGCTGCGGCTGCTGCGTCGCACGGCCCACGGCCTGCACGTCGCGGGGCTCGACGCGCTGGCCGCCCGCGCCGCCGGCCTGGCCCGGCGGGTCGCGTCGGGCGGGGTGCCGGGCCGCGACGCCCGGCGGCTGGCCCGGCTGATCCGGCGCAGCGGTCTGCTCTGGACACTGCGCGACGTCGGCACGGTCGACGGCGTCGACGCCGCCGCCCGTTGGCGGGACCGGCTCGACGCGCTGATGGGCGGCCTCGAGGACGTGCCCGGCACCGTGGCCGCGCCGCCGGAGGCCGCCGGCCTCGACCGGGCGCTGACGGGCGCGACGCTGACCGACGCGGTGGCCACGCTGGCCAGCTTCGACGCGCTCGACCCGCGGCCGGCACCGGTGGTGGCGCCGTGACCGACGTGACAGCCCTGTCGCCGGTGCCCGCCGTCGCGCTCGTCGCGGCGGTGCTGGTGGTCGGCGCCTACCTGGTCGCGGTGGCCGACGTGCTGCTGTTCGCGCTGGTCGCGGGCCGGCGGCCGGACCCCGCCGGGATCCTGACCGCGCCGGCGCGGCGGGCCGCCGCGCTGGTGCGCCGGCAGCCGACCACGACCGAGGCGCCCGACTCGATCCTGTGGATCTGGGCGCCGGCCGCGTACGCCGGCCTCGCGGCGATGGCGCTGAGCACCGTGCCGCTGGCCGAGGGCGTCGCCGTGGCCGACGTCCGCACCGGCATCGTGGTGTTCGGCGCCGCCGAGGCGCTCGCGATCGTCGCGGTCTTCCTGCACGGATGGGCCCCGAACTCGGCGCTGCCGCTGGCCGCCGGCTACCGCTTCGTCGGCGTCGCGCTGTCCTACGAGCTGCTGAGCATGTTCGTGCTGATCGCCGCGGCCCTGCCGGCCGAGTCATTGTCGATCGGCGCGATCGTCGCGTCGCAGCAGTCGCTGTGGAACGTCGTGCGCCAGCCGCTGGGCATGCCGCTGTTCCTGGTGGTCACCGCCGGCGTGACCTTCACCGGCCCGCTGGGCGTCGTCGACTCGCCCGACCTGGCCGGCGGGGGCGCCGCCGAGCAGAGCGGCGTGGTGCAGCTCGTCTGGTCGGGCGCCCGCGCGGCGATGCTGGTCACGTTCTCGGCGGCCACCGCAGCGGTCTTCCTCGGCGGCTGGCTGGGACCGCTGCTGCCCGGGGCCGTGTGGATGGCGCTCAAGACCGCCGCCGTCGCCGTGGCGGTGCTGGCGGGCCGCCACCTGCTGGCCCGCATCAGCCCCGAGCGCTTCGTGCGGCTGGCGTGGACGGTGCTGCTGCCACTGGCGTTCGCCGACCTCGCGATCGCCGGGGTGGTGTCGCTGTGACCAGCGTGGCCTTCGCCGTGTTCGCCGCTGTGGCGATCTGGAGCGGGTGGCGGGTCTTCCGCACCGACTCGATGGTACGCGCCTCGTTCCTCCTGCTCGCGTCGTTCCTGAACGTCGGCGCGATCCTGGTGCTGCTGCTCGCCGAGTACCTGGGCACGGCGCTGCTGTTCATGATGACCGTCGAGATGGTCGTCATGGCGCTGTTCATGGTGATGTTCATGATGAACCCCGCCGGGCTGAACCCGATGGCGATGGTCCACCAGCCGCGGTTCGCCATCGCCGCCGGCGTGGTGACCGCTCTGGGCCTCGGTGCCGTCGCGGTCCTCGGCGACTTCCTCGACGCGCCTGTCGACCCCGCGGCCGCGACCATCCGCCACCTGGGCATCGAGCTGCTGGGTGGCTCGATGCTCGTCTTCGAGACCGCCGGCGTCACGCTGCTGGCCACGATGGTCTGCGCGGTGATCCTGTCGTCGTCGCGCGGGCGGTACGGCGATGGTGACGAGGGGTCGGTCGCCCCGCCGCTGGAGCCCGGGGGCGACCACCGCCCCGAGGACGACCTGGTCACCGACGGCGGTGGCGGGCACGGACACGCACACCACGGAGGCCACTGATGACCGTGCCGGCAGGCCCCCCGAGGCGTGGTGCGCCGAGCGCCGCGGCGACCGACGGAACGGTCGGACGCACCCCACCGGAAAAGGCGGGCACATGACCCTGGTCACGGTGCTGCTGGTGGCCGCGGTGCTGATCGGCATCGGGGTGTGGGGCGCGCTCGCCCAGCAGACGTTCGTCATGATCATGATGGGCATCGAGCTGATGGTGAACGGCGCGATCCTCGCCGGTGCCGGACTGTGGTCGTTCGCCGCCGGCGGCGCGCCGGAGGGCCAGGTGCTGGTGATCGTGGCCATGGCGGTCATGGCCGTCGAGATGGCGATCGGCTTCGCGCTGGTCGTCGCCGTCTACCGCGCGCGCCAGGCCGACATGACCGAGGGCATCTCCTCGCTGCACGGGTGACCGCGACATGCTGCTGACCCCCATCTGGCTGCCCGTCGTCGCGGGCGTGGCACTCGCGCTGTGGCGTGACGCGTCACGGCGGATGCTCGGCGCCGGGGCCGTGGCGGCGCTGGTGATCGCCCTCGGCGCCGCGACGTGGGCGGCGGTCCGGCAGCCCTCGATGACGCTGCCCTGGGGGGCCGGCCTCGAGCTGCACCTCGGCGTCGGCGGCACCAGCCGGTTGCCGGTCGTGCTGGTGCCGCTGGTGGCGCTGGCCGTGACCGCCTACGCAGCGGCGCATGAGGCGCGCCGCGGGCTGTCGCGGCTGGTCGGCCTGCTGCTGGTGTTCACCGGAGCCATGGAGCTGGTACTGCTGGCCGGTGACCTGCTGTCGCTGCTGATCGGCTGGGAGCTGGTGGGCGCCGTGTCGTGGGCGCTGATCGCGCACGATTGGCGGACCGACGCGCCGGCGCAGGCCGCACACGCCTTCAACGCCACGCGCGCCGGCGACCTGGGGCTGTTCGTCGCGGCCGGGGTGACCTACGCCGCCACCGGGGGCCTGACGTTCGCCGACCTCGCCGGCGTCGAGGGTGGCGCGGCCCACGCCCTGGTCGCCGGCGTGCTGCTCGCCGCGGTCGCCAAGTCGGCCCAGGTGCCGTTCTCGCCCTGGCTGTTCTCGGCGATGGCCGGTCCGACGTCGGCGTCGGCGCTGCTGCACTCGGCCACCATGGTCGCGGCGGGCGCCTACCTGCTGGCCCGGCTGCAGCCCGTGCTCGACACGGTCGGCTGGTTCGGACCCACCACGGTCGCCGTGGGACTCGTGACGGCACTCGCCGGCGGCGTGGTCGCCACGGTCCAGGCCGACGCCAAGCGGCTGCTGGCCGCATCGACGTCGGCGCAGTACGGGTTCATGCTGGTCGCCGTCGGCGCGGGCTACCCGGCCATCGCCGTCGCCCACCTGGTCGCGCACGGGCTCGCCAAGGCCCTGCTGTTCCTTGCTGCCGGCGTGGCGATCAGCGCCGCGGGAACACGCGAGCTCGCCCGCATGGGCCTGGGCCGCCGCCTCCCGGCGATGGCGTGGCTGAGCGCGTCGGGCGCGCTGGCGCTCGCAGCCGTCCCGCCGCTGGGCATGGCCTGGACCAAGGACGGTGTGGTGGCCGCGGCCGCGCACGAGGGCGTGTGGCTGGCACTGCTCGTGCTCGCCGCCGGCGGGCTCTCCGCCTGGTACGCGGCGCGGTTCCAGCTGCTCGCCTACGGCGGCCCGGCGGATCGCCACCAGCCGGCGCTGGCGCACCGGCCGGGCGTCACCGAGCACGTCACCGTCGGCGTGCTCGGAGCACTGGGCATCCTGCTGGGGGTGCTGTGGCTGCCGGCCGGCGGGGCGGCACTCGCGGCGCTGACCGGCGGCGTCCTGCCGTCGCGGGCACCCTGGGAGCTGGCCGCCTCCCTGGTTACCATCACCGTGGCCGTCTACGGCGCGGTCGTGCTGCAGCGCCGCGGGCGCCTCGCCCACGCGGCCCGCACGCCCCGCACGCGGGCGACCGCCGACTGGCTGGGCCTGCCCACGGCGACCCGGACGGTGGTGGTGACCCCGGTCCTGACGGCCGCCGGGACCGCCGCGCGGTTCGACGACGCGATCGTCGACGCGGGCGTCCGCGGCGTCGCCGGCGTCGGTCGGGCACTGAGCGGCCTGCTGCGGCGTGGCGATGACCGCGTCGTCGACGCCGGGGTCCGCGGGGTGGCCGCGCTGGCGGCCTGGGCGGCGCGCGTGCTCGACCGCGCCGCCGAGCTGGGCCTCGACGGCACCGTCGCCGGCGTCGCCCGCCTGATCGGTGCGGCCGGCCGCGACAGCCGTCGCGTGCAGACGGGCCAGGCCCACACCTACTACGCCCTGATCGCGATCGGCACGGTCGTGCTGGTCGCCCTCACCGCCGTCTGGAGCAGCTGACCGTGCTGACCCTCGCCATCGCCATCCCGCTGCTGGGGGCCATCGCGCTCGTCGCGTGGCCGCGCCTCGACGAACGGGGCTCACGCCTGCTGGCCGCTGTCGCGGCCACCCTGCCGCTGGTGCTGCTGATCACGGCGTGGGCGCGCTTCGACGCCGGCAGCGGCGAGCTCTTCCAGCAGGTCACCGACGTCGACTGGATCCCGACGCTGGGCGTCGGCTGGCGGGTCGGCATCGACGGCATCGCCCTGGCGCTGGCGCTGCTGACGGCGCTGCTGTTCGTCGCTGCGATCCTGTACCCCGTCGACCTGCGCGGGCGACACCGCCAGTACCGCGCCTGGATGCTGTTCCTGCAGTTCGCCTCGCTCGGTCTGTTCCTGACGATCGACCTGCTCGTCTTCTACGTCTTCTTCGACCTGAGCCTGGTCGGCATGTACTTCCTGATCGGCCGGTGGGGCCACGGTGACGCGCGGACGTCGGCGCTCAAGTTCTTCCTGTACACGCTGGCCGGCTCGCTGGTCATGCTGCTGGGCTTCCTGGCGCTGTACCTGGGCACCGACCCGCTGACGTTCGACATGCGCGAGCTGATCGCGCAGCAGCCGCTCGCCGGCGCCGGGGCGCGCGCAACCTTCGCGGTCGTCGCGATCCTGGTCGGCCTGGCCGTCAAGACCCCGCTGGTCCCCGTGCACACGTGGCTGCCCCCCGCGCACGTCGACGCGCCAGGACCCGCGTCGGCGATCCTCGCGGGCGTGCTGCTGAAGATGGGCACGTTCGGCATGATCCGCATCCCGCTGGCGATGGCCCGGGACACGTTCGCCGAGGTGGCGCTGCCACTGGCCGTGCTCGCCGTGGTGAGCATCCTCTACGGCGCGTTGGTCGCCATGGGCCAGAGCGACCTCAAGCGGCGCATCGCCTACACCTCGGTCAACCACATGGGCTACGCCGTGCTGGGGGTGGCGGTCGCCGGCGCCGCGGCCGGGCAGCAGGCCGCCCGCGACCTCGCCATCACCGGCGCGGTGGTCGAGATGGTCGCGCACGGCCTCATCACGGGTGCCCTGTTCCTGCTGGCCGGCTCGGTGTGGCACCGCACCGGCGACTACGAGCTCGACCGCTTCGGCGGGCTCGCCGCCCCGGCACCCCGGTTCGCCGGCGCCACGACGCTGGCCGCGTTCGCCAGCCTCGGCCTGCCGGGGCTCGCGGGCTTCGTCGCCGAGTTCCAGATCTTCGTGGGGACCTTCGCGGTGTTCCCGGTGCTGGCGGGCATCGGGCTCGTCGGCGTGCTGATCACGGCGGCGCTGTTCCTGCAGATGCTCCAACAGCTGTTCTTCGGGCGGACCCCGGACCGGTTGGCGTCCTTCGCCGACCTCGACGTGCGCGAGACCGCGGTGCTGGCGGTCCTGCTGGCGCTCGTCGTGCTGATCGGCGTGTGGCCGACGTGGCTGCTGGACCTGGTGACGCCCGTCCCGGGGCTGCTGCTCGACGTCGCGGGCGGTGGGTGACGCCATGCGCGGCATGGGCTCGATGGCCGTCGGCGACCTGGGACCGGAGCTGGCGCTCGTCGTCGGCGCGGTGGCCGTGCTGCTGTCGGCGGTCGCTCTGCCGAGGCGGACGCAGTGGGTGACGACCCCGGTCGCCGTCCTCGCCGTGGCCACCGCCGCGGGCTGGAGCCTGGCGCTGGCCACGTCCGAGCCGCGGCTGACCTTCATGGGCGACTGGGCGCTCGACCGGGTGACCACCGGCGCCGAGCTGACCATCCTGGGTGTCACGGCTCTCACCCTCGCGCTGGCGCACGCCTGGATGCGCACCGACCCGCGCGCCGGCGAGCACCCCGCCGTGGTGCTGTTCAGCGCCGCGGGGGCGATGGTGCTGGCGGGAGCCGCCGACACCATGGAGGTCGTCGTCGGCATGCTGCTGGTCTCGGTGACGGGCTACACGATGGCCGCGTACCACCGCGGCTCGCCGGCCGCGGTCGAGGCCGGCATGAAGTACTTCCTGATCGGCGCGCTGACCAACGCGGTCCTGCTGGTGGGGGTGATCCTGCTGTTCGGGCTGACCGGCACCACCAGCCTGGCGACGACCGCGACCGCGCTGGCGACCGGCGACCCCGACGCGGTCGTGCTGCTGGCAGCCGTCGCGGCGATCGGCGTGGGGCTGGCGTTCGAGGTCGGCGCGGTGCCCGCCCACGCCTGGGTGCCCGACGTGGCCCAGGGCGCCCCCGCCCCCGCGGCGGCGTTCCTGACCGTGGTGCCCAAGGTCGGCGCCGTCGTCGCCCTGGGCCGTGTGCTGCACGTGCTGCCCGCCGACGTCGTCGACTGGCGGGTGTTCGTCGCGCTGCTCGCGGCCGCCACCATGACGCTGGGCAACCTGGCGGCGCTGTGGCAGGACGACCTGCGGCGCCTGCTCGGCTGGTCGTCGGTCTCGCAGGCCGGCTACGCGCTGATGGCGGTCGTCGTGCTCGGGCGCAGTCCCATGGCGCCGAGCGCGCTGGTGTTCTTCATGGCGGGCTACGCCGTCGCGAACGTCGCGGCGTTCGGCGTCGTCGTGGCGTTGCGGGGCAGGACGCGCCTGGCCGATCTGCGGGCGCTGGCACCACGCCGCCCGGCGCTGGTCGCCGTGCTGGTCGTGGCGCTGCTGTCGCTCGTGGGCATCCCGCCGCTGGCGGGCTTCGTCGGCAAGCTGACGCTGTTCACCGCCGCGATCGAGGGCGGGTACGCGTGGCTGGCGGTCCTCGCCGTCGCCAACACGGTCGTGTCGCTGTTCTACTACCTGCGCGTGGTCGCCCCGATGTACTTCGACGACCCGGCGGCGGCCGACGGGCCCGTCCCGTTGCTCGGCCGCTGGGCGACGGTGGCGGCCGTCACCGCCGGCGTGGCGACCGTGGCGGTCGGCCTGGCCGCCGGCCCCCTGCTCGGCGGCCTGGCCGGCACACCGCTGCTGCCCTGAGCCGAGCCATCCCCACGCGCGAACCCCTGTCCGGCTCCCGTCAGGCGCGGTCGGGCTCGCGGGCGACCGGATCGGCGCTCGCGTCGGCGCCCATGCCGGTGCGCAGCGCCTCGGTCAGCTCGGCGCTCAGCGGTCGCGGCGCGAGCGGGGGCGTCGGTCCCGCCGAGCCGTTCGCAATCCCGCGGACCACGGCGCGCAACGCCGTGCGCCCGTCGTGGCGCGGTGCCCAGCCCAGCTCGTCGCGTGCACGCGACGAGTCCAGGATCGGGCATTGGGCGGCGAGGTCCAGCCACCCACCTTCCAGCGGGTGCAACCGCAGGCGCCAGGCCACATCGACCCACCAGCGTGCCAGCGCGAACGGCACCGGGACGGTCCGCGCGTTGAGCAGCACCGCGATGTCCCGCGTCGACAGCACCTGGTCGGTGGCGACGTTGATCGCCCCGCGCAGGTCGCTGAGCAGCGTCCGGACGAAGGCGTCGGCGACGTCGTCGGCGTGCACGGCCTGGAAGTAGACCCCCGACAGGTGCGGGAACAGCGGCAGCACGCCGGGACGCAGGATGACGCGCGGCAGCAGCGGCCCCGCGAAGTAGCGCTTCTGCTCCGCCGCCGCCTCCGCCTGGAAGACGAGCCCCGGGCGCAGGCGGGCCACGCGGATGTCGGGGTGCCGGGCCTCGAAGTCGTCGAGCATGCGCTCGACGTAGGCCTTCTGCCGCGAGTAGGCGGAGGTCGCGACGCCGTGGGTCGGCCACGACTCGTCGACCGGGTCGGTCGACGACCGCGGCGAGTAGGCGCCGACAGACGACGCGACCGCGAGCGTGGGCACCCCCTCGGCGACCACCGCGTCGAGCAGGCGCGCCGTCCCGTCGATGTTGACCAGCTGCTGCACGTCGAGCGACCTGCTCGGCTGGATCAGCCACGCCAGGTGCACCACGGCGTCGGCACCGGCGACGACCGACCGCAAGTCGGCGGTCGCCACGTCCGCCGCGACCATCCGCGCGCCGGCGGGCAGCGCCGACGTCCGCCGGCGAGCCACCACGGTGACCTCGCCGAAGCGGCGGTCGGCCGTCAGCGCACGCGTCACCGCCAACCCCACGTTGCCGGTGCCACCGACCACCACGACCCGCATGTCCTGCTCCTCGTCCGACGACCTGGCCTGGGTTACCCGATCCGGCGCTGGGCATGACATCCGGGCATGATCCCGACAACCAGGAGTGCTGGATGCACCCGTTGCGCAGACTGATCGACCGCATCGGCCACAGTACGGCGCTCGAGGCGCCGGCCGACCGGCTCGCGACCTGGGTCCGGCCCACGTTCGAGCCGGATGCGGTCAAGAACGCGCTGTCGGGCGTGTGGCTGGGCCACCGCCTGCACCCCATGCTGACCGACGCCGTCATCGGGACGTGGGCGTCGGCGGGGCTGCTCGACCTGTTGGGCGACGATGGCGACACCGAGGCCGCCCGCCGGCTCGTCGGCGCGGGGGTCGCCGCCTCGCTGCCGACCGCGCTGGCCGGCCTGAGCGACTACAGCGACCTGTACGACCACGGCCGCCGCGTCGCGTTCGTGCACGCGTTGGCCGCCGACGTGGCCGCGGTGCTGCAGATCGCCTCGCTCATCTCCCGCCGCGCGGGCAACGTCCGCCGGGGCCGGCTGCTGTCGGTGGCGGCGCTGGGCACCGTCGCGGCCGCCGGCTACCTCGGCGGGCACCTGAGCCAGGTGCTCGGCGTGGGCGTGGACCACACCGCGTTCGAGGAGGGTCCGAACGAGTGGACCGACGCGGGCATCGCCGCCGACCAGGTCATGCCCTCGCCGACCGTCGTCGCGGTCGAGGGGCGGCAGGTGCTCCTCGCCCGCGTGGACGGGCGCGTCGTCGCGCTGAGCAACGCCTGCACCCATGCGGGCCATCCGCTCGACGGCGGCGAGGTCGACGACGAGGGCTGCATCACCTGCCCGTTCCACGGCAGCGTGTTCCGCCTGGCCGACGGCGCGGTCGTCCGTGGCCCGGCTGCGACGCCGCAGCCGCACTACGGGGTCCGCGAGCGGGACGGGCGCATCGAGGTGCTCGGCCACCGCTAGCCCGATCGCGGGCCGCCGCGGCCGCATGCCCCGGACACGGTTGAACGGACCGCGAACGGGGACGGTGACAACTCCGCTCCCCGGACTCCGGAGCGACCGGGCCCCACCGCCCACGGCGGCCGATCGGACGGGCCACAGCAGACACCCACGAAGGAACGATCCATGGCACAGGAGAACACCATCGCCCGCAGCCTGCATGACATCGGACTGGCCGGCTGGTTCGGCGGCTCGCTGATGGGGGCCGTCGGCCTCAACGGCGCCACCGAACACATCACCGACCCGGTCGAGCGCGCCCGCGCCGCCAACGCGGGCTGGGAGCGCTGGACGCCGGTCAACGCCGCCGCGATCGCGGGCCACCTGCTCGGCGGGGCGCAGATCGTGTGGGGCAACAAGGGCCGCCTGGCCGTGCAGCCACAGGCCCGCTGGGTCAACGTGACCAAGGCGGCGCTGACCGCGGTCGCGCTCGGCGTCACGGCCTACAGCCGCGTCCAGGGCGCCAAGCTGTCGAACGCCGGCGGCGACGCGGAGGTGCCTGTGGAAGACGCCACCACCCCGACGCCCGGCACGCCGTCGCAGGCCGCGGAGGCGCAGCGGCAGCTGTCCGTCCTCCAGTGGGTCGTGCCGGCGACGACCGGCGCCCTGCTGGTGCTCAACGCCAAGGCGGGCGAGCAGCAGCGGCCGGCAGCCATCATCCGGGGTGCGCTGCGGGCCAACGTCCCGGTCAAGGCCAGGGCGGCCGTGAAGGCCGCGTCGGCGGCCACACCCGATGTCGACGTGCCGTGGGCCAAGGTCATCGGTGCGATCTTCGGCCTGATCGTCACGCGACGGCTGGTGCGCCGGAGCGGGTCGCGCTCGGGGGGCCGGCGCTCCGGCGGCACGACCGCCCGCGACATCATGACCGGTGACGTCGTGACCGTCTCCACCACCGACAGCCTGATGACCGCGGCCCGCCGCATGGTCGACGACAACATCGGCTCGGTCCCCGTGCTCGACGGCGACCGGCTGACGGGCATGCTGACCGACCGTGACATCGTCACCCGCGTGCTGGCCAACGGCACCGACCTCGACACGGTCACCGCCGGCGAGATCGCCGGCCGCGAGCCCGTGACCGTCGACCCCGACGACTCCCTGCGCGACGTCGTGCGGACCATGGCCCGCCGACAGGTCCGGCGGCTGCCCGTCACCGAGGACGGCGAGCTGGTCGGCATCATCAGCCAGGCCGACGTGGCACGGACGGCCGACGACGAGGTGACCGGTGAGCTCGTGCAGCTGATCTCGGCGAGCTGACAACCGCGGTCCCGGGGGCGGTCGACACGGCGACCGTCCCCGAGCCGCGCACAGCGCAGGGCGACGAGAGGAGCACCCCATGTCCGACGAGACCGTCAAGAAGGTCGACGCGAGCGCCGCACCGACCGGCGAGCTGGGCCAGGAGTACCTGGTCAGCGGGACCCGGGTCGCGCTGCGCCGGTGGAACGACCAGCAGCCGGGTGGCGACACGACGCCGCACACGCGCGAGTACGAGACCGTCGGGTACGTGATCGAGGGGCGGGTGCGCGTGCACCTGGGGGCCGACAGCATCGAGCTCGGTCCCGGCGGGTCGTGGCTCGTGCCGGCCGGCACCGAGCACGCCTACGAGATCCTCGAGCCGCTGACCGCGGTCGAGGCGACCGCCCCGCCCGCGCGGGTCCACGACCGCGACGCGGCGACCTCCGTCTGACGCCGGCCCACCGACGGCCCCGCGGATCGTCCGCGGGGCCGTCGCCGTGTCCGCGGGGAGCAGGGTCCGAAATCGTCGCGGTCCGTGATTGACGTGCGCCGGACCCGGGGACGGTGGCCGCGCTCTCGTGACCCCGGAGCCCGCACGGCCCCGGACCCGCCGTCCGCGGGGTGGGCCGCCCACCGACCACGTGATCCAGGGAGCTCCACCATGACCGACCGTCCCGGTACCCCTGATGCCGACCCCACGCCGCACGCCGACGGGAGCACCGCCCGCTTCGCGGACCAGGAGGTGCGCTTCGGCCGTGGCGGCGACACGCACCAGGTGGCGACCGGCGACACGCCGCCGCTGACCACCCAGCAGGGCGCGCCCGTCTCCGACGACCAGAACTCGCTGAAGGTCGGCAGCCGGGGCCCCACCTCGCTCGAGGACCACCACCTGCGCGAGAAGATCTTCCACTTCGACCACGAGCGGATCCCCGAGCGCGTCGTCCACGCCCGGGGGTTCGGCGTGCACGGGCACTTCGAGAACTACGCGTCGCTGGCCGACGTCACCGCCGCCGACCTCTTCCAGCGACCGGGCGAGCAGACGCCCGTGTTCGTCCGCTTCTCGACGGTGGCCGGCAACAAGGGCTCGCCCGACGTCGCCCGCGACGTGCGGGGGTTCGCCGTCAAGTTCTACACCCGGCAGGGCAACTGGGACATCGTGGGCAACAACATCCCGGTGTTCTTCATCCAGGATGCGATCAAGTTCCCCGACCTGATCCACGCCGCGA
>CAYVGE010000119.1:0-12422 GCA_964450395.1 uncultured Actinomycetota bacterium
TCGCGCAGATCGCGGCCACGCTGATCGGGTTGCTGCTGGTCGGCATGTTCTTCTACGTCGAGACCGGGTTCCGGCGACTGACCACCGTGCAGGTGGAGGCCGGCGCGTTCCTGCGGGCGGCCACCAAGCTGGTGCTGTTGCTGTACGCGCTGGTGCTCGCGGTCTCGCTCGCGCTGGTCGCGTTCGAGCCGCGCGTCGTCACGGCGCTGTATCTGCTGTTGAGCGTGGCGGTGGTCGCCGCGCTGGCCGAGATGACCGTGCGCGCCCGCCAGCTGCCCAGGGCGGTGCGTCGGCGGCATGCGGCCGCCTGGCGGGTGTGGCCGCCCACCATCGTCGCGGTGGCCCTGCCCGCACTCACCGGGGGCTGGCCGCTCACCGCATCAGCGTTGGCCGACGCTGTGTTCCTCGTCGGTGCGGTGGCGTTCTTCCTCACCGGCGGCCTGCTGCTGGTCGCCTTCGACCTGGCCGGCGTCGAACGCCTCGCCACCGAAGACCCCCAGCACAGCAGGGCCGAAAGCAAACCTGCCCGCTCGCGGGCAGGTCCGTCCAAACCTGAGGGGAGACGCGATGTGGACGCTCACTAACCTGTTGGCGCTCGGCCTGTTCCTGTTCGGGACGACCTACTTGTGGATGACACCAGCCATGGCCGGCACGACGCCGCCGCCGACCGGGACGGCGTGGACGCTGACCAACGTCCTGTGCTTGGCCGCGGTGATCGGCTTCACGCTCGCGGCATGGGCGGTCTACAAGCAGTACGCGTGGTGGGACACGGCCGCACTCGTGTCCGGCGTCGTCGGGCTCGTCGCCGTCGGCCCGTTCGTCGTCGGGCAGAGCCAACTCGATGTCGGGTTCGGCGACCTCGGTGTGCAGATCAACCTGTGGATGCACGTCCTGGGCAGCGCGGCAGTCACCGCGACTCTGTTGCTCCCTGCCGCACATGACTGGGTCACACGAAACCTGTGACGCGGCCTTCTCGCTTGGCCCCATCAGCTCCGCGGCACCCCCCGCACATGGCCGAACCACGCCGCTGCGGTCCCTGCCTGCCGGGCCGTCAGGCCGCGGCGGCGATCGTGTCCCACAGCGACGCGACGTGGCGCCACCCGGTGGGCGTGGCGCCGATCGACACGCGGATGAATGCCGTGCCGTCGATCTCCGACGGCGTGACCAGCACGTCGTCGCGCGCGTTGATCGCGGCGGCCAGCGCGCGGGTCGCGTCGTCGCCGTCGACGTGGCGGAAGCACACCAGCGCGAACGGCGTGGGCGCGACCAACGCCAGCCGGTCGTGCGCGGCGACGCGCTCCTCCAGGGCGTGCGCCCAGGCGATGTGGCGGCGGATGTGGGCCTGCAACCCGCGCCGTCCGTACGACCGCAGCACCCACCACAGCTTCAGCGCGCGGAACCGCCGGCCCAGCGGCACGTGCCAGTCGCGGTAGTCCACGACCTCGCCCGACTCGGTGGCCGCATTGCGCAGGTACGGCGGCAGGATGCTCAACGTGTCCAGGAGCGGGGTGCGGTCGGCGACCCAGAACGCCGAACAGTCGAAGTTGACCAGCAGCCACTTGTGCGGGTTGAAGGTGTAGCTGTCGACGAGGTCGAGCCCATCCTGGTGGTGGCGCAGCTCGGGGCAGACCATCGCCGCGCCGGCGTACGCCGCGTCGACGTGGTGCCACATGCCGTGCGCCCGCGCGATCTCACCGACGGCGCGGACCGGGTCGACGGCGGTGGTCGCCGTCGTGCCGATGGCCGAGCAGACGAACGCCGGCACCAGCCCCGCGGCGACGTCGGCGGCGACGGCGTCGGCCAGCGCGTCGGGTCGCAGCGCGAAGGCTCCGTCGACGTCGAGCAGGCGCAGGTGGCGGTACCCGGCGACCGACGCGCCCTTCTCGATCGACGAGTGCGCCTGGGACGACACGTACGCGACCAGGCGGTCGGTGGGCACGTCGTCGCGGGTCGCCCGGTGCCGGGCGACGACCAACGCGGTGTGCGTCGAGTCGCTGGCGCTCATCTGCAGCACCCCGCCACCCGGTCCCGTGTCCATCCGCCAGGAGGCTGGCAGCCCCAGGAGCTCGACGAGCCAGTCCATCATCGCCGTCTCGATCTCGGTGACGGCCGGCCCGGTCGACCACAGCATCCCCTGGGCGCCGAGCGCTGCGGACACCAGCTCGGCCAGCACCGACTGCGGCGCCGCGCCGGTCGGGAAGTACGCGAACCAGCCGGGGTGCTGCCACTGCGTGATGCCCGGCAGCACCACGTCGTCGAGGTCCGCCAGCAGCGCCTCGAACGGCTCGCCCTCCTCGGGGACGGTCGGTGGGATCTTCGCGCGCACCTCGCCCGGCTCGACCGCGGCCTGGACCGGCCGACGCTCCACGTCGCCGAGCAGGTCGGCCACCCAGTCGATCACCGCGTGGCCGTGCGTCCGGAACTCCTCGGGGGACAGGTGGCCCGGGTCCATGTCGGCCATCGCACGCTCCTGCTGGGTCGTCGCGGTGGCGCATGTTAGCGACGCCCGGACGGGTGATGCCGCGCCGGCCGGCGGACCACGACGCGCTCGAATCGTCGGACCCCACCCGCCGACGTGGTGGCACCGGCGCAACGGGTGACGCGGCGGGTCAGGTGGTGCGGCGCAGCGCGACGGTCGGGGTGACCCCGTAGGCGGCGGCGCCGGCGATGACGTGCATCGCGACGAGCGCGACGACCATCGACACCGGTGCGTCGGGCAGCTGGGCCACGGCGCCGAAGCTCACGACCGTGACGGCGGCCACGACGATCCGCCACAGGCGCAGCGGCGATCCGGTCCAGCGCGCCAGCGCCCAGAAGACCGCGCCGCCGATGATGTTGGGCACCACGCTGAAGGTGATCACGGCGCCGAGCGGGATCGACCCGCCGGCCGGGGTCTCGACCGTCTGATCGATGACGCCGGTCGCATAGATCACGGCGTTGACGACCGCGGCCGCGACGCCGGCGGCGAGGCCGCCGAGCAGTGCCGGGCCGAGGGTGGTGCGGGTCGCAGCGGGGCTGGTGCGGGTCATGGTGTCCTCCGTCACCCGAGGGTCGACCTGCCGCCATCCCTAGCAGCGCCCGGCGGTGGCGGCGCGGCCCGCCGTCGCCTCCCGGGTCCGGTCGCGGCGCAGCCACCGCGCGCCCCGGGCGCGCCGGCGCTGCAGCGGTACGCCGGCGAGCGAGGGAGGCGGTGGCTCCCGGTGCGTCGGCGGTGTCGGGGCGGTCTGCTCGGCGTCGGCGGCCAACCGCTGGGCCCGCTCCAGCTCGAGGGCGCGCAGGGTCTCCTCGATGCGCTGCATCTGCTCGTCGGTGACGGTCGGCAGGTGGTACGCGTCGCGGACGAACCGCGCCATGTCGGCGCGGTAGTCGTGCCCGAACGAGCGGAACTCACCGGGTACGGTCACCACCGCGTTGGCCGCGTCGAGCGCGGTCTGCCAGAAGGTGACGACCGGGATCCAGCGCATCTCCGCCGGCACGCCCCGGCCGCGCCGGGTTCCGAGCCACCCGGGCCGCTTGATCGCCAGGTCCAGGTTGAGCGCCGCGATGGGGTCGTTGTCATGGGACAGGATGACGGCGCGCAGCCTGGCGCGCTGGGCGTCGGTGAGCGCGGCCAGCTGCTCGTGGCGGTCGAAGACGCCCACGGTCCCGGCGGGCACGAGCTCGTTGGCGCCCTTCGCCATGCCGTTGCGCGACCAGCGGGCGAAGCCGGGCAGCCCGACCCACAGCGCCCGGTCGACGCCGTAGTGGTCGAAGCCGCGGATGCCCTGGTACATCACGACGTCCGACGACGCCCACGCGCCGAGGCTCTCGCCGAACACCAGGACCTTCGGGCGCCGCGCCGGAAGCCGCTCCATCAGGCGCTGGCGGATGCCCCACAGCAGCAGGCGGAACTGCGCCCGGCCCAGTGCCACCTTCTGCACCGACAGGAACGACGGGTACCGCCCGTACTGGATGCAGCAGGTGGCGATGTCGCCGCGGGTGAGCAACTCGGCCGCCTCGATCATCGTGCCGTCGATCCACCCGGTGCCGGTCGGGTTGACCAGCAGCAGGTACGACCGGTCGAAGGCGCCAGTCCGCTCCAGCTCGGCCAGTGCCAGCTCGGCGCGCCCGGTCTGGTAGAGCGGCTCGCTGTTGTAGCCGACGTACGTGCGGATCGGGTGCCTCGCGGGCTCGCCGAGCACACCCTCGATGACCGGCGGCGTCAGCACCTCGGTCACGTAGTGGCGCCCCTGCTGGCCGAGGTCCTCGTAGGGCAGCAGGCTGTCACGGCTGCCCGACACGAGCGGCGTCGCCGGCGGGCGCGCGTAGGCGGGCTCGATGGTCTCGTTGGCCCGGCCGACGTAGGCGACGCCGGCGGTGTACAGGCCTGAGGTGCCCGCCGACCACGCGGCGGCGGTTGCCGCTCGCGCCAGCAGCCCGCGCACACGCCCCGGCCCGAGCCAGGCGTGCAGGGCCTCGCGGGACAGCACGTACAGCCGGGCCAGGCCGCTGCCGAGCGCGACCACCACCACGCTGGTGCCCGTCGCGCCCGCGAGGGTGATGTGCTGCTCGGCGTTCCAGTGCTCGATGACCTGCTCGCGCTCGACCAGTCGCTGGGACGCCCAGTAGCCGAGCCCACCCAGGCTCAGCGCCGTCACCAGCACCGGCCTGGCCGCGTGGCGGACGGGGAACCGCCGCAGGCCCGCGGTGCCGAGGTCGTGGATCGCTCCGCCGATGGCGGCGGCCTGCAGGAGGCGCCCGGCGCTGCGCACGCCCGGCCGCCACAGCCGCTCGTCGTCGTGTCGGGGCAGGGAGGTCGCCGCGGCGCTGGCGGCCGCGACCCCGACGCGGGTCGCGAGCTGGCCGCCGAGGCCGAGCTCGTCGGAGCGGATCCGCTGCAGCCCCGCCTCGAGCGCCGTCGCCACCGCCCGTGCCGCCAGCACGTTCACGCCGCCGACCACGCCGGCGTACAGCGAGGTCCGCGGCATCAGTGACGGGCCGAACGAGTCGATCAGCGCGGCGGTCTCGAGCGCCGCGGACGGCGTCCCTGCGATGGGGTTCGCCAGCAGGGCGCCGCGGACCAGGGCGCGGCGGAGCTCCTGGCGGTCGGATGGGACGGCAACCATCGGAACCCCTGACCGTGCTCGTGTCCGTATCGTGTGCATGGCGACGGGCAGCTGGAACCGGCGCCGGACGATGGATCGGGTGTACGCGGTGCCGAGGGGGAAGGCAAGCGACGCCGGTGGGTGGAGCCCGTGGCCGGTGCTGCTGGCCGCCGCGGCGGGCGCGGTCGCCGCCGACCTCGCGGTCCGTCAGCCGCGGTGGGCCACCTCGCTGCTCGGGCTGGCCGCACCCGGCGTGCTGACAGCGGTGCCCACCCGCCGCCGCGCGCTCGCGCTGACCTTCGACGACGGCCCGCACGCCGCGGTCACCCCCGCGCTGCTCGACGTCCTGGCCCGCCACGGTGCCACGGCGACGTTCTTCGTGGTCGGCGAGCAGGTGGCGCGCCACCGGACGATCGTCGAGCGGATCGCCGCCGAGGGGCACGAGCTGGCCGTCCACGGCATGGACGCGACGCCGACGGCTGACCGGTCGCTGGCCGCGTTCGAGCGCGATCTCGCGACCTGCGTGCGACTGCTGGCCCCGTGGGGTCCGGTGCGCTGGTTCCGCCCGGCGTCGGGGTGGATCCGTCCGGAGCAGCTGGCGGCCGTCGACCGCCAGGGCCTGCGGTGCGTGCTCGGCTCGGTCGCGGTCGTGCGTGACCCCGTCGCGGCGCCGCGGGTCGCGGCACGGCTGTTGGCGCTGCGGGCCCGGCCTGGTGCCGTGGTCGTGCTGCACGAGGGCCTGGTCGAGCGGGCCAACGTCGCCCGGTGCGTCGACGAGCTGCTGCCGCGGCTGGCGGCGCGCGACTACGCGGCCGTGTCGCTGTCGGAGCTGGCCGCGGTGGGCACGCGGCGCTCCGGTGACCTCGTCGGTGGGAAGGCGAGGTGGTCGGCGACCGGCCGCAGGCGCAGCTCCACGAGGTCGCGCAGGTAGTTCTGGTGCATCCGCCAGGGCGACCGTGGGCCCTGCTGCGGCAGCTGGTGGAGGCTGCGGCGGATGTAGCCGGACGACAACGGGATCAGCGGCTCACGGCGCTGGTCATCGGGTGGCCGCGCCACGGCGATCCGGTGGCCGTGGCGGTCCATGTGGGCCAGCAGCCGGCAGACCCACCGGCTGGTCAGGTCGACCTTCAGCGTCCACGACGCGTTCACGTAGCCCAGCGCCAGGGCCAGGTTCGGGACGCCGGTGAGCATCACGCCCTTGTAGGTGACGGTTGCGGCGGGGTCGACCGCGCGGCCGTCGACGTGCAGCGTGACGCCGCCCGCGACCTGCAGCTCCAGGCCTGTCGCCGTGACGACCACGTCGGCGTCGACCATCCGTCCGTCGGTGAGCTCGAGGCCGTCCGGGGTGAACGTGGCGATGTGGCCGGTGACGATGTCGGCCCGGCCCTCGCGCAGCTCGCGGAACAGGTCGCCGTCGGGCACCAGGCACAGGCGCTGGTCCCACGGGTCGTAGTCGGGGGAGAAGTGCGTCGCGACGTCGAAGCCTTCGGGCAGGCGCGCGGCCGCGAAGCCCTGCAGCCACCCGCGCGTGCGGTCCGGCAACCGCTGGCTCAGCTGGTACAGCAGCGTCGCCACGCCCAGGTTCTTGGCCCGCACCAGGTGGGCGGCCAGTGTGGAGGGCAGGCGCCGACGGAGGGCGTCGGCGACGGGGTCGGTCGACGGCACCGACAGCACGTAGCCGGGGGAGCGCTGCAGCATGGTCACGTGGGCGCCCCGCTCGGCGAGGGCGGGGACGAGCGTGACGGCGGTGGCGCCGCTGCCGACCACCGTCACGCGTCGCCCGGCGACGTCCAGGTCGTCGGGCCAGTGCTGCGGGTGCACGACGGGGCCGCGGAACCGCCCGACGTCCGGGAACGCCGGCTCGTGACCGTGGTCGTAGCGGTAGTAGCCGGGGCACAGGTACAGGAAGCCGCAGGTCAGTGTGACCGTCCCACCACCGTGGGTTCGCTCGACCTCGACCGTCCACCGGGCGTCGGCGGTCGACCACGAAGCGGACACCACGCGGTGGCCGAAGCGGATGCGGCGGTCGATGCCGCGCACGCGGGCGGTCTCGACGATGTAGTCGCGGATCCGGTCGCCGTCGGCGATCACCCGACGGTCGGCCCACGGCCGGAACGGGAACCCGAGCGTGTGCATGTCCGAGTCGGACCGCACCCCCGGGTAGCGGAACAGGTCCCAGGTGCCGCCGATCGCGTCGCGGGCCTCCAGGATCGCGACGCTGCGCGCCGGGTGGCGTTCGCGCAGCCGGCACGCGGCGTCGATGCCCGACAGCCCCGCGCCCACGATCAGCACGTCGAGGTGCTGCTCGTCGCCGCTCGCCTCGCCCAGCACGCGCCCCCGTCCGTCGGCCCGCCGACCATGGTGCCGACCGGTCGGTGGCGCCGCCGGGGCGGCGGGACCGGACGACGCTGGTCCGCGACGTCGTCGCTGCTCACGGCGCCGCCCGCCTGCCGGTGACCGTGACGCGAAACAGGTGCCACCGCCAGGGGCCGAGCTCGACGTGCAGGCCGTCGGCGAGCTCGTCGCCGCTGCGGTCGTAGACCTCGCCGGTCGTCGGGTCGGCCAGCCGGCATCGCGAGCCGCGCAGGTCGGCCCAGCCGGTGACGACCCGTGCCGCGGCGGGGGCGTCGCCGAGGTTGACCACCACGAGCCACCGTGGGTCGCCGTCCCAGGCGCGCGCGATGAGGTCGGACGTGCCGCCGTCGTCGACGTGTGCCGGCGTGCTGCGACCGGTCCGCAGGGTCGGGTCGTCCAGTGCCCGCAGCACGTCGCGGTGCCAGGCCGCGAGCGCCTCGTCGGCCGGCTCGACCGGTGCGCGTCCGAGCTGCACCGGCATGCGGGTCGCCGCACCGTCGAGCTGCCCGTCGTGCAGGAGCATCCCGCCGGGCGCGGTCAAGGCGGTCAGCAGCGCCGCACGGTAGCGGTCGGGGTCGAACGTCGCGGCCGCCCGCGGCTCGTCGTGGTTCTCCAGGAAGCGCAGCAGGCCGTCCGGACGCGGCCGGGTGCCGGCGAGGTGGTCGCGGGCGCCGCGGCCGTCGCCGTCCCGCAGCAGGTCGTAGAGTCGCTTGTCGTAGCAGAGGTCGAAGCCCTGGGCCAGCAGCTCCGCCTCGCGGTCCCAGTAGACCTCCGCCACGAACAGGAACGCCGCTTGGTCGGCCCGGACCGCCGGCACGACCTCGTCCCAGAACGGCTGGTCGAGCGGCCGGCCGGCGCGGTCGCCCCACGTCCGCTCGACCACGTCGTCGAGTGCGAGCATCGCCATGTCGCAGCGCACGCCGTCGCACTGTGCCGCGATGCCGCGCAGCGCCGCGACCGCGCGCCGTCGCATGCCGGGCGTCCACGGGTTCAGCTGGACCACGTCGGTCCAGGCGGGGAAGGAAGGGTCGCGTCCGTTGGCCAGCACGCGGTCGCCGACCCGCACGAACGCCCGGGGGTTGCGGGCCAGGTCGTCGTCGGTGCCGCAGACGAAGTCGTCGGGGTGCTCGCGGGTCCACGGGTGGTCGATCGCGACGTGGTTGGGGACGAAGTCGAGCAGCAGCCCGATGCCCCGGGCCCGCAGCGCCCGGCGCGCCGCGGCCAGGCCGTCGGGGCCGCCCAGGTGGTCGTCGACGACGTAGCGCCGGACGCTGTAGGGCGAGCCGACGACGTCGGCCGGGTCGAGGTCCGGCAGCGCCTCTCGGAACCCGGTCACCAGGCCGTCGTCGGCCAGGGCGATGGCGCGACCGGCCGGGCTGCGCTCCCAGACGCCCATCAGCCACACGGCGTCCACGCCGAGGTCGGCGATGCGGTCCCACTCGGCGTCGGGCACCGAGGCGAGGTCGACGCGCCGGCCGGTGCCGACGCCCAGGCCGTGCAGCCACGGCCAGGTGTTGAGCTCCCAGATCAGGGGGTGGCGCGCGGCGGCGAGGCGCGATGGCGGCACCGATGGTCTCCGTCCTCCCCCGGAAGCCAAGCGTCGGCACAGCCGCCGGACGCCAAACGTCGCGCCGGTCCGGGAGGACCGTCGCGCCGCGCGGTGCGCGTCGCAGGGCGACGTACCAGCGTGCGGCGCGCCGCACCGGTGACGGTCGCGCCGCAGGCGCCCGTGGACGGCGGCGCGCCCGTCACGGATGATGCGGACCGGCGGGCGCCGCGCGTCGATGCCCGCCCTGCCGGGCGCGACCACCGACGACCAGATGGGATCAGCCGTGACCGACGACCTGCCCGCCTACCCCGACGGCTTCGTGTGGGGCGCCGCGACCGCCGCCTACCAGATCGAGGGCGCGGTCGACGTCGGCGGCCGCGGCGCGTCGATCTGGGACACCTTCTCGCACACGGAGGGCCGGATCTACCGGGGCGACACCGGTGACCACGCGTGCCGCCACCACGAGCGGCTCGACGAGGACCTCGACCTGATGGCCGACCTCGCATCCAACCGGACGGCAGGGGCAGCGCGAACCCGGAGGGCGTCGCCTTCTACCAGCGCCTGGTCGACGGGCTGCACGCCCGTGGCATCACGCCGTACGCGACGCTGTACCACTGGGACCTGCCGCAGGCGCTGCAGGACGCGGGCGGCTGGGGTGACCGCGGGACGGCGCACCGCTTCGCCGAGTACGCGGCGCTGGTCGCCGACGAGCTCGACGGCGTCGAGCACTGGATGACGCTGAACGAGCCGTGGGTCGCGGCGTTCGTCGGACACGGCTCCGGCCGGCACGCGCCGGGCATCGCCGACGGCGCCACCGCGGTGCAGGTCAGCCACCACCTGCTGCTGGGCCACGGGCTGGCCGTGCAGGCACTGCGGGCGGCGGACGCAGGCCGGGTCGGCATCGTGCTCAACCTCAGCGCCGTCCGACCGGCGACCGACAGCGCCGACGACCGGCGCGCCGCGCGGCTCGCCGACGGGCACCAGAACCGCTGGTTCCTCGACCCCGTCCTCCGCGGCGCCGACCCCGACGACGTCCGCGAGGCCTTCGGTGCTGTGACCGACCTGGCCTTCGTCGCCGACGGCGACCTGGCGACCATCAGCGCGCCGATCGACTTCCTCGGCATCAACTACTACTTCCCGTCGACCGTGCGGGCGGGCACGACGCCGGCGCGGGCGGAGCTCACGCCGCTGACCGACGTCGAGGCCGTCCCGCCACAGGTCGGCGAGCCGACGACCGCGATGGGCTGGCCGATCGACGCGACCGGCATGACCGAGGTGCTGACCCGCGTCACCCGCGACTACGGCGACGTCCCGCTGTGGATCACCGAGAACGGCATCGCCGTGCACGACTACGTCGACCCGTCCGGCCGCGTCAACGACGTCGAGCGCATCGCGTACCTGCGTGACCACCTGTCGGCGGTGGCCGACGCGATCGCCGCCGGGTCACCGGTGCGGGGCTACTTCTGCTGGTCGCTGCTGGACAACTTCGAGTGGTCCGAGGGGTACAGCCGGCGCTTCGGCCTGATCCACGTCGACTACCCCACCGGGCGGCGGACGCCGAAGGCCAGTGCCGCCTGGTACCGCGACGTGATCTCCGCCGATCGGGCCGGCTGAACTCCCGGCGCGGCCGGTGTCGCGCGTCGCCCGCCCAGCGGGGCGGCCGGGTGCGTCAGAAGGTACGACTGCGGTCGTTTTGGAAGCGCTGTCATCTCGGGCGGCCGGAGCCTCCGATCTGGGGTGCGATGCTCCCCGAGGCGCGCATGCGCAGCGGCGCGTCGACGACCACGCGCACGCCGCGGTCGGGCGCGTCGCCGTCGATCCGGTCCAGCAGCAGCCGTCCCGCGTGCCGGCCCATCAGGTAGGGGTCCTGGGCGACGACCGCGATGGCGGGCACCAACTGCTCGGCGAAGGGCACCTCGTCGAAGCCGATCAGCGCGACCTCGTGCTGGCGGCGGAGGTCGTGCAGGGAGGTCACGGCACCGACGGTGATGCGGTCCTGCGCCGTGAACAGCGCCGTCGGCGGGTGGGGGGAGGTCAGCAGCCGGCGGGTGGCGTCCGCCGCACGACGCTCGTCGCCCACGTCGGTGACCTCCAGCGTCGCGTCGCACGCAAGCCCGGCGTCGCGCCGCGCATCGCGGTACCCCGCCAGGCGCTCGCGCGCCGTCCAGACCTCCTGGTCGCCGCCCAGGAACGCCACGCGGTGGTGGCCCCGCTGGTGCAGGCGCCCCACGGCGGCCCGCGTGCTGGCGCGGTTGCTGCTGACGACCGTGTCGCACTCGATGTCGGGGAGCATCCGATCGACGCAGACCACCGGCGTCCCGACCGCCACCTCGCGGCGCAGCAGGTCGTCGTCGCCCGCGGCCGCGGCGACGACCACCCCGGCGACGCGGAACTCGATGAGGGTCTCGAGCAGCGCCTGCTCCCGTCTGGGATCGCCGTCGGTCGAGCCGGTCAGCAGCAGGACGTCGCGCTCGTGGGTCGCGTCCTCCAGCCCCCGGTAGACGGCCGCGAAGAACGGGTTGCCCGTGTCGACCTGCACGAAGCCGACCAGCCGGCCCGAGGTCCCCGCCGCCGCCAGGTCGCGGGCGCGGCGGTCGCGCCGGTACCCCAGCTCGGCGATGGCCCGGCGCACCCGCGCCGCCACGTCGGCGCTGACGTGCTGCTCGGCGTTGACCACCCGGGAGACGGTCTTCAGGCTCACGCCCGCCTCGGCCGCGACGTCGAGCATGGTCGGCCGTCGGACCGGGTCCCGGTGGGCGGCGTTCATTCCGCGCAGCGTAACCGACTGTTGACAGCGCTGTCACGACCCCTTTAGGTTCGGATGGCGACAGCGCTTCCAGTGCCGCCTGTGCGTCTGGGACGCGGTCGTGCACGCCGGTGGAGAGCCCCGCCGGACACGGGCCGAACGGAGAAGGGTCATGAGGGTCAGCGGTCGGATCGCGGCAGCGGGGATCGCCATGGTGCTGCTGCTCGCGGGCTGCAGCATCAACATCTACGAGGCCGGGTCCGGCGAGGGTGGCGGGGCCGGGGGCGCAGCGGTCCAGCAGGAAGAGAACATCGGCCGGGTGGAGATCGCCGGCGCGGCGAGTGGCCCGGAGGCCGAGGCCATCCAGGGCGTGATCGACCAGGGCGTCAACGAGGCCCAGGACGAGTTCACCGCCACGTACACCGGCTCCGACTCGTTCGAGCAGAACGTCATCATCCAGATCGAGGGCGGCACGCCGCCCGACATCGGCTTCTTCCCCCAGCCGGGGACGGTCGTCGAGCAGGCCGAGCAGGGCAACCTGGTCTCGCTCGAAGACCTCGGGTTCGACATCGCCGAGCTCGAGGAGCGCTTCGGCGAGTACCTGCTGTCGCTGGGTGAGGTCGACGGGCAGCACTACGGCTTCCCGGACACGATCAACAACAAGTCGGCGATCTGGTACAACCCCAAG
>CAYVGE010000120.1:0-12374 GCA_964450395.1 uncultured Actinomycetota bacterium
CGATCGCGCCGGCGTCGTCACCGGCCTCGAACAGCTTGCGCTGGTCGATCAGCAGGCCACCGAAGCGGGAGATCGAGCCCTCGCCCTCCTCGATGCCGCTCTCCGCATCGGCCTCGGCGGGCAGCAGGTCCGACTCGCCGTCGTTGTTGTGGAGGATGGTCAGCGTGTAGGCGGGGAACGCCGGGACGTCTCGCCCGCTGCCGGACACGGCCACACCGTCGGTGTCGACCGCGCCGCCGCCGTTGCCGGCGAAGCGCACGCCGCGCAGCCGCAGGGCTCCGGTCTCGCCGTCGGACGGCAACGGCACGCCGCTGGCGACCAGCTCGGCGTACTCCTCGGCCGACACGTCGAGTGACACCAGCTCGATCCCCGGGCCGACGTTGTCCGAGAACCTCGACCCCCGGACGGTGCCGTCGGCGACGCCGCCACCGAGCTCCTGCACGGCGAGGCCGGCGCCGCCGTTGCCGGTGGCGCGCACGCCGGTCAGGGAGAGCCGGAGCGACGCCGACGTTGCGTCGGTCACCGCGATGCCGTCGCCGGCGGCGCCGGTCACCGCGACGGCGGCGAGGGTGACCCGGACCGTGCCGTGCGCGTCGTCGGCGGTCGTGATCGACAGCCCGGTGTCGCCGCCGCTGATGCGGGTGCCGACGACGTCGATGCGGCTGTCGGTCGTGATGTTGAGCACGTCGCTGTCGGCGTCGCCGACCAGCCGGCCGCCGAGGAGGCGCAGCGCCCCGTCGCCGTCGAAGATCGCGGGGTCCTCGAGGGTGATCCGGCCGCGGATGATGATGGTGTCGGCGCCCGCGGTGACGGCCGCCGCGTCCAGCGCCGCCTGCAGCTCCTCGGCGGTGCTGACGACCGTCCTCGGCGCCGCCGAGGCTGCCGGGGCGAGCGTCAGGACGAGCAGCGCGACAAGCGCGCCGATGAGCGATCTGTGGGTGCGCACGAAGGACTCCACGTCGACTGCACGGGTTGGCCAGGGGACCCTACATCGTGTGGGCAGACGAGCGGTAGCTGTGCTCTGTCGTGCGTGTGGCGACCGGTCGGTGGATGGGCCGCTCCTCCGACAGCGTCGGCGTGCACTCGATCGCCCGCAGGCCCGGAGCGACATCACCACGAGGTGACCCGGCCGTCGCCGGCGGCGGAGTCGGTGACCGTGGCCGCCGGCTGCCGGCGCGCGACGTCGATCATCCCGTCGTCCTGCCAGTCGGCGCGCAGCGCCTGGTACAGCGACCAGCACATCGCCAGGAGGATGAGTGCGAACGGCAGGCCCGTCGTCAGCTGGAAGGTCTGCATCGCCGTGAGGCCGCCGGTCAGCAGCAGCACCGCGGCGACCACGCGATCCACCACCGCCAGTAGAACAGCGTCCAGTCGGCCTGCCAGTCGGAGTCGACGAACGACTCGCTGTACAGGGCGAGGCTCGGCAGGCGCTGCAGGTACTCCCCGACGTTCTGCAGCAGACCGTCGAGCGCGAGCGAGGTCGGTCCCGCGAGGAGGACGAACGCGAACAGCGCGGCGGCCAGGTACATGTTGGCGTTGCTGAGCCGCTTGATGCCACCGTCGAGGCCGGCGACCACCGACGCGGTCGCGGCGGCGCCGCGCGCTCTGCGTGGAGGGACTCGGCGTCGTCGGTGGGCGCAGCGCCGTTCTTTCGGTGTTCCCGTGCAAGGTGCCCCGCGTCGGGATCCGTAACCATGGGCGGCGCCGCGCCGCAGGTGACGCCGCCGGTGCGGATGCGGTATGACATGCGCATGTGGCAGAACCGCGAGCGCGCGTTGAGCTTCGGCAGCGACGCGGCCCGCTATGACCGGGCGCGGCCGACGTACCCGGCGGAGCTGGTCGACGACCTGATGGCCGGCCACCCCTGGCACGTGCTCGACATCGGGTGCGGCACCGGCAAGGCCGGGCGGCTGCTCGTCAACCGCGGATGCCAGGTGCTCGGCGTCGAACCGGACGAACGCATGGCGGCGATGGCGCGGACCTATGGGCTCGACGTCGAGGTCGCGCCGTTCGAGCAGTGGAACGCGGCCGGCCGGCACTTCGACCTGGCGATCTCTGCGCAGGCGTGGCACTGGATCGAACCCGTCGCGGGTCTGCGGAGGGTCGCCGACGTCCTGCTGCCCGACGCCCGGTTCGGGATCTTCTGGAACCACGCGTCCTACGACGAGGACCTCCGGGGCGGGCTCGACGAGATCTACGCGCGGGTGGCTCCGGGAATCACCGACCGCGCCGTGATCGTCGGCAACGTGCCCAACGCCCGGCTCGACGACGACGTGTGGGCGATGACATCGTCGTCGCAGTTCACGCCGCCGGAGGACCACCGCTACGGATGGCACCTCGACTACACCACCGACGACTTCCTCGAGCTGCTGCGCACCCACAGTGACCACATGCTGCTGCCCGACGACCGGCGGGCGCAGCTGCTGGACGAGGTCGGGGCCCTTGTCGACCGGCACGGCGGCACGCTGAGGGTCGCGTACCGCACGCGCCTGCTGCTGCTGACCCGACGGCCCTGACCGTCGGTGGCGGGCGCCCGGTGTCGCTCAGAAGAAGTCGATCATCGTGGGTTCGCTCGCCTGGAACGCGGTGGTCAGGCGGTCGAGGGCGCTCGCGTCCGCACCGTGCAGCCGACCGGCCGACGCCAGGTGGTGTGGCGTCTGGAACCCCGTGAACAGCGCCGCCAGGTCGGCGACCGCGACGTCGACGTCGCCGCGCCCACCCCGTTCGGCGCGCAGGGCGCCCGCTTCGTGGCGCAGCACGAACGCTGCGTCGTTGCCCGCCACCAGCGGATCGTGGACGCGCAGGTGCACGTCGCTGGCGAACGGCGGGGTCGGCCGGGCGGCCAGCGCGACCGGCACGTCGAGCAGCCGCAGCATCCATTGCAACTCGCCCGTGACGTGGGCGTGCTGCGGGTGTGCGGTCAGGGCGCCGAGCACGTGGCGGGGCAGCAGGGTCGTCAGCTCGCCGCAGGCGGCGGCCAGGCCGGCGACGGTAGCCGCCAGCGCCCTGAGCCCGTCGGCATCGCCCCACAACTGGGGCGCGTCGAGGTCGTACAAGCGACCCGCCACGGACGTCGGCCGCCGGGTGACGAACGCGCCGACCGCCAGGGTCCGGCCGTCACGTGCGGCGCGGTAGACCTACACCGGGCGTTCGTCCTGCTGTCGCGTGAGGTCGTGGTGGTGGCGGCGGCGCAGGAGGTCGGGCCGGTCCAGCCAGCCGTTGCAGCCGCGGGCCTGGCGGTCGTAGGCGCCGTCGTCGTCGATCAGGATCGACGGGTCCGCCGGCTCGACGTCGATCCCGCCGAGCGGACCGGACCACAGCTCGGCGGCCGGCAGCGCCCGCTTCGCCCATGTGCCGGCCATCTCGAAGCCGACCGACCGGTACAGCGTGGCGGTCGTCGGGTACAGCGCGGCGATCACCTCGCCGCGGTCGACCGCCTCGTGCAGCGCCTCGCGCAGGAGCCGGCGCACGATGCCCCGCCGCGCGACGTGCGGTGAGGCCGTCACGCCGCTGACGCCCGCCATTGGGATGCTGGCCCCGTTGATCCACTGACTGAACCCCCACACCGCCACCTTGGCGACCGGTCGCCCGCCGACGCGAGCGACCCGCAGCCGGTCGTCGGGCACGGTCGGCGCGTCGCGGTCGTACGGGCTGGCGGCGCCGAAGGCCTGGCGGCCCAGGCCGTACAGCGCCTCGCGCTCCTCCGGGGTGGCGGTGCCCGTGGTGACGTCCATCGCCCGGCACGCTACCCGCCGAACCGTGGCAGCGTGGCCCGCATCCGGTGCTGGGCGCCACGGGTGGCGGGGTATGGCGGCGCGGGCCGGCATCCCGGTGCTGAACGCCACGCGCGAGCAGGTGTAGCGCCGACAGCGGCCAATCCGGCATGCTTGGCGCCGATGGTCGGCGCGTCGACCGACGCGGTCACCCGGCCACCCCGGGGATGAGGAGGGCATGGCACCGATGCCGGCACAGCCGCGACGGGTCGCGATCGCCTGTCAGGGCGGGGGCAGCCACACAGCGTTCACCTCGGGCGTCCTCGGCCGGCTGCTGGGGGCCGGCGTGCTGTCCGACCACGAGGTCGTCGGCCTCAGCGGCACGTCCGGTGGTGCCGTCTGCGCGCTGCTGGCCTGGTCCGCGATCGCGCGTGGCGAGGCCGATCGGGCCGGGGAGCTGCTCGACGCGTTCTGGGCGGACAACGCCGCCACGTCACCGGTCGAGCAGGCGGTCAACGCCTCGGTGCTGTGGGCGGGCGTGCTGGCCAACGTGGTCGCGCTGCCGGCGGTCAGCCCGTATGCGACCTACGGCGCCGTCGAGGCGTTGCGCGCGTTCCGCGGGATGCTGGAGCGCCGGGTCGACTTCGGCGCCCTCGAACCCGATCCCGACGCGGCCCTGCCGATGCTGCTGATCGGAGCCGTGGACGCGCTGTCGGGTGACTTCGTGGCCTTCAACAGCCGGCGCGACCGGATCACGGCCGACATGGTCCTCGCGTCTGCCGCGATCCCCACGCTGTTCCGCGCGGTGCGGATCGGCGGCGGCACCTACTGGGACGGCCTGTTCTCGCAGAACCCGCCGGTCAGGGAGCTGCTCGACGCGGCGCCCGACGAGATCTGGGTGCTCCAGATCAACCCGCGACGCCGGCCGACCGAGCCGCGCAGCGTGACCGAGATCGCCGACCGGCGCAACGAGCTGGCCGGCAACCTGTCGCTGCACCAGGAGCTGCACTTCATCGAGAAGATCAACGGGCTGCTGGACCGCGGCCTGCTCCCGCGCGACGGACCGTACCGCACGGTCACGGTGCGGGTGATCGAGCTGACCAGATCGCGCGTCTCCCGCGTGCTGGGAGCGACCTCGAAGCTCAACCGCGACCCCGCCTTCATCGCCGAGCTGATCGCCCACGGTCGGACCCGCGCCGACGAGTTCCTCACCGCGCTGGCGTTCGAGAACGCGTGGCGACGGCGCGACGCCGACGGTGTGGTCGATCTGGTCGCCGCGGACGCAGAGCTGTGGACGGCCCCGCCCTTCGGCGAGCGGCCGCCGGTGCGTGGTCGAGAGGCGGTCGCCGCGTTCGTCCGGGAGCAGCTGGCCGACGACGTCACCATCGACGTGAGCCGCAAGCAGGTCGCTGGCGACGGGGTCGCGTGGACGGTGCACGCCGGGGCGGTGGGCGCCGCGCCGGTGCGCGGCCGCGCCGAGGCGGTCATCCGCGACGGGCTGGTCCGGTCGTTCCGGCTGGGAGCCGACCGACCCTAACGGCGCGGTGCACCGTGCCGAGTGGGACGGGCGGCGGGGACCGGTGCGGCGCGCCCCGGGCGCGACCGGTCCCGCGGTGCCGGGTGCGCGGCCGCCGGTCGGTCGCACAGCTCCACGATGCGCGCGACGGCGGCGCGGACCCCCGCGGCGGCCCGCGGCGACAGCGCCAGGCCGACGGCCGCGTCGCTGATCGGGATGGTGACCACCACCGCCGGGGGCGCGACATCGCCGACCGCGCGCGCCAGGCCCAGCAGCGACGCCGGCGCGAGGTGGTGGGTCGTCCGCCAGCCGGGCCAGCACGGGACGACGGGGCGCACCGTGACCGTGTCGTCCACGATGCTGGCGTCGACGAAGACGACCCGTGCGCACGCCGCCACGTCGACGACGTGCTCGGGCGCGAGTTGCGGCACCGACAGGACCCGGACGCTCGGCAGGCCGCGGTCGCCAACCTGCTCGGCGGCGCGCCGACCGGCCGCGTCGTCGCGCCGCAGGTCGTTGCCGTACCCGATGACCAGGGTCGTTGCCCGCGCAGGCGCCGGCGCCCGCTCAGTCACGGCGCGCCATCGCGATGACCTCGCCGTGGGCGTCCGTGATCTCGATCAGCATCGGCATCTGTCCGAACGCGTGCGTCGAGCAGCTCAGGCACGGGTCATACGCCCGGATCCCCGCCTCGACCCGGTTCAGCGCGCCCTCGGTGACGTCCGCCCCGTGGACGAACTCGCGGGCGATCTGCAGCACCGTGCGGTTCATGGCCAGGTTGTTCTGGCCCGTGGCGATGACCATGTTGACGCTGGTGATCAGGCCGTCGTCGTCGACCGTGTACTCGTGGAACAGCGTGCCGCGGGGCGCCTCGGACGCGCCGACCGCGTGACGGGCGTTGATCGCCGCGCGGGCCCGCACGTGGGGGTCGGACAGCACCGGGTCGTCCAGCGCCTGCTCGATCAGCTCGATGCAGCCCAGCACCTCGATCAGGCGCGCGTGGTGGTACCAGAACGACGAGCGCGCGATGCGACCGGCCCGTTCGCGCAGCCCGGCCAGCGCCTCGTCGGCCAGCGGCGTGCCGAAGCGCTCGCACACGTTGAGGCGCGCCAGCGGCCCGACGCGGTAGGTGCCGGGCGTGGGGTCGTCGTCGGTCGCCAGATCCTTCCAGTACGGCGACTTGAGGTAGCTGTCGGCGTTGCCCCACTCACCGATGACGTCCCGGTACCGGGCGGGGTCGAGGCCCGCCACCACGATGGCGCCCGTGGCGTCGACCGCGCGCAAGGTGCCGCCGTAGTGCTCCCACCGGCCGTCGGGTGCGCAATGGCCCAGGAACAGGCTGTCGAACGTGCCGAAGGTCTCGATCTCGCGGCTGAACCGCGTGACGAGCCCGGTGAACTCGCTGATCGTGTCGGCCGCCGCCTGCTTGGCCTCCGGCACCAGCGCGGCGATGGCCGCGCGCGCGTCGGCCGACAGCGACCGGGCGACCCCGCCGGGCACGATCCACGACCCGTGGATCCGCTCGCCGGTGACCGCCGCGATGACTTCCTGCCCGAACCGGCGGAGGCGGATGCCGCGGCGGGCCAGCTCGGGCTCGGTGGCCATCAGCCCGAACAGGTTGCGCCGCGCCGGATCGGCGTCCATGCCCAGCAACAGGTCCGGTGCCGACAGGTGGAAGTAGCTCAGCGAATGCGACTGGACGATCTGCCCGAGGTTGGCGAGGCGCCGCTGCGCCTCGGCCGCGGGCGGGATGGTCACCGCCAGGATCGCGTCACCCGCCTTCGCCGAGGCCAGCAGGTGGCTGACCGGACAGATGCCGCATGTCCTCGCGGTGATGCTGGGCATCTCGTGCACCGGACGGCCGCGGCAGAAGTCCTCGAAGCCCCGGAACTCGGTGACGTGGAAGCGCGCGTCGTCGACGACGCCGGCGTCGTCGAGGCGCAGTGTGATCTTGGCGTGGCCCTCGATACGCGTGACCGGGTCGATCACGATCCTGTCGTGCATGCGCCGTCCTAACCGAAGCGGATCCCGTAGCGGCGGTGGTCGTCGCCGGCGAGCAGCTGCTCGACGGCGGCGCGGATGCGGTCGGCCGACGGCGGGCAGCCGGGCAGCCACACGTCGACGTCGATCACCTGGTGCAGGGGTTGGGCGCGGGGCAGCAGGCCGGGCACGACGCGCGCGTCGTCGGGCAGGACCCCGTGGCGATCGGGGCCGTCGACGTAGACGCGCCGGAGCATGTCCGCGGGATCGCCCACGGGGTTGCGCAGGGCGGTGACGTTGCCGGTGACCGCGCAGTCCCCGAACGACACCACCAGGCGCGTGTTGGCGCGCAGCGCGTGGGCCATCTCGAGGTTGTCGGTGTTGGTCACCGCACCTTCGACCAGCACGAGGTCGACGCCCTCGGGGTAGGCCTTCGTGTCGACGTACGGGCTGTAGACGAGCTCGACCTGCTCGGCGAGGGTGAACAGCCACTCGTCGAGGTCCAGGAACGACATGTGGCAGCCGGAGCAGCCGCCGAGCCACACGGTCGCCAGCCGCAGCTTGTCGGTCATGGCCGGGCCTCCGTCCGACCGTCGCCGCCTGGCTCCCCGGCCGATGCGGGTGCCGCACCGTCGCTGCGCTCCATCCACTCACCGGACTCGCGGGCGGTCTCGAGGAAGTCGATCATCGCGACGTCATGACGCATCTCACCGACCGCGCGGCCCTTGTGGAACAGCGCGCCGGTCGGGCAGACCGCGACGCACTTGCCGCACGACGTGCACGAGGCCGCGTCGCCCCAGGGCTGGCCGAGCTCGGCGACCAGGTAGGACCCGGAGCCGCGGGAGGCGATCTCCCACACGTGCGCGCCCTCGATTTCGTCGCAGACCCGCACGCACCGGCTGCACAGGATGCAGCGGTTGTGGTCGAGCCCGTACCGCGGATGGCTGTGGTCGACCCCACGGTCCGGAAACTGGTAGTCGAAGCGGATGTGGTCGACGTCGAGGTCGACGGCCAGGTCCTGCAGCTCGCAGCCGCCGTTGGACACGCACACCGAGCAGATGTGGTTGCCCTCGGCGAACAGCAGCTCGACGATCTCGCGGCGGTGGTCCACCAGGTGCGGCGCGTTGGTCGTCACCTCCATCTCGTCGACCACCGGGGTCGCGCACGCGAGCCGCAGCGGCTGCTCGCCGGCGACCCGGACCACGCACAGCCGGCAGCCGCCCCAGACCGACAGCCCCTCCACGTAGCACAGCGTCGGGATGTGCACGCCCGCGCGGCGGGCCGCGGACAGGATCGTCTCGCCCTCGAAGACCCGCACGTCCTCCCCGTCGATGGTGATCGTGGCGTCAGGCTGGCGCCGTGGCCTAGGCATGGGTGACCTCCCGGTCGACCAGCAGGTCGACGTACTCGGAGCGGAAGTGCTCGAGCGTGGACAGCACCGGGTTGGGCGCGGCCTGGCCGAGGCCGCACAGGCTGGTGTCGCGCACCGTCCGGCACAGCCGCTCGAGCAGCGCCAGGTCGCGCTGCGTGCCCCCACCGGTGCAGATGCGGTCGAGCAGCCCGTGCAGCTGGACCGTCCCGGCGCGGCAGGGCACGCACTTGCCGCAGCTCTCGTCGCGGCTGAACTCCATGAAGTAGCGGGCCACCTCGGGCATCCTGACCGTGTCGTCCATGACGATCAGCCCGCCGGAGCCCATGATCGACCCCAGCGCCCGCAGGTGCTCGTAGTCGATCGGGGTGTCGAGGAGGTCAGCGGGGATGCACCCGCCTGACGGCCCGCCGGTCTGCGCGGCCTTGAAGGCGCGCCCGCCCGACACGCCTCCGCCGACCTCCTCGACGATCTCGCGCAGCGTGATCCCCATCGGCACCTCGATCAGCCCGGTGTTGACCAGGCTGCCGGCCAGCGCGAACACCTTGGTCCCGTTGCTCGTCGCGGTGCCCACCGAGGCGAACGCCTCGGGCCCGCCCGCGATGATGCCCGGCACGTTGGCCAGCGTCTCGACGTTGTTGATCATCGTCGGGTGGCCCCACAGGCCCTGCTCGGTGGGGTAGGGGGGCCGCAGCCGTGGGGTGCCGCGGCGCCCCTCGATCGACGCCATCAGCGCCGTCTCCTCGCCGCAGACGAAGGCGCCGGCGCCGATGCGGACCGACACGTCCAGCGCGAAGTCGGTGTCGAGGATGCGCCGCCCCAGCAGCCGGTGGCGACGGGCGATGCGGATCGCGCCCTCCAGCCGCTCGACGGCCCGCGGGTACTCGGCCCGGACGTACAGGAACGCGCGGTCCGCGCCGGTCGCGTAGGCCGCCAGGACCAGCCCCTCCAGCACGCGGTGGGGGTCGTCCTCCATCACCGTCCGGTCCATGAAGGCGCCGGGGTCGCCCTCGTCACCGTTGGCGACGACGTACTTCCGCTCGTCGTCGGCGGCGGCCAGCAGCGCCCACTTGCGCCCGGTCGGGTAGCCGGCGCCGCCGCGGCCGCGCAGGCCGCTGGCCGTGATCGCCTCGACCACCTCGCCGGGCGACATCGACCACAGCGCCGTCGCCAGCGCCGCGTAGCCGCCCTCGGCAACGTAATCCTCGATGCGCTCCGGGTCGGCGCGCCCGGCGTTGGCCAGGACCATCCGGTGCTGGCGGGCGAAGAACGGCATGTCCAGCTCGACGACGTGGTCACCGGCGACGCCGTCGGCCCGGTCCCGGGTGCGGGCGATCGCGCGACCGACCTGCGGCGTCACCCCGCCGTACAACGCCGGCGGACCCGTGCGGGGATCTACCCGGACCAACGGCCCCCGGCTGCACAGGCCCATGCAGCCGGTCGGCACGACCTGCACCTCGTGGGTCAGGCCCCCGTCCTCGACCGCGGCCTCCAGGGCCGCGCGGACCCCCTGGGCGCCCGACGCGAGGCAGGACGTGCTCGAGCACACCATCGTGCGCCACCGGTAGCGGCCGCGGCGGGCGTGCTCGGTCGAGGCGATCTCGTCGAGGTCGATCGGTGCGGGCATCTACGCCTCCACCTGCTCGTCGCTGCCGGTGCCCATCGCCGAGCCCACGGCGGCGACCGCCTCCGCCGGCTCCTGGTGGCCCCGGACCTCACCGTCCACCACGATCACCGGCGCCATGCCGCACGAGCCCAGGCACCGCGCGGTGCCCAGCGTGAAGCTGTGGTCCGCGGCCGTCGTCCCCGTCGCCACGCCGAACGCCTGTTCCAGCTCCTGCAGGATCGCGTCGGCGCCGCGGACGAAGCAGGCAGTGCCGGTGCAGACCGTGCAGGCGTGGTCGCCTGGGGGGTCGAACGTGAACAGGTGGTAGAAGGTCGCCACCCCGAACACGGTGCTGGGCGGTAGCCGCAGCTCGCGCGCGAGGTAGCGCAGGACGTCCTCCGACAGGTGGCCGAAGACGTCCTGCGCGACGTGCAGCACCTCGATCAGGTGGTCCTGGGCGTACCTGGCGCGTGTCAGCGCCTTGTCGATGATCGCGAAGCGCTCGTCACCGGACGGGTGGCCGGCATGGCGCGCTGCAGTGGTCTCGCTCACCACGGACCCGCACCCTGCGCGCTGACGAAGGTGTTGGCGTAGTGCACGAGGCCCTCGATGTAGTTGGCGCGCTCGAAGCCCGCCGGGTCGGCGATGTTGCGGTGGCTTGCGCTACCCCGGAGCTGGGAGATCGAGTCGTAGCCCTGCTCGAGGGCCCAGCCGACGAGCTCCTCCTCGACGGTGCGCACGTGGCGCGGTCCGTTGCGCAGCAGCGCCGACGTCATCATGGTGACGGTCGCGCCGGCCAGCAGTGCCTTCGCGGCGTCGACGCCGGTGTGGACGCCGGTGGTCGCCGCCAGGTCGGCCCTGATTCGGCCGTGCAGGAGCGCGATCCACCGCAGCGGCAACCGCAGCTCGGAGGAGGTCGACAGCTCGAGCGCCGATTCGACTCTGCGCGTCTCCGGTGACAGGTCAGGCTGGTAGAAGCGGTTGAACAGCACCAACGAGTCGGCGCCGGCGTCGACCAGTCGGGCCGCGAAGTTTGCGAACGCGCTGTAGTACGGGCCGACCTTCACCGCCAGTGGGGTCATCAGGACCTTGTCCATGTGGCTCACCAGCGCGAGTTGCTCGGCTTCGACGTCCGCGCCGGGGGTGCCGATGTCGGCGGCGACGCGGTACAGGTTGAGCTCCAGGGCGTCCGCGCCGGCGTCGGCGAGTAGCCGGGCATAGCGGGCCCAGCCGCCGGGGCTGACCCCGTTGAGGCTGGCGATCACCGGGATGCGCAACGCACGACGGGCGTCCTCGACGTGGCGGACGTAGCGGTCAGCGACCGTCTCGACGTCGTGTAGATCGGGGAAGTAGCTGGTGGCTTCCGGGTTGGCGTCGTCGCCGATCGCGAACAGCTCGGTGGTGGTCAACTCGTCGTGGACGACCTGCTCCTCGAACAGCGACGGCAGCACGACGGCCGCGACACCGGCGTCCTCGAGCGCACGGAGGCTGTCGATCCGACCCGTCAACGGGCCGGCAGACGCCACGAGTGGCGAGCGCAGCTGCAAGCCGAGATAGGTGGTGGACAGGTCCATCTCAGCTGACCTCCTCGGCGGCGACGCCGGCCTCGTCGACGATCGCGCCCGGCTCGTGGGGCACCGTTCGTTCCACGCCCGCGAGCTGCTCGTAGTAGTGCCAGCGCTCGTCGACATCGGCCTGGGCCAGGGCCATGAGGTCGGCGGCGCGCCGGGGATCGGTGCGCGCGAGCATGGCGAACCGCGCCTCGCGACGGGCGAAGTCGGCCACCGGCAGCGCCGGCTTGCGCGAGTCCAGCCGGAATGGCCTGCCGTGCTCCTCCGTGGTCGGGGTGTAGCGGAACAGCGGCCAGTAGCCGCTCTTGACCGCGTCGCGCTGATGGTGCATCGAGTCGCGCATGTCGAAGCCGTGGGCGATGCAGGTCGAGTAGGCCAGCACCAGGGAGGGTCCCGGCCACGCGGCGGCCTCCTGCAGCGCGCGGATGGTCTGGACCTCGTTCGCGCCGAGCGCGATCTGGGCGACGTACACCGTGCCGTACTGCATCGCCAGCATCCCCAGGTCCTTCTTCGGGCCCGGTTTGCCTGCGGTCGCGAACTTGGCCACGGCCCCGCGCGGTGTCGCCTTCGACGCCTGGCCGCCCGTGTTGGAGTAGACCTCGGTGTCGAGCACCAGGAC
>CAYVGE010000121.1:0-12219 GCA_964450395.1 uncultured Actinomycetota bacterium
AGGAGAACCTCCTGTACCTACAAGGGGTGCCTGTTGTCAGCCGGCCTCGGTGGCCTCGACGTGGGTGACCGGCACCGAGAACGTCCGGCTCGCGCGTGAGGGCAGGTCCATCCCGAGCCAGCGGGACACCCCACGCGGCAGGGTCGACAGGATGATCTCGTCGCACGGCGAACGCAGCATCGCGTCGCGGATCGCGTCGAGCGGTCGTTCGTCGCCGACCTCACCGTCGACCTCTGCGCCGAGCTCGGCGAACCGGTCGATGGCCTGGGCGAGGCGCTCACCGGCGATCATGTGTGCCTCGGCCTCCGTGTGGGTCCAGCCATCACCACGGATGTTGGCCGGTACCACGACGTGGAAGCGGCAGGGGCCGTCGGCGACGCGGCGCCGCAGCTCGTCGAGCAGGTGGTCGCCACCCAGCGTCTGGTTGGCGACGACGAGGTAGTCCTTCATGGCCTGTGCTTTCCGGGGCATCAACCGTAGTCGATCGCCGTCGGCTTGGATACCCCGGATCACCGCGCGGTCGCCGTCGCCGCCGGTTCCTCAACCTTGATGATGTCCATGTACGGACGTACACCTACCATGCGAACCGTCGTAGGGACAACAGGAACAGGTGGGACGGTATGCGTCGGTTGGATCGCCTTCGGCCGCGTCCGGCTGCGGCCCTGCTCATGCTCGTGCTCGTCGCGGCCATGTCGGCGCCCATGTCGACGCCCGTGGCGGGACCCGCGCACGCGGCACCGGACCGGCAGATCCACCAGGTCGAGGAGGCGGCGGCCCAGCAGCCGGACGACGTGGTCGCACAGCTGCAGGAGCTGCTGAGCCACCACGCGACGCTGGCGATCCGGCTGACGCGGGCCACACTGACCGACGACCCCGGGTTCGTCGACACCGCCGAGAGCGCGCTGGTGCGCGTCATTGACGACATGGAGGTGGCGCTCACCCCGATCCTCGGTGAGACCGGGGCCACACGGTTCAGCTCCCTGTCGGAGCGCCAGACACAGCTGCTGTTCCGCTACGCCGCCGGCGTCCGCGACGGCGACGCAGCGGCGCAACGCACGGCGCGGTCGCAGCTCGAGCGCGCCGTCGAGGCGCAGGCCAGCCTGCTGGCCGACCTGTCCAGTGGCGGCCGTGACCGTGCCACGGTCATCACCGACGCCCTGCGCGCCCACAGCGAGCGCCTGCTCTCCCAGGTGGAGGCCTTCGACCGCGGGGACTACGAGCGGGCGTACGAGCTGCAGCGGGCGGCGTTCGCGGACACCTTCGCGCTGGCGGCGACCGCGGCGAAGGCCGCCGTGCGCGTCCCGCCACCGACGCCGTCTGACGAACTGCAGACCGCACTCGCGATGCTGTTGGGCGAGCACGTCGAGCTCGCGATCGACACGATGCGGTCGGGCGCCACCGGCTCCCCGGACTTCGAAGCTGCGGCAGGAGCGTTGAACGCCAACACGCAGGACGTCACGGACGCGATGGACGCGCTGTTCGGTCCGGAGCGTGCCCGGCAGTTCAACGACGTGTGGGCCGATCACATCGACCTGTTCGTGGCCTACACCGTGGCGGTCGTCGAGGACGACACCGAGACCATGGAGGCCGTGCGCGACAGGTTCGACCGGGTCATGCGCCGATTCGGCACCACGCTCCAGGCCGCCACCGGCGGGGCTGTTGACGCCGACGTCGTGACCGAGGCGATGGGCCAGCACGAACAGATGCTCATCGATCAGATCGAGCAGTACGCTGACGGCAACTTCACCGGCGCGCATCGGCAGTCGTACATGGCCTACGCACACATCCGCCAGGTGGCGGACGTGCTGAGCACGGCGTTCGCGCGAGCGGTGGCCGATGACATGCCACAGGGTGGGCCAGAGACCGGTGGCGGAGGGATGGCGGCCCCGTGATCGCTGCGCGGTGTCGGTCCGGGCCGGCCTGTGTCGTGGTCGTCGGATCGTTCGCGCTCCTGCTCGCGGCGTGCGCCCCGCGACCCGTCACGACCGCGGATCGTCCGGCTCCTGCAGAGGTGGTCGGCCAGCGTCCGAACGGCGGGGCGTCGTCGACCGCAGCACACGGGGCGGACGAACCGCGGCGCGCGGCGGCGGCCGTCAGGCGGTTCCGGTCGGTCCGCTCGCACCACACCGTCGCACGGCCGGTCAGCATCACGATCCCGGCGATCAGCGTGTCGAGCAGGCTGGAGCGGCTCGGCCGCACCGGCGACGGCGCCATCGAGGTGCCCGACGGCTGGCAGCAGGCCGGCTGGTACGTCCACGGCCCGAAGCCAGGGCAGGTCGGTCCCGCGGTGATCCTCGGCCACGTCGACTCGACAACGGGACCGGCGGTCTTCTACCGGCTGCGCGAGCTTCGAGCCGGCGACGAGGTGCGCATCGCACGGACGGACGGCAGTGTCGTGACGTTCGTCGTCACCCGGATCGAACGGCACGCCAAGGCCCGCTTCCCGACGGATGAGGTCTACCTGCCGACGCTGCAGCCCGCACTGCGGCTGGTCACCTGTGGCGGACCATTCGATGCGGTCAGCGGTCACTACCGGGACAACCTGGTCGTGTCGGCGACACTGGCCGGTTGAGACTCGCGCGCCGCGGGCGATGAGTTCCGCTGCCGCCCGCCGTCGACCCGGGTGCATGGACACGTCAACGAGGAGGATCCCATGCCCAGTCGACTGGACCCGTACCTCAGCTTCCGCGACGAGGCCCGCGAGGCGATGGAGTTCTACCAGTCCGTGTTCGGCGGCTCGCTGCAGATGAACACGTTCAAGGAGTTCGGCGCCTCGCCGGATCCCAGCGAGGGCGACAAGATCATGCACTCGATGCTCGAGGCTGAGAACGGCATCACGTTCATGGCCGCGGACACGCCGGCCGCCATGGAGCACCGGCCGGGTGCGAACATCAGCATGTCGCTCAGCGGGGACGACGACGCGGAGCTGTCGGGGTACTTCGAGCGGCTCGCGGAGGGCGGCACCATCAGGGAGCCGTTGGTGCAGGCCCCGTGGGGCGACAGGTTCGGCATGCTCACCGACAGGTTCGGGATCGAGTGGATGGTGAACATCGCCGGCCAGGGCGCCTAGCACCCGCCGGCGCCCGTCCGCGAACGGCGACGGACGAACGTGATCACCGCACCGGCGCCGTCCGGGTGCCGGGCGGGGACCTCCGCTCGGCCAGCATCGTGTGGAGCACCGGGATCGCGACCGTGGATCGGGTTTGTGCGGGTGCGCGTGGGGCACACGAGGGGCACCGCTCACCACCGCGACCGAGCGCAGGCACCGCGTGGAGGAATACCGATGCGGCCGATCATGTGGACGAGCAACCCGAGCCGCGGGGCGGCAACCGCCGCGTGGGGCACGTGACCATGGCGGACTGGGTCTGGATGGCGGTCACTGTCGCCGTGATCGCGACCGTCGTCCTCCTGTGGCGCAGGCGCTGGCACCGGCGCAGGGAGGGCGACCAGGCGGTGACGTCGCGCACGGCGCCTGCCGGCATCGGTGGAGCGACCCGCCAACGTGGGCGGAGCGCGGAGCCGTCCAGGACGCGCCGCCTGTCCGATGACCGACGCGCCCACTACATCGAGCGGTGGCGGGACGTCGAGCGTCGGCGCGCCACCCAGCCCGCGACCGGGTTGCTCGAGGCCGACGTCCTGCTCAGTGACCTGCTCGCCGACGTCGGCTATCCCGTCGGCAGCTTCGAGCAGCGGGCGCAGAACTTCTCCGCAACACACGCGATGGTGGTCGACGACTACCGCGTGGCTCGATGCGTCGCGCTCGACGCGCGACTGGGTCTGGCAGGCACCGCGGAGATCCACGAGGCGATCCGGCGCTACCGCATCGTCTTCGAGCATCTCGCCGAGGCCGACGTCTCGCACAACGACCGCAGGGCGGCGTAGGCACACCGACCACCGTCGTGGCCGATGGAGCGTCCGATACCGTGGGTGCCCGGACGGAGACCACGCCCACGGCGCCGGCGCCGGAGCGCGCGAGGACCGGGGGGCGGACGGCCGCACGAGGAGGTCGGTGCCATGCAGTTCCACCTCGACGGGGTCAGGCCCGGCGATCCACACGTCGCACCGCCGGCCGAGCGACACGACCCCGCGGAGCGATCCGACGACCTGCCCGACGAGGTGGACGTGCTGATCGTCGGCTGCGGCCCGGCAGGGCTGACGCTGGCCGCACAGCTGGCGGCGTTCCCCGCGATCACGACGCGGATCGTGGAACAGAAGTCCGGTCGTCTGCTGGTCGGCCAGGCCGACGGCGTCGCGTGCCGGACCATGGAGATGTTCCAGGCCTACGGCTTCAGCGAGCGCGTGCTCAAGGAGGCGTACTGGGTCAACGAGACGTCGTTCTGGAAGCCCGACGAGCAGCGGCCGGAGCGCATCGTCCGTAGCAGCAGGATCCAGGACGTCGAGGACGGCCTGTCGGAGTTCCCGCACGTGATCCTCAACCAGGCGCGGGTGCACGACTGCTTCCTGGACGTCATGCGCCACGCGCCGACGAGGCTCGAGCCGGACTACTCGCGCCGGCTGCTCGGCCTCGCGATCGAGCGGGCGCCGTCAGGTGGTGACGGTGCGGCTGCCGACGGCGACGGCCCGCCGACGCACCCGGTGACGGCGACGCTCGAGCGGGTCGACGCCGTGCACGAGGGGCAGGTCGAGAAGGTCCGGGCCCGCTACGTCGTCGGGTGCGACGGCGCACGCAGCACCGTTCGCAGGTCGCTGGGGTTGGCCCTGCATGGGGACTCGGCGAACCGCGCGTGGGGAGTGATGGATGTGCTGGCGGTCACCGACTTCCCCGACATCCGGTTGAAGACGGTGATCCACTCGGCCAGCGAGGGCACCGTGTTGATCATCCCGCGGGAGGGCGGTTACCTGGTCCGCCTGTACATCGAGTTGGATGAGCTCAACCCCGACGAGCGGGTCGCGAACCGCAACCTGACGTCCGATCACCTGGTGGCCGCGGCGCAGCGGATCCTGCACCCCTACACGTTGGAGGTGGCCGAGATCGCGTGGTGGTCGGTGTACGAGATCGGCCAACGGTTGTGTGACCGGTTCGACGACGTGCCTGGCGAGGAGGTCGGGAGGCGGCAGCCGCGGGTGTTCATCACGGGTGATGCGTGCCACACGCACAGCCCGAAGGCCGGGCAGGGCATGAACGTGTCGATGCGTGACAGCTTCAACCTGGGCTGGAAGCTGGCATCGGTCCTGCTCGGGCGGTGCTCGCCGGGGTTGCTGCACACCTACTCCGAGGAACGCCAGACCGTCGCGCGGGAGCTCATCGAGTTCGACCGCGAGTTCGCCCGGATGATGAGCGCGGCCCCCAGAGCCGCGGACGACGGTGATGGTGTCGACCCGGCAGAGTTCCAGGAGTACTTCGTCAAACAGGGGCGGTTCACCGCGGGCACGGCGATCCGCTACCACCCGTCGCTGATCACCGCGGAGCCGACCTACCAGCATCTGGCCAAGGGCCTGGAGATCGGGATGCGGTACCACTCGGCGCCGGTCATCCGCCTGGCCGACGCCAGGCCGGTCCAGCTGGGTCATGTCATCAGGGCCGACGGCCGTTGGCGCCTGTTCGCCTTCGCCGGGGCTGACGACCCGACCGACCCGTCGTCGGGCATCGTGCGGCTCTGTGGGTTCCTGGCCGACGACCCCGACTCGCCGGTGCGCCGGTACACGCCGGCCGACGCGGACGTCGATGCGGTGCTCGATGTGCGAGGGGTGTTCCAGCAGGGCCATCGGGAGCTGACCATCGGCACGTTGCCGGCGTTGCTGCTGCCCCGCAAGGGACGCTACGGGCTGCACGACTACGAGAAGATGTTCTGCGCCGACCTGACCGACTGCGCCGACCCGGCCCTGCGCGGCGACGCTGACATCTTCGACCGGCGGGGCATCGACCGGGACGGCTGCATCGTCGTCGTGCGGCCCGACCAGCACGTCGCCCATGTGCTGCCGCTCGACGCACACGCCGAGCTGGCGGCGTTCTTCGAGGGCTTCATGATCCCGAACTGACACCGGGGGGGCCTGCGGTCGGGGCTGCGTTCGTGCGGTGGCGACGACCCGGTGTGGCGCAATGGCTGACGGTGCCTTTGTGCGTGCCCCGATCGGGCAGCGTCGGACCTGGACACGGACATGGGAGGACAGGTCATGAACGGACTGGACGGCAAGGTCGCACTCGTCACCGGAGGTGCCAGCGGCATCGGGCGGGCGACCGCGCAGCGCCTGGCGAGCGAAGGCACGTCGGTCGTGGTGACCGACATCGCCGACGAGCAGGGCGAGCAGGTCGCGGCGACCATCCGCGGCGACGGTGGGACCGCGGTGTTCCTGCACCACGACGTCGCGTCCGAGGACGACTGGACGAGCGTGGTCGAGCGCACGCTGCAGGACTTCGACCGGCTGGACGTCCTCGTGAACAATGCGGGCTTCGGCGACCTCGCGGCGATCGAGGAGACGACCAAGGTCGACTACGACCGCGTCATCGCCGTCACCCAGACCAGCGTGTTCCTCGGGATGAAGGCCGCCGGTGACGCGCTCAAGGCGTCAGGCAACGGCTCGGTGATCAACGTCAGCTCGATCTTCGGCGCCAGCGGCGGATTCGGGACGTCGCCGTCGTACCACGCGGCCAAGGGCGCCGTGCGGCTGATGACCAAGAACGTCGCCCTGCGATGGGCGACCGAGGACGTACGCGTGAACTCGGTGCACCCCGGCTTCATCGACACGCCGATCCTGGCCGAGGCCAAGGGCACCGAGTTCGAGGACGCCATGGTCGGGCTGACGCCGATGGGCCGCCTTGGTGAGCCGGAGGAGGTCGCTGGGCTGATCGCGTTCCTGGCCAGCGACGACGCGTCGTTCATGACCGGCTCGGAGGTCTACGTCGACGGTGGCTACATCGCCCGCTGAGACGCGGCTGGACCGTCACGGACCGGCGCCACGCTCGGGAGCCGTTGCCCGCCGCGTTGGGGAGCGTCGTCCCTCAGAACACGAGTTGGCACGTCTGACGGCAGACGGAGCGGCTGACGACGCTGCCGCCTGACTCCTCGCAGCGGTCGAGGCACTCCTGCACATCGTCCTGCGAGGCGACGACACCATTGAGCATGCCAACGTTCGCGCCGACCCGCTCCACGGCAGGTACCTGGTCTGGCAGTCGCATCGGTCTTCCTCTCACGTGTCCGGCTCGCCCGTGGCGAGGTACCACGAGCGCACGGCCCCGATGGGCACCGGGACCAGATCGCTCACATCGACGGTGAACCTGTACGCCCTGCGCGCCCGGTGGTGGCGGTTGCGCGGGTCCAGCATGGTCAGCACGACATCCCAGCAGTCCGAGTCGGCTCGACAGATCCTCGACGGTTCCGCGTCGACGTGATCCAGCGCCATCCCGGCGCCCATGGCCTCCGAAAGGATCGATCCCGCCTGCGTCACGTTCGTGGCCGCGTAGTTGATCGCCCGTTCGCGCGAGGTCCGGCCGACGTTCTGCAGCCGGTGGTAGACGTACGCGAGGAACTCCGACATCCGCCGGGTCACGGCATCGTCGCCGTTCGCGACGTGCTGTGCCAGGGCGCCCGTCGTCCAGCTGTAGAGGCCGTGCTCCGCGGGTTCGACGGCCGGGAGCACCTGGCCGTTGCGCAGCGTCGTGGTGCTGCGCACGGTCCCCGGTAGGGAGATCCGCTCGACGCCTTCCGTCAGCTGGTCGTTGAGGAACTCCCACAGCGTCGCGTGTTGGTCGGACGCGAACGAACCCGCGGGCCTGATCGCATAGATCGGGCTGCCGTGGAGGTTCAGCGTCCAGATCACACCCTCCCGCGCTTCGGGGTGATCGCCCAGGTAGGCGAGCAGGTCAGCAAGGGAGTGTGACGCGTCGGGGCCCATCGCGCGGAGGAAGAAGTCCTCGCTGGCGTCGCTTGCGTACTCGACGCCGAGCCGCCCGAGGGCGTAGACGAGGTACGGCGTCACGACCGTTGTGCGTCCGCGGTGGCGGGCGATGAACCGCAGCGCGGCGATCGGGTGCTCGGCCGCGTTGACGTCGTCGAAGGCCGCCAGGATCCGGCCATCAGGTCCCACGACGTACGTCACCCGGTCGATGGGGTGCGCGTCGAGCTGCGTGCAGACGTCGAAGGCGGCACACATGGACCGGCCGGTGTCGGACAGGAGTGGGAACGGGAACCGGTGGGCGTGGGCGAACGCAGCGTTCGTGGTGGAGCTGTCGTCGCTGACGCCGAGGACCTGGACACCCAGCGCCTCGAAGTCGCGGATTCGATCACGGAACCCGATGCCCTCCGCCGTTCACCCGGGGGTCGCGGCACGTGGGAAGAACCAGATGACGGCAAACCTGCCGCGGAGGTCCTCCAGACGCCAGGTGCTGCCGTCGTGCGCCTGGGCCACGAAATCGGGGGCCGGTGTTCCGGGACGCAGCATTGCAACCTCCGGTTTCAGCTCATCAGCTGGATCTCGAGCTCCCGGAGCACCACCGGAAGCGACGTGCTCACGTCCACGGTGGCCCGGACGACTGCCTTGGCGCTGTCCGCGGGCCGGGTCGGGTCGAAGAACACCAGCGCGACATCCCAGCACTCCGAGCGCGAATCCTGTCGACAGACCGGGCTGCGCCGGACGTCGACGTTCGTCAACGCCAATGGTGTGCCGCGCCGCACGAACACGGTCGCGGCTGCCGCTGGTGAGGTGTGCTCCCTCGCCGTCGTGCTGTCGTCCCCGCCCATCCGGGCGCGCAGCGCGTCGATGCCCTCCTGCGACATGAGCACCTGCAGGAAGTGGGTGATCGTGAAGTTCAACGCACGATCCGGCGAGTCGACGCCGTCGTTCCTCGCTTCGAACGCGACGCGGTCCTGGAACGCCGTGACCTGGTCGTCGGCTGCGCGTGCGTCCGTCGCGTCGATCGCGCCGGCGGCATCCAACCGTGGTCCGGTGGTGCCGCCCGGCCACCGGACGAGCCCAGCGTGCTCCGGATCCACCGCATGGACGACCGAGCCATCGAGCAACATCAGCCTCCCGGAGACCGTGCCCGGCACCGACAGCCGTTGCGTGCCGTTCCCGCGTTCGTCGTCGCCGAGCATCTCGATGAGCGTGGCGTACGTCCGCCTGCCGAACGCCGGGTCAGGGCGGAGTGTGCAGATCGGTGTGCCGTCGGCCCGGAGGATCCACTCGAGGAGCACCGCTTCGGACGGGCGCTCCGTGAGGTAGGCGTGCAGGCGGCGGCGGTCGATGCTGGTCCCGGCGTGCGCCCGGAAGTGGTCTCTGCGACTGACCGTGAGGAAGCCGTGGTCGAGCGTCCCGACCACGAAGGCGGGCTCGGGCGCAGCGGTCGCAAGGGGCGCCGTGCGCCGGGCGCGGCGGTACGGGCCGCCGGCCGGGACCTGCGCGGACGCCGTCACGTTCACCGTGTGCCCGCGCGGGGCACTGCCGTCGACCGGCGCGACGGTGCATGGAAGCTTCACCCGGGGACGCCTTGCGCTAGTAGGCGGACCACATCCGCAGGTCCGAGATCGGAACCGGGATCACGTCGCTGACGTCGATCGTCATGCGGAACTGGCGCTTCGCGAAGGTCAGACGATCATCGGCGTTGAACGCGGTGACGTAGACGTCCCAGCAGTCGGAGTCCTGTCGACACACTGGGCTGCGTTCCGCGACGACGCCTTCGATCGCCCAGTGGACGTCGTCGTCATCGTCTTCGGCGAGCGCCACGATGACGCCTTCGAGCCCGTACACCAGGATCGAGTTCATTGCTCGCTCCGCTGGTGCGACACCGAGGTTGCGCAGTTCGTAGAAGAGCCGCTCCCTGATCTCGTCCGAGATCTCTTCGGGATCGACGATCTCGATGCCGCGCAGGGAGGGGATGATCACGGGGACCACCTCCTTGGAACGCAAGATGACCGATCCGTGGAGGACGCCTGGAACGGCCGTCCGCGTGGTCTTCTGGTCGCGCTGGAGCAGGTCCCGCAGCCGCTCGTAGGTGACCGCGGCGAAGGCTCCCTCAGGTCGAATGGCGTAGATCGGCGAGCCATCCATGGTCAGCGTCCAGATCACATCCTCGCTCGGCGAGCCCTCGAGCACCGGCAGCAGGGCCTCGACGTCCTCCGGCGCGCCGTCGACCGCGAGCGCGAACCAGTCGCGCACCGCGTCGGTGCCGAAGTCGATCTTCAGGTTGCCCAGGGCGTACACCAGTGGGTCCGCCAGTGGTGGGCCGACCTCGGTGACGGCTGACGGCTGTGTCGTCGGTCGTTGTCCCGGCGCGGAAGGGGACGTCCCGACTTGTTCGGCTCCGCCGTCCTGCGCAGCGGTCGGCGCGTCCGCCTGCGGTTCGGCGCCCGACGATGGTGCGGCACCGAGATCTTCGTCCTCGCCCCGCGCTGGCCGCAGCGCGTCGTCGTGCAGTTGCTCACCCATGGGTACCGCTCCTTTCGCCGTCGGCAGGATCGCCTCTGGCGGTCGTGTTGCTGCGTCGACGCCCCCGGTCGTCACGACGGTGGAGTCCGATCGTTCAGCCGCCCCAGCGTGGGCGGGCGCGGGCTCGAGCCCGAGTCGTGTGCGGGCAGCTGGGATGTTGAGACGACCCCGCAGGCTCCTGCTGCAGGCGTCACCACCGGTGGCCGGGTCACAGGGTGTCGCCGTCTCCAGCAGCGCCGCCCGGACCGCCTGCGGATCGGGCGCGTGACCCCGCTCCACCTGCAGGCTCAGGAGGAGCGCCGCGACGCCTGCCACGAGCGGCGTGGCGAAGCTCGTCCCGGTGCTGCGCACCGTCCCACCGTCCAGCCCGGCCGCGAGGATCCCATCGCCTGGCGCGAGCACACCCTGCTGGGCGTATCCCGTACCCCAGTTGCTCGATGGCAAGGGATCACCGTGGGCGTCACTGGCGCCGACCACCAGCACGGACGGCAGCGACGCGGGAACGTGCAGGCAGTCGCACGCGTCGTTGCCCGCCGCTGCCACGACCAGGACGTTGTTGTCTGCGCAGAGGCGGACGGCGGCATTCAGCTCTGGATCGGCATCACCCGACGCGGTGATCTGCCCGCCGCTGATGTTGATGACGTGCGCCGGATGCAGTGCGGCGTGCGTGATGGCGCGTGCGAGGTCGAGCTGGCTGCACGAGACCGGTGCGCCACCACGTCCATCCGCGAACACGGGAGCCAGTACGCCACTGCATCGCGGTGCTACTCCCTCGACCGGCGACTCCGGTTGACCCAGGAGGATGCTGGCGACCTGCGTCCCGTGGGCCGCCGCCGGTCCGTCGAGGCCGGCCATTGAGGTTGCGACCGTCTCGATGTGCCCGAGCTCCGCTCCGTCGAAGCACGGGTGTTCGACCTGCACCGGCCCATCCAGCACGGCGACCGTCACCCGTGGGTCGCCCAGCGTTTCCTCCCGCAACGCGCGCAGACCCACGATCGGCTCCTCTTCGGAGAGCACGTGGGTCATGGCCATGTCGAACAAGCCTTGATCAGCGATCGATCAGGTGGAGGGGGTCTCATCGGCACCGACCTACACAATCGCCAGTGCCGGAGCCACATGGTTCAACGAGCCCCACCAGTCGGAGCAGCCGCCGCTGCGGTTGTGACTCGCTCGGTCAAGTGCCATGGCACAGACGGCGCCATGGCACTTGACCGGGACGGGAACGCTGACCCAAGGCGTCCGGGTGACGCTCCTTGCGATGCAACGCCAGCCTCAACCCTGTGGCGATGTCCCCCACATGATCACGCGAGGACCTCGTCGGGCTAGAGAATGCCCTTGCAGATGGACTTCGCCGGCTCGGAGAGAAGGCTGCAAGGGTCCCAGCCGCCAAAGGAGATGGAAGGCTCCACCCCTGGTGATCCATCGCCCACCACGACGTCGATCGAGTCGCGGTCCACGGCCTGCACCTGCATTGGAATGCGCATGGCTATACCTTCTCCTCGTTGCTGGGTCAAAAACGTCCCGCACGCGTGTTCGAAGGGCGGGAAGCGCCAGTTCAATTGACCTTTTCTAACCTTTTCCAGCTGATCGCAAGCTATCGTGCCAACGTCGCGCAGTCAACACCGCGCGAAAAACTCTGGTGGTGCTGCACACCTGATGTCGCCATGGCGATTCGAACACCAGTGGCAACGCGCGACTTGGCGAACGTGCGAATTGTACCGAGCATTGGAGGTGGCATGACCAGGGCCCGTTCCACCAGCACATCAGTACAGCGCGTGCCGCCCTGACCAGCAGGAATGCGACATCAAGGACGCCGCGGGACAACCCTCGGCAATC
>CAYVGE010000122.1:0-12218 GCA_964450395.1 uncultured Actinomycetota bacterium
TCGAGCTGTTCCCGCGGCTGGCCGACCGCTGGTCGCAGCACGCGGGGACGATGAGCGGCGGCGAGCAGCAGATGCTGGCAGTCGGCCGCGCGCTGATGTCGCGGCCACGGCTGCTGATGCTCGACGAGCCGACGACCGGGCTCGCGCCCATCCTGGCCGAGGAGGCCTACGCGTCGCTCGAGGTGCTCAACGGCGAGGGCACCACCGTCCTGGTCGCAGAGCAGCACGTGCCGCTGGCGCTGGGCCTCGCCGACCGCGGCTACGTGATCGAGGACGGCCACATCCAGCTCGAGGGGCCGGCCACGCAGCTGCAGGACAACCCCGACGTCCGCCGCGCCTACCTGGGGATCGCCTAGGTGGCCGTGGTCCTGGACGGCGTCGCCTACGGGCTCCAGCTCGCGCTGCTGGCTGTCGGCCTGACCATGATCTACGGCCTGGGCGGCGTGCTGAACCTCGCCCACGGGCAGTTCGCGGTGATCACCGCGATCGCCACCTCGGTCCTGATCGACCGGGGCCTGCCGACGATCGCCGCCGTCGTGGCCGGCGTTGCGCTCGGCGCACTGGTGGCGCTGCTGACCGACGCGACGCTCATGCGCCCGGTGTACCGCCTGGAGGGCGAGGCACGGGTCCTGCTCAGCCTGCTGCTCACCATCGGCCTGGCGTTCGTGATCGACGGCCTGCTGATCTACAACTACCCGTTCACCCAGCTCAACCTGTCGATCTCCGGACCCGCGATCCCCGTGCTCGGTGTGCCGATGCGGCGGGGCAGCCTGGCGGCGTCGGTACTCGCCGTGGTTGCGCTCGGTGGGCTCATCGTCTTCCTGCGCGCCACCCGCCGCGGCAAGGCGGTGCGCTCGATCATCGAGGACGAGATCGGGGCGCAGCTGTGCGGCATCAACCCGTCGGCGGTGCGCACGGCCGTGTTCGCGCTCAGCGGTGCGCTGGCCGGGCTCGCCGCCGTCGGCGAGGGCATGACGTCGTCGCTGGGAGCCACCGACGGCAGCGAGCTGACGATCCTGGCACTGATCGTCACCGTGGTCGGCGGGCTGGGCAGCGTCGCCGGGGCGCTGCTGGCCGGGCTGCTGCTCGGGCTGATCTACACCCTGAGCCAGGTCTACATCGGCGCCTACGTGACCTTCATCATCCTGCTGCTCGCCGCGCTGGTCACGATCCTGATCCGTCCGTCGGGCCTGCTCGGGCGGGGCGCGTGATGGCCGACACCAGGTTGCCCGTCGGCACCGCCGAGGCCAGCGCCGCGGCACGCCACGCCGCCGAGGTGCCCGCGTGGCGCTCGTACATGCCGGTGCTCGTCACGGCGGTGGTCCTGGCCGTCGTCCCGCTGGCCATCGGCGACTCGCGCTACCAGCTGGGCCTGGCCGTGCTGGCGCTGGCCTACGCCGGCTACGGCGTCGGGTTCAACATCATCTTCGGGAACACCAACCAGCTGTTCCTGTGCCTCGGCGCGCTGGCGGGGGTCGGCGCCTACGGCTCGACGGTGCTGGGCAACGAGGGCGGGTGGCCGATGCTGGCGACCATCCCGCTGAGCGTCGCGGTCGCGGCGCTGCTGGGCGCGGTGTTCAGCTGGGTCTCGGTGCGCCGCCACCTCGACGTCATCTTCGTCGGCATCATCACGCTGACGTTCTCGCTGATGTTCCTGAACCTGCTCCTGGGGCAGCGGGAGCTGACCGGCGGCGAGACCGGCCTGGTGGTGCTCTACGACGCCGGGGTCGTCGGCGCGCGCGGGCGCGGCGCCTACTACGTCTTCCTGGCGGTGCTGGTCGCCTACCTCGCGGTGCACCGCTGGATCCAGCGGTCGTACGTCGGCTGGGCGTTCCGGGCGCTGCGCGACGACGAGCTCGCCGCCGAGCTGTCGGGCATCGACGTCGCCCGCTACAAGATGCTGGGCGGCGCCGTCGGCTCGGCCATGGTGGGGCTGATCGGCAGCCTGTACGCCCACTACGAAAGCTTCATCAGCCCCACCACGTTCGAGCTGGGCAACGTCGACGTGCCGGTGCTGGTCATGGTGGCCTTCGGCGGCATCGGGTCGCTGCTGGCGCCGGTGGTCGGCTCCGCGGTCTTCACGGTCATCGACGAGCTGCTGCGCCCGTACAGCCAGCTGCGCCTGGCGATCTACGGGGTGATCCTGCTCGCGCTGTTCCTGGGGTTCCGGCGGGGGCTGATCCCCACCGCCGGCGACCTGCTCCGCCGCGTCACCCGCCGCCGGTCGGACTGACCGCGGGCGCGAACGGGCGGAGCCGGTCCGCGCCGCGACACCGGTGCGGCGCGGATCTGACGCACACCGCGACGCGGGTCAGGCGGTGCCCGCGATGACCTGCATGGTGGCGAAGACGAGCCGGCGCGTCGTGATCGCGACCTCGCGGTAGCCCAGCTGCCGCAGCAGCCCGGCGATGTCCTCCGCCTCGGCAGGGGTCTGACCGTGCCCGCCCGGGCGACGCAGCCGCTTCTCGCCGAGCAGCAGCCGGCCGCCGGGGCGCAGCACCCGCCGCAGCTCCTCCAGGCCCGTCCGCCGGTCCGGCCAGTGGTGGTACGTCGCGATCGCCCAGGCGATCGTCACGCTGTCGTCGTCCAGCGGCAGGTGGGCGGCGTCCCCCTCGACGAACCGCACTCGGGCGGCGGCGCCGTGGCGTCGCTGGGCGTTGCGCACCATCGCCGGCGAGGGATCGACGCCGATCGCCGTGGCGCCGGCGTCGGCCGCCGCGCGGACGGCCGCACCCGCGCCACAGCCGACGTCGACGACCGTGTCGGCAGGTCCCGGGGCGGCCAGCTCGGCAACGACGCGGTTCGACCGCGGGTTGGCCCAGAAGGTCGCGTACAGCCACGCCCACGGCGCCGGCCACCGCTCGACGTCGTCTCCCCTGCGCGGCCCGTCCGTCATCCCCACCTCACGCCCGCTCCGGTTGTGGTGGCAACACGCTAGCCGGACGTTGACACCGCGGCCCGATCGGCGAACATGTGTTCGATGCCCAGCGCCTCGATCCTGCACGCCGACCTGGACGCGTTCTACGCGTCGGTCGAGCAGCGCGACGCGCCGCACCTGCGCGGCCGACCGGTGATCGTCGGAGCAGGCGTCGTGCTGGCCGCCAGCTACGAGGCCAAGTCCTGCGGCGTGCGCACCGCGATGGGCGGCGCCCAGGCCCGCCGCCTGTGCCCGCAGGCGGTGGTCGTGCCACCCCGGATGGCCGCCTACACCGAGGCGAGCCGGGCCGTGTTCGCCGTGTTCGATGACACGACGCCGCTGGTCGAGGCCCTGTCGATCGACGAGGCGTTCCTCGACGTGGGCGGGCTGCGGCGGACCGCGGGCTCGCCGGAGCGGATCGCGACCGTCCTGCGCGCGGCCGTGCTGGACCGGGTCGGCCTGCCGATCACCGTCGGCGTCGCGCGGACCAAGTTCCTGGCCAAGGTGGCCAGCGGCGTCGCCAAGCCCGACGGGCTGCTGGTCGTCGAGCCGGAGCGGGAGCTCGACTTCCTGCACCCCCTGCCGGTCGAGCGGCTGTGGGGCGTCGGCCCGGTGACCGCCCGCAAGCTGCACGCCCGAGGCATCACGTCGGTCGGTGAGGTCGCCGCGCTACCGCTGCCCGCGCTGGAGGCGATGCTCGGGACAGGATCCGGCCGGCACCTGCACGCGCTGGCGCACAACCGCGACCCACGCCCGGTCCACGTCGGCCGCCGGCGGCGGTCCATGGGCGCCCAGTGCGCGCTGGGGCGCGGACCCACGCCGATCGACGAGATCGAGGTCGTGCTCGTCGGCCTGGTCGACCGGGTGACGCGGCGGATGCGCGCCGCCCACCGCGCGGGCCGCACCGTCACGCTGCGCCTGCGGTTCGACGACTTCACCCGGGCGACCCGGTCGCGCACCCTGCCGACCGCGACGGCCGCGACGCCGACGATCCTGGCGACCGCCGTCGGGCTGCTGCGCGCGGCCCGGCCGATGATCGCCGGGCAGGGCTGCACGCTGGTCGGCGTCGCGGTCGCGAACCTCGACCCCGCGGGCGCCGAGCAGCTCGCCCTGCCGTTCGAGCGGCAGACGGCCACCGCGCTCGACGCCGCCGTCGACGGGGTGCGCGACCGCTTCGGCATGACGGCGCTCAGCCGTGGGACGCTGCTGGGCCGCGACGTCGGCCTGTCGGTGCCGCTGCTGCCCGACTGACGCCGGGAGCTGACGGCCGTCGCGGAGCAGTCCGCGCCTGGCGATGCCGGGCGGCCCCCGGCGTCACCGCGGCAGCGCCGGCTTGATGTCGATCACCGGGGTGCCGTCGAGGCAGTCGAGGCCACGCACGACGATCCCGTCGTCCTCGACGCGCACGAGCTCGACGGTCGACACGCCGACCGGCGTCGGGCGCCAGGGCGTCCGGAGGGCGAAGACGCCCCGCGGCCCCCATTCGGGGTGCGTACGCGACGTCTGCACCAGCTCGTAGCCCTCCATGCGGTCGAACCACATGACCACGTCGACAGCGTCGACCTCGTCGAGGCCCAGCAGCCCGTCGCGGTACGGCGCGGCGATCGCGATGCGCACCTCGGGACCGTCGGCCTGCGGCTGCGGCGGGCAGGCCTCGGGCGTGGTCCACGGCGTCGAGGCCACGCCGACGACCACCGGCGTCATCGCCGCGGCGCCGCCGGCGGTCGTCATCGCGTGGCGCCGCTGCGGTCGCCGGGCGGATCGACGTCCGCAGCGCCGTCCGGGCCCTGCCGAAGCCACAGGTCCGCGTGCCCGACGCTGATCGATGCCATGGCCGGTCCCCTCTCGACGTCCGCGCGACGAACTGTACCGTTCGGCCTGCGTGGTGGTTTCCCCGCGCCCCCACGACCGGCTGCGCCCGTCGCAGCCGTCTACGCTGCGGCGATGGCACGGGCGACCGGACAGCAGGGGTGGCGCGAGCGGGCACGCCGCGTCATCTTCGAGGCCGACACCCCCGGCGGCAGAGCGTTCGACCTCGTGCTGCTCGCGCTGATCGTCTTCAGCGTGCTGCTGGTGATGGTCGAGAGCGTCCCGGGGACGCGCGAGCGCAACGCCGCGCTGCTCGACACCCTCGAGTGGACGGTTACGATCGCGTTCACGCTGGAGTACGTGGCGCGGCTGCTGACCGCCGAGCACCCCGGCCGGTACGCCCGCAGCTTCTTCGGGATCATCGACCTGCTGGCGATCCTGCCGGTCTACGTCGACGTGCTGCTGCCGGGCACCGGCGCGCAGTCGCTGCTGGTCGTGCGGTCGCTGCGGCTGCTGCGCGTCTTCCGCGTGTTCAAGATGGCGCAGTTCCTCCGGGAGGCGAACTACCTGCTGCACGCCGTGCGGTCGAGCACCCGCAAGATCCTCGTGTTCCTGCTCACCGTGCTGCTGATCAACGTGATCGTCGGCTCGACCATGTACGTGATCGAAGGGGCGGCCAACGGCTTCGACTCGATGTTCCGCGGCGTGTACTGGTCGATCGTCACGATGAGCACCGTCGGGTTCGGTGACATCGCCCCGCAGACACCGCTGGGGCAGGTCCTCGCCGCGGCGCTGATGATCGTCGGCTACAGCGTGATCGCCGTGCCGACCGGCATCGTCTCGGCCGAGATGACCGGCGCCCGCCGCGACCGCCTCGCCCGCCGATGCCCGCAGTGCGGGCGGGGCGGCCACGAGCCCGAGGCGGCCCACTGCCTGCGGTGCGGGGCGGCCCTGCCCGACGCCGCCGGAGGCTGAGCAGTCACGACGGGGCGGTGGCGATCACGCCCCGGCAGACCGGGCCAGGCCGCCGACAGCGGGAGCCGGTGTCCGAGCGCACGCTCCCGCGGCGAACGCACCGATCGCGCGCGAACGATCGCTGCGCCGGCGACGTTGACGCGCGTTCCGTGCGTTCGGCGCAGGATCGAGCGTTCATCGGACGCCGGGCGTCTGGCCGACCTGGGGACAACGCATCCCGCCCCGCCCCGCGTCGGGCAACGTTGTCCGGATGCAAGCACCGCTGAGGTACCTCGCCGCGGGGCGTGTGCCGTTCACCGCTGCCGATGCGGCGTCGTGCGGCGTCGACCGCCACACCCTCGACCGGATGGTGCGGTCGGGCGCGCTGCAGCGCGTCGGTCGCGCCGCCTTCGTGCCGACACAGGTGTGGCACGAGGCAACTCGTGAGGACCGCCACCTGCTGCGGTGCCGGGCCGCACTCCGGCGCCACCCTGCGACGCTGCTGAGCCACGCGTCCGCGGTCGTGGCCCACAGGCTCCCGCTCTACCGCGTCGACCTCACGGCGGTGCACCTCGCGCGGACCTCGGAGGGCCGCAGTGGCCGCGTGGGTCGACGCCACCCGGTGCAGCTGCACCCACCGGTCGCGGAGGCCGGCACCGGCATGGCCGGCGGCGTGCCCGTGTGCACGCCGGCCATCGCCGTGCTGCAGCTTGCGGACTGGACCGGGCTCGAGGCAGGCATGGTGGCCGCCGAGGCAGGTCTGCACAGCGGCCTGATCGGCGATGGCGAGCTATCACAGGTGCGGGAGCTCCTGCGACTGGGCCGCGGACGCGCGCACGCCGACCTCGTCGTCGACCTCGCCGGACCGCACAGCGAGTCGCCCGGCGAGACACTGACGCTGCTGGTGCTCCGCGCCCTCGGGGTCGGACCGATCCAGCAGCAGGTGCCGATCGCGCTGCCCGGTGGCGGTGTGGCCCGGGTCGACTTCCTCCTGCCCGATCACGGTGTCGTCATCGAGTTCGACGGCGGCGTCAAGTACGAGGGAGCCGACGGTCGCGCAGCGCTCGTCCGCGAGAAGCAGCGCGAGGACGGCATCCGGGCAACCGGCCGCGAGGTCGTGCGGTTGACGTGGCCGGTGCTCGACCGCCCCGCCCACGTGCTCCGCCTGGTCGCCGACGCTGCGGCACGCGCACAACGCCGGTAGGCGCGATCGGGTCGGCGGCGCACCGCGCGGTCGGATCACCCGGCGCACCATCCCTGGCCGAGCGCACCGTTCGATCGCGAGCGTCGTCGTCGCAGGTGCCGTTCGCGCGCATTCGGTGCGTTGGACGGGCGGACGACACGCTCGACGGGCGGACGACACGCTCGACGGGTGACGACACGCTCGACGGGCGGTGGGCCCAGCGTTCGGCGGCCCGGGGAGGGGTCAGCGAGGCGGCCAGGCGGGGCGCAGCAGGGTGGTGAAGGCCGGGGCGAGGGCCGGGGGCAGGATCGGCGGGTCGCGGCGGCGGAAGGTCAGCAGGGCGGCGTCGACGCGCGGGGCCGGCCGGAAGGCGCGGCGGTCGATGCGCAGGTCGGTCGAGCAGTCCCACCACGGCGCCCACGAGGCACTCAGCAGCGTGGTCGGCGGGCGCTGCGCCCGCTTGCGGGCCACCGCGGCCTGAACGATGAGGTCGGCACGGGTCGGGCCCGCCGTCGGGTCGTCGAGCAGGCGGCGCAGCAGCGCGGTCGTCAGGTTGAACGGCGGGTTGGCGACCACCCGGTACGGCTCGTCGGGCCACACCACGCGCCGCAGGTCCGCCTGCACGACGCGCACGCGGTCGGCGACGCCCGCCTGGCGCACGCGGGCACGCAGGCGCCCGGCCCACACCGGGTCGACCTCGACCGCCAGCACGCGGGCGCCGGTGCGCGCCAGCGGGACGGTCAGCGCGCCGCCGCCGGCACCGAGGTCGACGACGAGGTCGCCGTCGGCGACCTCGACCGTCCGCAGCACCTTGCGCACGACCGCGGGGTCGGCCAGGTGGTGCTGCCCGAGGGACCTACGCCGCGGGTCCCACTCCGTGCGTCGCCGCGCGCACACGGTGACGCACCACCATCAGGCTGTGCATGGCGACAGCGTACCCGACACACCCGACACGGTCGAGCGCCCCTTCACCCGTGGGCACACCGGTTGCCCAGCACGGTTCCCCCCGCGGACGGCGCTCGCGCCGTGCGTGCGTCCGGCGGGTGGCGTCCGGCCGGACCGGCGTCAGCCGACGGTGATGACCGCCACGGCGAGCAGCGACAACGCGACGGCGACCTGCTGGGGCCGTCCGAGGCGCTCGGCCAGCAGGTGCCGCGCCAGCACCACCACCACGATCGGGTACAGCGAGGTCAACAGCGCGGCGATCGTCAACAGCCCGGTCCGCGTGGCGAGCAGGAACAGGATGTTGGCCAGCATGTCCATGGCGCCCGACACGGCGACCAGCCCCATGGTCCCCCGCCCCGGCAGGCCCGCGCGCAGCACCGCGACCAGCAGGAGCAGCATGGCCAGCGACGATCCGCGTGCGCCGATCAGGGGCCACAGGCCCGACCCGTCGGGTGTCCGGTCCAGGAGCACGAAGAAGATGCCGAAGCCCGCCCCGCCGAGCAGGGCCAGCAACGGCCCGGTCGACACGGCTGCACGCCGCTCGACCCGTCGTCCGCCCGCCACGATGGCGACCGCCACGACGCCCAGCGCGATCCCCACGATCGCCAGCGCCGAGGGCCGCTCGCCCAGCGCGATGCCGGTCGCGACCGGCACCATCACCCCGACGACCGAGGCGAGCGGCGCGACGACGCCCATCGGGCCGAGCGCCAGCGCGCGCAGGTAGGCGATCAGGCTGAGCGCTCCGGCGACCCCGGCCAGCGCGCCGTACACGAAGGCGCCGGTGGACGGTCGCCCGGGCAGCAGCGTGAGCAGCGGCAGCAGCACGACGACGCCGATGGCCTGCGAGACCAGGGTGACGCCCACGGCCGACGAACGCCGGCTCGCCAGACCGCCGGCGAAGTCGGCGGCGCCGAACGACAGCCCGGATCCCAGTGCGAGCAGGAGTGCCATCGCCACCACCCTCCAGCGGTCGAGCCGTCGCAGCGCCGGGCGCCACCGGACCCGGGTCGGCCCGCGGACGGTGCGGCGTCCGGCACCGGTGGGTGGCTCCGTCTGCCAGTGAAGTCGAGTGCACCAGCCGGTGCATCGGAGCGAGCGTAGGCCGTCGCGCCGTGAGGTGCAACATAGTGTCCGTTCGGTAGAGTGAACTGCACCGGAGGGAAGGTCAGGGACGTGCAGGACCCGGAGGTGCTCGCGACCGCGATCGGCCGCAACGTGCGGCGGCTGCGGCGCCGGCGCGACCTGACACTGGATCTGCTGGCCGACCGCGCGGGCGTCAGCAAGGGCACCGTGATCGGCGTCGAGCAGTCACGCGCCAACCCCAGCATCGCCACGCTCTGCCGGATCGCCGACGCCCTGGGCGTCGGGGTCGCGACGCTGATCGACCCCGGCGAGGATCCGCAGGTCCGCATCAAGCGGCAGGCCGACACGCCGGCGCTGTGGACGAGCGACCGCGGCAGCCGGGCGCTGTTCCTGATGGGCACCGACCCGCCGGACATCGTCGAGCTCTGGGACTGGCACCTGGCACCTGGCGACGCCTTCGACGGCGACGCCCACCCGGAGGGCACCGTCGAGGTGCTCCACGTGCTCGACGGCGAGTTGGCCGTGACCGTCGGCGACGACGAGCACCACATCGGCGCCGGCGACAGCCTGCTGTTCGACGCCGTGCTCCCCCACTCGTACGCCAATCACGGCGGCAGGGCCAACCGCTTCGTCATGAGCGTGGTGCAACCAGGCGACACCCACCTGGTACCACCCGAGCAGATCGACCCGCGCTGAGCGGGGCCGGACGGCCGCGTCAGGAGCCGGCCGCGGCCTCGGGACGGATGACCGGCGCACCGCGGTCGAGCTCGGCCAGCGCCGCCTCGGCCGCCGCACCGCGGAGGCGGTGCTTGTTGGCGGCGTAGACGTGGCGGGGCAGCTCGGCCAGCGCGGCGGCCCGCGCGACCGCCCGGTCGACGACGTCCGCCACCGGCGCCAGCTCGTCGGCGAAGCCCACGTCGACCGCGTCGCGGGCGGTGACCAGCCGGCCGGGCAGCAGCAGGCGCTCCAGCCGGTCGGACCGCAGGTTCGCCCGGGCCAGGTCGACCACCCACTGCGGCAGCACCAGCCCGATGGCCGTCTCGTTGAGGCCCCAGCGGAAGTCGCCCTCGGTGGCGACGACGTGGTCGCACGCCAGCGCCAGGATCGTGCCGGCGGCGATCGCGTGCCCGGTGGCGGCCGCGACGACCGGCCGCGGCTCGGTCCACAGCCGCATGGTCGTGCGGGTCAGCGCGGCGGCCAGGGCACGCAGATCGTCGGCGGGGCCGTCGAGGAGGCGCCGGTCCAGGCCCGCCGAGAACACCCCGTCGCGCCCGGCCAGCACCACGGCGTGATCGTCGGCGCAGGCATCCAGCACCCGGTCGATCGCCGCGAAGGCCGCGATGTCGAGCGCGTTGACCTTGCCGTCGTCGAGCCGCAGCGTGGCGACGCCGTCGGTGACGGTCCGGGTGATGTCCATGCGGTGCTCCGTTCGTGTGCCACCAGCGGCCACCGGCACGGTCAGCGGCGCAGCTCCTCGACCGTGCCGTCGTCCGAGCCGAGGAGCACCTCGTCGGCGACGTCGAGGAACAGCCCGTGCTCGACCACACCGACCGTGCACGACAGCCGGGCCGCCAGCGCCCGCACGTCGGTGCCACCGTCGGGCAGCCGCACGTTGAGCAGGTGGTGGCCCTCGTCGGTGACCAGCAGCCGACCGCCGCCGTCCTCGCGGGGCTCGACCTCGGCGAACAGCTCCAGCAGCCGGCGGCGCGTGTCGGCCCACGCGAAGCGCACGACCTCCACCGGCAGGGTCCGCAGCGCCCCCAGGTGGGGCACGCGCTTGGCGGCCTCGGCCACGACGACGAACCGGCGGGCGGCCGCGGCGACCAGCTTCTCGCGCAGCAGCGCCGCACCGTGCCCCTTGATGAGCCCGAGGTCCGGGCCGACCTCGTCGGCACCGTCGATCAGCAGGTCCAGCCGCACGCGGCCGTCGAGGTCGACGACCTCGAGGCCCATGGCCGCCGCCAGCCGTTCGGTGGTCGACGACGCCGTCACGACCCGGGTGCCGGCCAGCTCGTCGCGGCGCGCGAGCAGCTCCATCGTCGCCCAGACGGCCCGACCCGACCCCAGCCCGAGCGTCGTGCCCGGCTCGACCCGTGCCGCTGCCGCGGCGGCGACCGCCGCCCGCGACGGATCCTCGAGGAGGGCCACGAGATCCCCGCGGGTCGCCGGGTCACCGGGGGGTGCCATCGCGCCTCGCCTCCTGCTCGGCCATCCGCCCTCGCCCGGCGGTGCGTGCGGTGAGTACGGTAGCCTCCGATGCGCAGCCTGTCCCCGCCACCGCCCGTCACGACCGTCGACTACCACACGGCGGGTGAGCCGTTCCGCATCGTCACCGGCGGCGTGCCGCCCCTCGAGGGCACCGACGTCGCCGCCCGCCGCGGGCACGCCGCGCGCCACCTCGACCACGTCCGCCAGCTGCTGGTCAACGAGCCGCGCGGCCACGCCGACATGTACGGGTGCTTCGTCACCGAGCCCGACGACGCCGACGGCGACCTCGGCGTCGTGTTCTTCCACAACGCCGGCTGGTCGACGGCCTGCGGCCACGGCACGATCGCGCTGGTCACGTGGGCGCTGGAGACCGGTGTGGTCCCCGTCACCGGGCCGCGGACCAGGGTCGTGGTCGACGCGCCGTCGGGCCGGCTGACCGCCACGGCCTCCGTCGACGGTGACCGGGTGACATCGGTCACCTTCGTCAACGTGCCGGCGTTCGTCACGGTGCCCGCGCTGCCGGTCACCCTCGACGGCAGGGTGCTGACCGTCGGCCTGGCGTTCGGCGGCGCGTTCTACGCGGTGCTCGACGCAGCCGACGTCGGCTGCGCGGTCGTCACCGCCGACCTGCCGCGGCTGATCGACCTGGGCCGGCGGATCAAGGCCGCGATCGAGGCGGACCGGGAGGTCGTGCATCCGACAGCCGACCACCTGCGCGACGTCTACGGCGTGATCTTCACCGACGACACCCGCATCGACGGTGGCGTGCTGCACCAGCGCAACGTGGCGATCTTCGCCGACGGCGAGGTCGACCGCTCGCCGACCGGCAGCGGCATGTCGGCCCGGTTGGCACTGCTGGACGCCGGCGGCGCGCTGCCCCGCGGGGCCGACCTGGTCACCACGGGCGTCGCGGGGCTGGCGTTCACCGGACGCGTGATCGGCGAGACCGAGGTCGCCGGGATGCCGGCCGTCATCACCGAGGTCACCGGCGCCGCGCACCGCACCGGCACCCACGCGTTCGAGCTCGATCCGCACGACCCCCTGGGCACCGGGTTCCTGCTGCGATGAGCGCGGCAGCGGTCATCGGACCGGCCGGGGGGCACGCTGCTCGCGCCAGCG
>CAYVGE010000123.1:0-12133 GCA_964450395.1 uncultured Actinomycetota bacterium
CTTTATTAACATCAACCACCCGCACGGCTCCTCGCCTATAAACCAGGTGTTGGTGGGTTGGCCCCAGCCCTGGGCCATCCGCTACCCGCTGATCGACGGGCACGGCAATTTCGGGTCGGTCGACGGCGATCCCGCTGCGGCCATGCGCTACACCGAGGCGCGGCTGTCGCCGCTCGCGATGGAACTGCTGCGCGACATCGACGAGGACACCGTCGACTTCGTCGACAACTACGACGGTGAGGAGTCCGAACCGGTCGTCCTGCCCAGCCGGTTCCCGAACCTGCTGGTCAACGGCAGCTCGGGCATCGCCGTCGGCATGTCGACGAACGTGCCGCCCCACAACCTGGTCGAGATGACCAACGCCGTCATCGCGGCGATCAACGACCCCGAGATCACGCTCGACGAGATCCAGCGGATCTGCCCGGGCCCCGACTTCCCGACGGGCGCGCAGATCATGGGGACCGCGGGCATCCGCGAGGCGTACGAGACCGGGCGGGGCTCGATCCGCATGCGGGCGGTCAGCGAGGTCGAGGAGGACCGCACCGGCGAGCGCATCGTCATCACCGAGCTGCCCTACCAGGTCAACAAGGCCAATGTGGCGATGAAGATCGCCGAGCTGGTCAACGAGCGCCGGGTCGCGGGCATCCGCAACGTGCGCGACGAGTCCAACCGCGAGGGCAACCGGCTCGTCGTCGAGCTGCAGCGGGGCGCCAACGCCCAGGTCGTCCTGAACCAGCTGTACAAGATGACCCAGCTGCAGGAGACCTTCGGCGTCATCAACCTGTCGTTGGTCGACGGCGTCCCCCGGACGCTCGGCCTGGTCGAGACGATCCACATCTACATCGACCACCAGGTCGAGATCATCACCCGGCGCACGCGGTACCGTCTGCGCCGCGCCGAGGAGCGGGCCCACGTCCTCGAGGGGCTGATCGTCGCGCTCGACCACCTCGACGAGGTGATCGCGCTCATCCGCAACGCGGCGTCGGCCGACGCCGCGCTCGGCGAGCTGCAGGAGCGCTTCGAGCTGTCGGAGGTCCAGGCCCGGGCGATCCTCGACATGCAGCTGCGCCGCCTGGCCGCCCTGGAGCGTCAGCGGATCCTCGACGAGTACGCCGAGCTGCAGGGGCGCATCGCCGACCTGCGCGACATCCTGGCGCGCCCCGAGCGCGTGCGGGCGATCATCGTCGAGGAGCTCGAGAGCATCCGCGACCGGTTCGGCGACGCGCGACGCACCCAGATCCTGCCGGGCGACGGCGACCTGGACATGGCCGATCTGATCCCGGTCGAGGACGTGGTCGTCACCGTCACCCGGGCCGGCTACGTCAAGCGCACGAAGGTCAGCGAGTACCGCACCCAGCGACGCGGTGGCAAGGGCGTCGCGGGGGCGGGCCTCAAGGAGGACGACATCGTCCGCGACCTGTTCGTGACGACCACGCACCACTGGCTGCTGTTCTTCACGAACGAGGGCCGGGTGTACCGCGTGCGGGCCTGGAGCATCCCCGAGAAGTCCAGGATCTCGCGCGGCGTGTACGTCACCAGCGTCGAGGGCCTGGCGCTCGAACCGGACGAGCGGATCGCGGCCGTGGTCGCGTTGCGCGACTTCGAGACCAACGGTGGGCACTACCTGCTGTTCGCCACCGAGCACGGGATGATCAAGCGCACACCGCTCGGCGAGTACGACTCGCCGCGGCAGGTGCTGATCGCCATCAACCTGCGCGACCGCGACCACCTGATCGGCGTCGAGGTCACCAGCGGGGACGACGACGTCTTCCTGGTGTCGCGCAAGGGCATGGCCATCCGCTTCCACGAGTCCGACGCCCGCGCGATGGGCCGCGACACGACAGGGGTGCGGGGCATGCAGCTCGCCGAGGGCGACTCGGTGCTGTCGATGACCCCCGCCGTCGAGGACGGGCAACTGTTGATCGTGACCGAAGAGGGCTACGGTAAGCGGACACCACTGGAGCGGTACTCCGTGCAGCGGCGCGGGGGCAAGGGGGTCCGCACGGCCAAGCTCACCAATGCGCGCGGCGCGTTGGTCGGCGCATTGGTCGCGGCCTACGAGCAGGAGATCTTCGTCATCACCGACACCGGTACGATCATCCGGATGGACGTCAAGGACATCCGGCCCACCGGCCGCTCGACCCAGGGTGTCCGTGTGATGACGCCGTCCGAGGGTGCCAAAGTGGTGTCCATCGCGCCGGTCCGTGAGGGCGACGAGTTGGAGGAAGACTAGCCATGGCCGACTGGTTGCCGTCGGAGCGCTCGAACGCGAACGCGACGGACCGCACCGCCTCCACCGCCGGCCGCGGTGGTGGGGTGGCGACACAGGAGCCGACGGATGGACGTCGACAGCGCTTCACCGAGACCGTGACCGCCCGGGCGCGCGCCGTGGCGGGGACCACCGGACGCCAGACGACCGCACGGCCGACGCGCCGGCTGATCCGTCGCGACATCATGGTGCGTCGCGTCGACCCCTGGTCGGTGCTCAAGATCAGCGTGGTGTTCTACAGCTGCATGCTGATCATCGCGATGCTCGCCAACGCCGTGTTCTGGGCGTTCATCACGCGCCTCGGGCTGATCGAGCAGGCCACCGAGATCGCGGGTGCGCTCAACATCGCGCTGACCGTCAACACCGGCAACATCCTCCGCGCGTTCTTCCTGGTGGGGGTGCTCGGCGTGATCTTCGCCAGCGCGGTCAACGTCTTCTTCGCGTTCCTGTACAACCTCGTCGCCGACCTCATCGGCGGCATCCGGGTCGACCTCGCTGAGGACGAGTAGCGGCCGGCGGACGACCTGCACGGGTCCTCCGCCTCCGCTAGACTCACGGTCTCCCATGCGGGCCATTAGCTCAGGCGGTTAGAGCGCGCCCCTGATAAGGGCGAGGTCCGAGGTTCAAGTCCTCGATGGCCCACGACGATGTCCGGCGGCAGCCGGCCTGCACGTGGTTCGTGGAACCAGGCTCCGCGAAGATCCGACCCTCCAAGGACGCACCGCATGCGCAAGCTGACGATCTTCGCCCTGGCCGCCGCCGCCGTCGTCGCCCTCGTCAAGCGCCAGCGCGACCGCGAGTTCGACGAGTCGATCTGGGAGGAGCCCCCCAGCGGGGCGTGACGCCCCCGCGCTCCATCGCGGGCCCTTAGCTCAATTGGTAGAGCGCCACCTTTGCAAGGTGGAGGTCGCCGGTTCGATTCCGGCAGGGTCCACCGCCTGCGTCTGCCGCCATCCGACCGGATCACGCTCCGTCCTTCGGTCGTGTGCCACCAAGGACCTCGATGGCGCGTCCGGGACCGCGCCGCCGCCAGGCGTTGCGGCTGCGGTGCGCCGCGTGCTATGACTGCGCCATGTCCGAGGTGACCGACACCGACCGCATCGAGCGGCTCCGGGCTGTTCCCCTCTTCTCCGGACTGGGCGACGCGGGGCTGGCGCGGGTGATGGCGATGGCGACGTCACACGACGTGCCCGCGGGCCACGTGCTGATCCAGCCGGACCAGGCCGGCGCCGGGCTGTTCGTGGTCGAGGAGGGCACCGTGGCGGTCGAGCGCCCCGCCGGCCGCCGCGAGCTCGGCGCCGGCGAGTTCGTCGGCGAGCTGGCCCTGCTGTACGAGGGCGCGGGGCACTCGGTGCGCGTCCAGGCGGTCACGCCGGTACGCGTGCTCGCCCTGGCCCGCGACGACGTCACCACGCTCATCGAGTCCGAGCCCCAGGTCGCGCTCGCCATGCTCCGCGTGCTCGCCAGACGCCTGTGGGAGAGCAGCCGCGCCTGAGGTGCTCGTCGTGCGGCCGCCGCCGATCGTCGGCGGGTCCCTGCGGATGTGCGGTGCGGGAGCGGGGAAGCTGTGGGGGCCAGCCGACCGCTGAGAGGATCACCGAGATGAGCGAAGAGCTGACCCGCTTCCCGATCACCCCGAAGGACCGGCACCGGACCGCGAAGTCGTCTGACGACGTGCGTGCCGTGCCCGACGAGAACCTCCCGCGGCAGGAGGACCGTCCGCAGGACAAGCCGCTGCCCCCGACGCACGGCGACGACGGCGACGAGCGCGACGACGCCACCGAGGACTGAGCGGACCGCCCAGCCGCCGCGGCGGCCGGTGACCCCTGCGGCCAGCCGGTCCCGCCGGCCGTCGGGTCGTGTCGCCCCCCGGCCTGGCCGGCGCGGGACCCGGTCACCCGCCGGGGACCGAGATCCGGCCGCGACGGTCCCACACGAACTTCACGACGGCCAGCACCAGCAGCACGACCACCGCCCAGTTCAGCCAGTCGGAGTACCGCCCGACCGACCGCCACTGGCTACCGAGCAGATAGCCGCCCAGCACCAGCAGGGTGTTCCAGCCGGCGCTGCCCAGCGCGGTGAGCGCCACGAACATGCCCAGCGACATCCCGCGGAAGCCGGCGGGCAACGAGATGAGGCTGCGGACCCCGGGGACCAGCCTGCCGATGAGCACCGACGAGCGGTCGTGGCGGTCGAACCAGCTCTCGGCGCGGTCGAGGTCCTCGGCCTCCATCAGCGGCAGCCGCGTCAGCAGTCCGCGCACGCGGTCGGTGCCCCACGCCTGCGCCACCCAGTACAGGCCGAGTGCGCCCGCCGTGGAGCCGACGGTCGACGCCACGATGGCTCCGACGAGGCTCAGCCGGCCCTGGCCGGCCAGGAACCCCGCCATCGGCAGCACCAACTCGCTGGGGATCGGCGGGAAGAAGACCTCGGCCAGCGTGAGCACACCCACGCCGACCGCCCCGAACACGGCGATGACGTCCGCGATCCAGCCGACCAGCCCGGTCAGCTCGCCGGAAGATCCACCGCTCGCGGCGAGCAGGCCGGCGACGGCGGACATCGAGGGACGCATCGTGGTCATGTGCCCGGCGACGGGTCCGATCATGCGCGGGCCGCCGGCTCGGGCGGCGCGCGGTCCGCGATGCCCGGAGGACCGACCGAGCCGGACGCGATACTGGGTGACGTCCGGTCACGGGAGTCAGGGAGGAACGGCCATGCGACGTGGGCTCGGCGCGATGGTGCTCCTGGCGTGGGTCGTCGTCGGCGGCGCCGTGGTGGCGCTGACCGACGTCCCGACGGCGTACGTCTTCGCGCCGCTGCTGGGCGTGGCGATCCTGTGGTTCGGGCTCGGCTCGCTGCGCTCGCTCCAGGCCGGCGCGGCACACATCCCCGACGGTGACCCGGAGGAGGTCGACCCGACGGTGGAGCGGACGACCTACTGGTGCGCGGGCTGCGGCGCCGAGGTGCTGCTGCTCGTCCGTGGCACCGAGTCACCGCCCCGCCACTGTGGGGAACGCATGCACGAGCGGGTCGAGATCCTCAGGGAACCCATCCCCGAGGACCGCTGATGTTCCACACCTGTGGATAACCATGTGGATAGTGTGGATGACGCAGTGCTCCGGGTGCGGGATCCGGGTGGTTGGCCGGTCATCCGCTGGAACTTATCCCCAGCTGTGGATGACATTGGGGAAATCTCACGGGTGGAACTCCGTCCCCGACCGGCTGCCGACGTCCGTGCCGCCGGTCACCGCCACCGGCTCAACGTGATCAACCCGCCGGCCATGGCCACGAAGCCGACGATCAGGTTGAGGTTGCCGCCCGGCAACCCCGGCACCAGGTACATGGCCACCAGGATCACGGCCCCGATGCCGATCAGGCCGAGGCCGAGGATGGGTACCCAGCGTGGGGACGGCTTCGGCCTCGGGGGCGTGGGTGGGACGTACATCGAACGCTTGGACTTGGACTTCGGCACGGCCTGCTCCGTCGATCGCTGATCCGCCGCTCATGGTACGGTCCAACGGTTGACGTCGAAGACCACTGCCGGTGCCCGGCCGCTGAACGTCCGCCTGACCAGCGCGTTCGGATGGCTGCTGCTCAGCTGTGGCGTCTCGCTGCTGCTCTACCTGGCGTACGCCCTGCTGTTCACCAACGTGGCTGCCGGTGAGGCGCAGCGGGACCTGCACGACGAGTGGCAGCAGCGCGTCCCCGCGGCCGCGCCCTCGAGCGAGGCGCCGTCCGCGGTCGCCGCCTCCGAACCGCCGCCCGACCCCACCGTTCCGGCCGGCGACGGCATCGCCATGGTCGAGTTCGCACGTCCGGGCAGCGGGAGCGCGCCGGTGCACGATGGACCACTGATCGTCCTCGACGACATCACGACCGACGACCTCACCCGCGGTCCGGGCCACTACCCGAGCACCGCGATGCCGGGTGAGCCAGGGAACTTCGCCATCGCCGGGCACCGGACCACGTACGGGGCTCCCTTCCTCCACCTCGACGCCCTGCGCGACGGCGATCTGATCCACGTCACCAACCGGCACGGCCGGCGCTTCACCTACGAGGTGTCGGCCCAGCGCGTGGTCGAGCCGTCGAACACCTCGGTCATCGGCAGCGACCCGCTCGGCACCGGCCGCCCGACCCTGACCCTGACCACCTGCCACCCGCGCTTCTCGGCCGCGGAGCGGCTGATCGTGCACGCGCAGCTGGTCGCCTGAGCGATGGTGCCGGAGCCGCGCCCGTGAGCCGAGCCGTCCGCCTGCTGCTGATCGTTGCCCTGGCGGTGATGGTCGTGATCGTGCTGTTCACCGTCGTGTTCCCGTGGGTGGACCGGCAGTTCTTCGCCAACCCCGTGCTCGGCTGAGCCGTGCGTCCACCGGGCTCCGGGTGGGACGCGGGCAGCGCGCCGTGGCTCGCCAGCTACCCGGCCGGGGTGCCGTCCGGCTACCGCTACCCGGCGGTCCCGCTCGGCCGGCTGCTCGACGACGCCGCGCAGGACTTCCCCGACGCGGTGGCCGTCGAGTACCGCGGCTACGCCATGACCTACCGCAAGCTGCTGGACCACGCCGACCGGTTCGCGACGGCGCTGAGCACCCTGGGCGTCGGCGCCGGCGACGGGGTCGCGCTCACCCTGCCGACCTGCCCCCAGCTGGTCATCGCGCTGTTCGCGGCGTGGCGCGTCGGTGCGCTGGTCACGCTCGACCCGCCGGGAACCGGGTCCGGGCCCGCGGGCGAGGACATGGCCGCCGTCGTCGCGATCGACCGCGCCTACGGCGAGGCGGTCGCGTCGGTCAGTGGCCCGGGCACGCACGTGATCGTCACCAGCCGCGGTGACTACCTGCCGTTCCCGCGCAACGTGCTGTCACCGATCGGCGCCCTCGCGCGGGGACGCCCCCTGCGGATCCCCGACACCGAGGACGTCCGCCGGCTGGCCGACCTGGTGCGCCGCAGCCTGCCGGCGCCCGTCGAGGCGATCGACGCCGCGAACGCCGTGGCCCTGCGCGCCGACGGCTGCGCGATCACCCAGCACCGCCTGGTCGTCAACAGCTTCCAGCTGCGCCTGTGGCTGCCCGACGTCGTCGCGGGCGACGAGCGGGTGGTGCTGGCGCTGCCACCGTCTGCGGAGCTCGTCCTGTGGACCGTCACGGCGGTGCTGTCGGCCGCCACGATGATCCTGGTCGACGACAGCCGCGCGGCGCAGCGCCAGCGGACCGCGCTACGGGCCGGCCCGACGCTGCTGCCGCTCGATGAGCGGACGATCGGCGACCTGCTGCGCTCGTCGTGGCGGCGGGGCAACCTGCGCACCGTGCGGATCGCGGTCTCGCACGCCCCGTTGGACGCGGCCACCGTCGGCCAACTCGAGGAGCTGACGGACAAGGGGCGGATCCGGGGCGCCTGGGGTGTGCAGGGGCTGGTGACCCACGCCGACCCCGTCTACGGGCGCGCCCAGCCCGGCAGCGTGGGCCTGCCGCTGCCCGACACCGAGGCCGTGGTCGCCGACGCCGAGGGCACGGCCGTCCCGATCGGCACGCGCGGCCGGCTGTGGATCCGAGGGCCGCAGCTGGCGGGGACCGACTGGACCGACGCGGGCGTCGACGCCGCGTTCGACGTCGACGGCTACCTGACCCTCCACGACGACTAGCATTGCGCCATGGCGGGCCCGCGGATCTTCGTGATCGACAACTACGACAGCTTCACCTACAACCTGGTGCAGGAGCTCGGCGAGCTCGGCGCGCAGGTCGAGGTGGCGCGCAACGACGCGTTCGCGCTGGACGATGTCGAGGTCGCCGCCCCCGACGGCATCGTCGTGTCGCCGGGACCGGGGACGCCGCTCGACGCCGGCCTGTCGAACGAGGTCATCACCCGCTACGGCCCGACCGTGCCGCTGCTGGGCGTGTGCCTGGGTCACCAGTGCATCGCCCACGTCCTCGGCGGCACCGTCCGACGGGCGCCGAGCCTGCTGCACGGCAAGACGTCGCAGATCCACCACGAGGGTGCGGGCGTGTTCGCCGACCTGCCCGATCCCTTCGTGGCGACGCGCTACCACTCGCTGATCGTGGCGCCCGACGACCTGCCCGGTGTCCTCGAGGTGACCGCACGCACCGCCGACGGCCTGATCATGGGCCTGCGGCACCGCCGGTGGCCGCTGGAGGGGGTGCAGTTCCACCCCGAGTCGATCCTCACCAGCGCCGGCATGGACCTGCTGCGCAACTTCGTCGGCCGCCTCGCCCCGCAGCCGGTTGGCTGACGCCGACGTCCTGGTCGTCGGCGCCGGGTTGGCGGGCCTGGTGGCCGCGCGTGCGCTGCGCAGCACGGGCGCCGACGTCGTGCTGCTCGACAAGGGCGTCGGCCCGGGCGGGCGGCTGGCGACCCGCCGCATCGGCGGGGCCACCCTGGATCACGGCGCGCAGTTCTTCACCGTCCGCAGCGAGGAGTTCGCCGGCCTGCTCGACACGTGGTGCGCGGCCGGCGCCCAGGTGACGCGGTGGAGCCGCGGCTTCCCGCAGGCGGGTGACGTCCGCGACGGGCCGGACGGCGTCACCGACACCGGTGGTGACGGCCACCCGCGCTACGTCGTGCGCGGTGGGATGAACGCGCTGGCGAAGGTGCTCGCGGACGACCTCGCGGTCGTCACCGACACCCGCGCGACGGCGGTCTGGACGCGCGGCCGTCGGTGGCAGGTCGCCGCCGCAGGATCGGACGGCCCCGTCACGCACCGTGCTCGGACGTTGCTGGCAACGTGCCCGGTGCCCCAGACGCTGGCCCTGTTCGACCGCGGCGCGACGTCCCTGCCGCTCGAGGTCGACGCGGCGCTCCGGGGGGTGACCTACGAGCCGACGGTCGCCCTGCTGACCGTGCTCGACGCGCCACCACCGTTGCCCGGGCCGGGCGGCGTGCAGTTCGCCGACGGACCCGTGCGCTGGCTCGCCGACAACGCACGCAAGCCCGTGTCATCCGAGCCGGCCGTCACGGTCCACGCCGCCGGCGCCTGGTCGGCCGAGTGGTACGACGCGGACGACGCGGACATCGCCGCGACGCTCCACGGCTGGCTCGCCCCCTGGCTCGGGGATGCGACGCCGGTCGGGTCACTGGTCAGGCGGTGGCGCCATGCGCAGCCGACCGACCTGGTCGCGCGGCGTGCGCTGCGCGCCGACGTCGATGGCTGCGCCGCGGTCTTCGCCGGCGACGCGTTCGGTGAGGCCAAGGTCGAGGGGGCGGCACGCAGTGGGCTGGCCGCCGCCGGGGTCATCGCCGCCGGGGGCTGAGGAGGTCCTGCAGGGCGCCGCCGTCGTCGTCGTCCCCGGTGCTGTCCCCGTCCGCGTTGCCCCCGCCGGTGCCGGGACCGTCGGCCCCGCCGTCACCGGACGCCTCCGGTCCGGTCGACACGACCAGCGCGACCGGCGACTGCTCGGGGACCTGCTCGCCCGCGCCGGGGTTCGACGAGATCACGGTTCCCGCGTCGACGGTGTCCGAGCTCTGCTCCGACACCTCACCCACCTGCAGGCCCGCCTGCTGCAACGCCGTGACGGCGTCCTCGGCGGCGAGGCCGACCACGTCGGGCACGTCGATGGTGACCGCTGGCTCGGACGGCTCGGGCTGCTCCTGCTGCTCCGGACCCGTCGAGACGACGAGCGTGACCGTGGACCCCTTTGGTTGCTCCGTGCCGCCGCCCGGCGACTGGCTGATCACGCGGCCTGCATCGACGTCGGGGTTGCTCTGCTCGATGGTCGACACATCGAAGCACGGGTCAGGGTCGCAGGCCCCGGTGATGCGCAGCGTGGCCTCGTCCACCGGCAGGTTGGTGACGTCGGGCACCTGGGCGGTCGGTGATCCGCGGGAGACGACCAGGTCGACCACAGTGCCCTGGTCGACCTCGTCGCCGGCCGGTGGGTCGGTCCGGATGACCTCTCCCTGTGGCACGTCGTCGCTGTCCTCCCGTGCCACGTTGCCCACGGCGAGGTTCGCCTGCCGCAGCCGGCGGTTCGCCTCCTGCTCGGTGACGCCCGTCACGTCGGGGACCTGGACCTGCTCCGGCCCGCTGCTGACCGTCAGCGCGATCGGCGTGTCGACGGCGATCTCCTGGTCGGACGCCTGCGGGTCCTGCTCGAAGACCTCGCCCTGCGGGGCGTCGGCGTGCGGCGCCCGCTCGACGCTGACCTCGGTGAAGCCCAACGCGCTGAGGCGCTCGACTGCCACGTCCTCCTGCTCGCCGGTCACGTCGGGCAGCGTGGCGGTCTCGGTCTGCTCGCCCGTCAGCGCGGTCATGAGCCACCAGCCGCCGGCCAGCAGGGCGAGCAGCAGCAGGATCGTGGCGATGATCCAGCCGGCCCGGTTGCGCCCCGGCTCCTCCTCCTCGTAGTACTCGTCCTCGTAGAGGCGGTCGTCGGCGGGGTAGGCGCGCGTGGCCCCGCCGGGCACCGTTGCGACCGTCTGGTCATCCCAGCCATCGGCGGCCTGGGTGGCCGTCCACGACCCCGCCATCGGCGCGGTCACGGGGACGCCCGCGCGGGCGCGCTCGAGGTCGGCGTTGAACTCGCGGGCCGACTGGTACCGGTCGTCGGCGTCCTTGGCCATCGCCTTGAGGGTGATGGCATCGAGGTCGGGGGTGGCCTCGTCGGAGAACTCCGACGGCGGAGGTGGGATCGCCGAGACGTGCTGGTACGCCAGGGCGACCGGGGAGTCGGCGCTGAACGGCTGGCGGCCGGCCAGCAGCTCGTAGAGGACGCACCCAAGCGAGTAGACGTCGGTGCGGCGGTCGACGGGGTCGCCCTGCGCCTGCTCGGGCGAGACGTACGCTGCGGTGCCGAAGACCGCGGCGGTCTCGGTGATCGTCTCGGCGTTGACGGCACGGGCGATCCCGAAGTCGGTGACCTTCACCTCGCCCTCGTGCGAGATCAGGATGTTGCCCGGCTTGATGTCGCGGTGGATCAGCCCGTGCTCATGGGCGTAGTTGAGCGCGAGCGCGGAGTCGCCCACGATCTCGGTCGCCCGACCCGCCGTGATGCGCTCGGTGCGCGTCAGCTCGCGCAGGCTGCGCCCACGGACGAGCTCCATGACGATGAACGGCCGACCCTCGGTCTCGCCGGCGTCGTACACGCTCACGATGTTGGGGTGGTTCAGGCTGGCCGCGGCGCGGGCCTCGCGCTGGAAGCGCAACAGGAAGTTCTCGTCGTCCGAGTAGCGCGCATGCAGGATCTTGACCGCGACCTCGCGGTCGAGCTGCTCGTCGTGGGCGCGCTGGACCTCGGCCATGCCGCCCTGCCCGATGCTGCCCCGCAGGCGGTAGCGCCCCGCCAGCAGGGCCGGTGCACCGCTCAGGGGCCTGGTGTCGTCTGACATGGGCTTCCTCGCTCACCGCCGACGTCGGCGGCGGTGGTCACTGCGTCGTGTCGAGGGCGGCCTCCATGACCGCCTTGGCGATCGGTGCGGCGACTGCGCCGCCCGTCGCTTCACTGCCGACACCGCCACCTTCGGGGACGACGACGGCGACCGCAACGGCGGGGTTGTCCGCCGGAGCGAATCCTACGAACCAGACCGTCGGCGGGCGACCCTCGCCGACCTGGGCGGTCCCCGTCTTGCCGGCCACGGGGACGCCGCTGATGGCGGCGCCGGTTCCGCTGCCGGCGTTCACGACGCTCTCCATCATCGCCTGCAGCGCGTCGGCCGAGCTGCGGCTCAGTGCCTGCGCGTTGGGCTGGCCCGGCAGGCGCAGCTCCTCGGGGTTGAACTCGCGGATGACCCGGCCGGACGTGTCCTCGACCCGATCGACGATGCGCGGGGTCATCACCACCCCGTCGTTGGCGATCGCCGCGGTCACCATCGCCATCTGCAGGGGCGTCGCGCGCACGTCGCGCTGGCCGATCGCGCTCT
>CAYVGE010000124.1:0-12061 GCA_964450395.1 uncultured Actinomycetota bacterium
AACCGGACATCGCGTTGCCACTCATCCGGCTCTCCGCACGCCCCTGAAGGGGTTCAGCCGATCGTCGGCTTCGCTTCGGGCCACGGCGAGGGAACGGCCTTGCCACGGAAGTGGCAGCGGGTACTCGTTACCGATCTGGGGTTGAACAGCGTCACCTCGTCCAACCGTAACCGCGCACAAACTACCTCACATGGCCGGCACCATCGGCGTGGACACAGCACTCGGACAGGGATCGACGTTCTGGATCGACCTGCCCGTCACCCACCGGCCAGCCGTCGTCGATGCGCCATCCGCCCGTCCGCCGACACCGCACGACACCGAGGAACGCACGCTGGGCTGGTCAAGGACAACCTGACCACCTGCGCGTCATCGAAGCGATGCTCCACGGCCGGCCGGGCATCACCGTGCTGCCCGCCATGCAAGGCTGCCTCGCGATCGACCTGGCCCACGAGCACCGGCCCGACATCATCGTGCTCGACCTGCACCTTCCCGACCTGTCCGGACGCGACGTGCTGCAACGCCTGCGCGCCGACCCGCGCACCCGCGACATCCCCGTCGTGATCGCCAGCGCCGACGCCTCACCCGGCCGCGTGGACAACTCCGCGAGGAAGGCGCATTCGCCTACCTCACCAAGCCACTCGACCCGCAGGAGTTCCTCGTCGTCGCCGCCGCCCTCGCCCAACGCGACCGGACCTACTCGGCGTAGGCTGCACGGCGGCCCTTGGAACAGGACCTACCATCGCCGTGCCGACATCAGCCGACGACGACCGGAGACAGCTACCCCGGGTGGCGGTCATGGTCTCGGTCGTCGTCCTCGCGGGACTAACGGTGGCCGACTGGTACACACGCAACCTCGAACTGCACCAGGTCGTGCTCGCCGCCGAGGACGCCCACGACGCGATCGGCCACTGGCACACCGCCCGACGCGAGATCGCCTCCAGCCTGCCGAGCGCGCACTACCTCACCGACGAGCACCGCCGCCGCGGCGAACTCCTCATCCGACGCGAAGCTGCCGCATCCGCGCGGTCGCTGACCGCATCAGCCGCCGGCATCCAGACCATCACGGTTCGACTTCCGTGGCACTACGCAATTGTCGGCGCGCGCAACCGCTACCGGAGCATGTCAATGCCTGGATCGCCCGTTTACGCAGGCTCTCGAGGGATCCCGCCAGCCTGGACGAACCGACGCCGACGATCGCCGCGACCCGCGCAGCCAGCAAGGAGGCCTTCCGCGCCGCGCTGCCGCCGGCCGCGCTCCACGACCTCGACGAGCGCATCAACGCGCTGTTCGCCCGCTGACGACGATCACGACCCGAACGGCCACACCGCCACCAGCCGGCTGTCCGTCACGTGCCTCGTGAACCCGGAGTCAATAGGCCGCGGGTCGTGCCCCCGGGATCAAGTCACGTGTCGCGGGTGTCACCATCGAAGTGGGTTGCTGCGACGCTACACGTTCGCGTCCTCGCGGCCGAGCGCTCGTTCGATCGCCTCGATCAGCGTCTCGTTGTCTACCGGCTTCTGGTGGAACTCGGCGGCACCGGCAGCGAGCACCTCCGCCTCGACCGAATGGTCCTTGGCGGTCAGCACGATCACAGGGATCTGGGTCGTCTCCAGGTTGGCCTTTGCACGACGCAGGAACGTCGTCCCCCCACCGCCGGGAAGACCCAGGTCGAGGATGACGGCGTCAGGTCGATCGCGGAGCAGACGCTGCTGCGCGAGGACCGCGTCCGGTGCGGTGGCGACGTCGTAGCCGCTGCGCTGGAGTCGGATGCCGATGCCGAGCGCGAGATCAGCGTCATCATCGACGATCAATACCTTGGGGTTGGCCATTGGCGGTCCTATCGACGGGTGACCATGCGACGTCGTCGGGTGCGGCGAGAAGATCTTCGATCCGGCTCGCAACGGTCGCTGGGAGATCGTCGGCCGATGTTGCGTTGACATCAGCGAACGCGAGGGCTGTGCACGACATGCTCCACGTCAGGCCGAGGTTCGCCAGGCGGGGATGTCGTTCGAGTTCCCCGCTGATGCGTGCCGTCAGCGGGGCCACGTTCCGTTCGGTGACCGGCGCGAGCAGATAGACGGCGTGATCCGACGTGTCGGCGGTCGGGAGAACGACGTCATAGGGCAGCGTGAAGTCGTCGATCACTCGCTGGGTGAGCGCCAAGAGGTCCCGGCGACGGCTGGGTGAGGTGCCGCGGTGCGAGAGCCCGACGCGCACGACGACGAGCGCACCGCCGGTATCGACCATGCGGGTGACGGCGGGCTCGACGAGGTCGGTGAGTGACCACAGCGGCAACGAGAGGTGGAACGCGCTCCCTTCTCCGACTTCACTGTCGACCCAGATGTTCCCGTCCTGCAGTTCGACCAACTGACGGCAGATGAACAGTCCCAGGCCGAGCCCGCGCCGACTGTTGGCGCGGGTCGTGGGCCCGTCGATCTGGCCATGGCGTCGGAAGATGACCTCGCGGGCGTCTGCGTCCATTCCGATGCCGCTGTCGACGACCGACAGCACGGCATCCGCATTTGACGCCTGCTGGGCGGTGATCGCTATCTTCCCGCCAGCTGGTGTGTAGCGCAGGGCGTTGTCGAGCAGGTTTGACAGCACCTGGTGTGTACGCGCTGGATCGGCGCGCACCGTCAGACTATTGGGGCACTCGGTGACCAGCGTGACCTGCGCCTCGGCCGCCCGCTGCTGATACTCGGCGCGGACGGCGTCGATCATTGCTGACGTCGACACGCGGACCGGATCAACGCGCAGTTTGCCTGTTTGGGCGCGGGTCGCCTCCAGCAGGTCATCGACCATCTTTGCGAGCTGTGTCACGTTGCGCAGCACGATCTCCAGGTACTCGCTCTGCTGTTCCTTCAGGTCGCCGGCGAGGCCGTCGAGCAGGATCGACACGAACTGATGGACGGCGGCGATCGGCGTTCGCAGCTCATGCGAGACGTGTGACAGGAACTGGTCTTTCAACTCGCGTGCACGCCTGAGCTCATCGACCAGCTGTGCCTGTTGGAGCGTGTATCGAATCGAGCGTTCAAGCCGTGAGGGAGTGATGTTGCCCTTCACGAGATAGTCGGCTACCCCTGCGTCCAGGGCTTCATCGTCGATCCTGCCGTCGTGGATACCTGTGAGCAGGATGAATGGGCCGCGCACACCGACGTGGGCGGCGGCCCGCACGAAGTCCAACCCCGTATCCGCGCCGAGGCGATGATCGACCAGGATCACATCGAAGGTTTCGGTCTCGATCAGTTCCTGCGCACGTCCGACGGACTCCGCCCATCGCAGATCCACAGTGATGCGTTCCGCATCGTCGAGCATCACCCGGGTGGCGACGTAGTCGTCCTCGTCGTCCTCCACCAGCAGTACGTGGATGGGAGCGGCCGTCGCGCCTCGAGCCGCGTCCCCACGGCGGTCGGCCTGGCCGGCGCTGTCCCCCCGAGCGGTCGTTCTCACGGTCCGCACGCTCCTCTCGGTGTCCTGGGTTCCGGTCACCTCGTGGGTTGCTCGACCAGTTCGAACCAGTACTCGCCGACGGCGGTGATCACTCGGACCAGGCCGTCGAAGGTCACCGGCTTGGTGATGAACCCGCTCGCGCCGAGGTCGTAGCTGCGCAAAATGTCCTCCTCGGCCTTCGAGGTGGTCAGCACGATCACCGGCAGGCGGCGCAGCTGGGGGTCTTCCTTGAGTTCCTTGAGCGCCTGCCTACCGTCCTTTCTCGGCATGTTCAGGTCAAGCAGTATGAGTCCCGGCCGCATCGCGTCCTGTTGTTGACAGGCCCGCAGGCGGTCGAGGAGCTCCTGGCCGTCGTTTGCGAACTCGATCGGGTTGAGCAGGCGGCTCTCGTCGAGGGCGAACCGGGTCATCTCCTGATCGTCCTCATCGTCGTCGGCCATGAGGATGGTCAACGGGCGTTGCTCGACGGTCATGGGTCTTCCAGACTCGAGTGTCGGGGGAGGCTGACGACGAACGTCGACCCCTCGCCTGGCGCTGACGTGACAACGATGGAGCCGTCGTGTCGGTCCACGATGCGCCGGCAGACCGCGAGGCCGATGCCGGTGCCTTCGTACTCGGCGCGGCGATGGAGTCGGCTGAACACACGGAAGATCTCATCGTGGTGAATGGGGTCGATGCCGATGCCGTTGTCGCTGACCAGCACGCGGGCGCGATCACCGTTGGTCGACGCGGACGCCGACGCCGGGGGTACACCGCTGGCGTCGGCTGTGATGACAACGTCCACCGGCGAGCCAGGTTCGTGATACTTCAATGCATTGCTGAGCAGGTTCTGGAACAATTGTCGCATCTGCATCGGGTCGGCGTCGACCACGGGCAGATCACCGACCGTTATGTCCGCGTCGTTGTCGGCGATTGCGGCCTCCAGGTCGCCCAGTACGCCTCGAACGGTCGTGTTGAGATCGACCGGCTCAAAGGGAGCGGTCTTGGTCGAGACTCTCGAGTAGGTGAGCAGGCTCTCGATGAGCTCGGACATGCGTCGCGCGGCGCCGCTCATCCGCGCGACGTAGTCGCGCGCTGGGTCGCTGCAATCGTCGCCGAGCATCTTGTCGAGGCGGTCGCCGAAGAACTGGATCTTGCGCAGCGGTTCCCGCAGGTCGTGGGCGGCAACGGACGCGAACTCCTCCAGCTGCCGGTTGCTGTCGGCCAGGCGCCGCGTCCGGTCCTCGAGTGACGTCACGGTCTCCTGCAGACGGGTCGCCATGCCGTTGAAGTCGTTGGCCAGCAGATCGAACTCGACGATGTCGCTGGTCTCCGCGCGCGCGGTGAGGTCACCACCGGCCAGCTGCCGGGTCGACTGGGCGAGCGTCTCGATCGGCTCGACGATCCGTCGAATGAGCCGGTCGCGTACCCGGTGGGCAACGACCACGAGGCACATCAGCAGCGCGCACGGGATGATCGCCAGCGCGGCAGGCGCCATCGCCGTCCCCGCGTTCTCGGCCGACACGACCACGACCGCGCCATCCCCGACCGCCAACGGCGCCGTGCCGGCGATGATCGGGGTGCCACCGATGCCACGCGACAAGCCTCCCGACACGTCCGGCAGCGTGGTCCCGGAGAACACGCGATCGAGGTTCGCGTCGGCCACCAGTCGTCCGTCGACGGTGACGATGTACGACGACCCGCCCGTCTCGGCATTGACATCTGCGAGCAACTCCGCCAGCGCGGTCATCGGGGTGACGCCCACCAGCGCGCCCGACCCTCGGCCCGTCCCGGACTCGGTGGTCGGCACCGCAATCGCATACACGAACCCCCCGATGGTCTCGTGAAAGCCACCGCCGATGGCAACCTCCCCCGTGTCGACGGCTGACGCGGCCGTCTCGCGTGCGCCCTCGAAGACGGGCGCCCCTGCGTCTACCCGACGCAGAGAGCTGGCGATGCCGAGCCGCTTCCCACGCGCGTCGATGAAACTGAGCTCATCGACCTCGTTTTGCGTCTGCAGCAGACGGCCGAGCAGCCCCTCGACGGCGCCAGGCGTCATCTCAGCAGGATCGCCGACCGCGGCGGCGGCCTGCATGGTCCGCGTGCCCACATCGACCATGTGGTCGATCGACCCCGCAACGCGCGCGGCGACCTGCTGGCGCTCACGCTGGACACTGTGGAACTGGGCGATGGTCGCCCAGACCATCAGCGCGACGGCGAACACGGTGACCGGCCAGACCGCCGCGACGCCGAACGCGACACCCAACTCCCGTCGCACCGTCGCGTCACCCCCGGCGGCCGCCGCTTGCCGCCGCCGAGCCCACCCAACGCCGACGCGCCCGCGAACTGTCCCGACTGCCACACGCACTCCGACCGCAACGTCCCAACCAACGCTGTCGGAACACGCCGGCCCCGCCTTAAGGCCCGACAGATCGGTCACCCGTTCCGCCAGATGTTGCAGGGGGCGTTGCGGCAGCCGTGCACGTCGCCTGGACTTCCCCCTGGGGAGGACACCTCGCGTGAGAGGATGGCCCTGTGCCAGACAACGACAAGAAGCGGACGCGTCGGAGGTTCACCGACGAGTTCAAACGTGATGCTGCCCTCACGCGATGTTGACAGAGAGGGCAAGCGGCTGTGGCGTTGCCGCGAGCAGTTGTGCCCGACGGGCACGTGGACGGAGCGGCATGCGGCGGTCGCGCCGTGCGCGTCGTTGACCGAACGCGCCCGTGAGGAGGTGTGCCGCCGCGTCGACGCGGCGTCTCGCACCCCGCCCGATCTGGATCGGTCGTACGGCCGCCTCTAGTGTGACCGTGTGATCCTCACCCCCGACCGGCGGCTGCGCGTCTTCATCTCCTCGACGCTGGACCTGACCGAGGAGCGCGCGGCGGCCAGGCGTTCGGTCGAGACGCTCAACCTGACGCCGGTGATGTTCGAGGCCGGCGCGCGCCCGCACCCGCCCCGCGCGCTCTACAGCGCCTACGTCGGACAAAGCGATGTTTTCGTCGCCATCTACGCGCGGCGCTACGGGTGGACCGCACCGGGCATGGAGGTCTCCGGCCTTGAGGACGAGTTCATCCTCTCCGCCGGCATGCCGCGTCTCGTCTACGTCCACGCCGACGTCGACCGGGAGCCGCAGCTGCAAGGCTTCCTCGCGCGGGTGCGTGACGCCGGCCTGTCGTACAAGCCGTTCGCCACCGCCGCCGATCTGGAGGACCTGCTCAGGAACGACCTGACCGTGCTGCTGACCGAACGCTTCCACGCACCGGTCGGCGACAGCGGAGCCGCCCAGCGGCTCCGACCCGCACCGCTGCCGCGGCCGGCCACCCCGTTGTTCGGGCGCGCCGCCGACGTCGCCGAGATCATCGCCCAGCTGCGGCGCGGTGACGTCCGGCTGCTCACCCTCGTCGGTGCCGGTGGGGTCGGCAAGACACGCCTGGCGATCGAGACCGCGCGCCGGCTCGCGTTAGAGTTCCCCGACGGCACGTTTTACGTCTCGCTGGCGGCGCTGCGCGAGCCGGACCTCATGGCGGACACGATCGCCTCGGCCCTCGACGTCGCGGCGACCGACGCGTCGCCTGCCGTCGCCGCCGTCGCCGATGCCATCGGCGACGGGCGCACGCTGCTCGTCCTGGACAACTTCGAGCAGGTGGTGGGGGCGGCGCCGGTCGTCGCGGAGCTGATCGAGGCCTGCGAGCAGCTGACGGTCATCGCTACGAGCCGCACGGCCCTTCGTCTGCGCGGCGAGCGGGAGTACCCCGTGACGCCGCTGGTGGTGCCGACCGAGGGCGCCTCGACCGCACGCGTGCGCGAGTCCGCGGCCGTCCAGCTGTTCGTGCACGCGGTCCGAGCCGTGCGGCCTGACTTCGATCCGAACGAACGCGCGATGGCCGCGGTAGTCGCCATCTGCCGAGAGCTCGACGGCCTTCCGCTCGCGCTCGAGCTGACCGCGGCCAGCGTCAGGATCCTGACGCCCGAGATGCTGCTCGGCCGCCTCCAGGACCGGTTCCCCGACCTGGGTGACGCCCGGCGGGACATGCCTACGCGCCACCAGAGCCTGCGTGCCACGATCGCCTGGAGCTACGACCTGCTGGACGGACCCACCAGGGACGCCTTCGCGCAGCTCAGCGCGTTCCGGGGTGGGTTCACCTTGGCGTCGGCGGAGCGGGTGTGCGACGTCGAGGGCGACGTGATGTCAGCTGTCGCGTCGCTCACGGAGCAGAGCCTCGTGCGCACCGACGTCCAGGTGGAGCACGGTGTCCGCTTCTCCATGCTCAGCGCCATCCGGCAGTTCGCTCGGGAGCTCCTCGACCGCAGCGCCGAACGGGACGCCGTGCTCGCGCGCCACGCTCGCACGTTCCTGGAGCTGGCCCACGGCGTGGGCCGTCCCGGGGGGCGGCGCCGCGCGACGCTCGACGCGGTAGAGGTCGAGCTCGACAACGTCCGGCAGGCGTTCAGCTGGTCGCTCGCGAAGGATGATCCGGATCCGGTGGCCGACGTCCTCTGGGAGTCGTGGTGGTTCTGGTGGATGCGCGGGTACCTCGCGGAGGGCAGGCTGTGGGCCGACCGCTGCCTCCAGGCGCCGCAGCTCGGACGCGAGCCGCGCGCACGCGTCCTCGCGGCGCGAGCCATGTTCGCCATCTGGTCCGGTGACTACGCGTTCGTGGCGCCCGCATTGCTGGAGGCCGCCGAGGTCGCGCGTGAGACCGGCGACGACCGCAGCCTCGGGTACGCGGACGTCGCGGTCGGCCTCGTCCGCGGCATGACGGGCGCGATGGACGACGGCATGGCGATCATGCGGCGCGGCGTCGCCACGTTCGAGCGGATCGGCGACGCGGTCGGCGCGACGACCGGGTTCGTAGCGATGAGCTGGGTGCAGGGCATCACGCGCCAGTTCGACGACACCGACGAGATGCTCCGGGACGCAATGAGGCGGGCCCGGGCGCTCGACTCGGTGGTCGATCTGGGGATCGTCGAGGGCGCACTCGCGCAGTTCCGCATGAGCCGCGGCGAGACAGAGGGCGTGCACGACCTGATCGGTGCCTCCCTCGAGCACCTGGCGGAGGCGCGCCACATCGCGTCGACGATCCTGACGCTGGAGGTCATCGCAGAGCTCGGCGTCCAGGCCCATGCACCCCACACCGGCGTGGCGATCTTCGGAGCGACCGCGGCAATCCGGTCGTCGATGGGCACGCGTGTCCCACCGCAAGCGGCGACTCGGTTGGAGGCGCTCCTGTCGTCCGGCCGCCGGCGCCTGGGCGACGACTTCGACGACGCGATTGCGCACGGCGCCGCGATGGACTTCGCGGGCGCCGTCGCGCTGGGACGCGCGGCACTCAGCGAGCTGCGCCAGGCCGAGGCCGAGCCCATCCACGACGGCGCGTGACCACCCAGCGGAGTTGGCAGATCGAGGTCGGGCGCATCCGCGACTGAAGGGCGACTGTCGGTCCTTACGGGTTCGCGGGCGCCGCCACGGCGCGGGCCAACGACTCCGACCGGACGCCATCGATGTCGTTGTCCACGAAGCGCGCCGAGGGCAGCCTCCTGGCGGTCCGCGTGCACCACCCGTCGTGCAACGCCAGTGGAAACTCACCGTCGTCGCACGGCGACTGGCAGCAGATCGCAGGCGTCCTCACCGTGGCAGCCGCCGCCCTCGTCCTCGACGTGGCGCGCTCGCGCTTCGACGCGGGAATCCCTCAGAGTCACGGAACACCGCACGCGGCGCCCACCACGCCCGTCAACTGACGACCGCGACGCAACCGTCCCGCACGGTGGCGTCGCCGCGTCAGCGGTGGAGGAGCAGTTCGGCGAGGTCGTCGGTGCTGGCGCGGTAGGCGTTGGCGAGGACGACGACCACCCGGCGTGTCGAGGGCAGGTACCACATGGTGGCGCGGTAGCCCGGCAGGGACCCACCGTGACCCCAGACGATCGTCCGGTGGTCGGGCCGGCGCAGCTCGACGCCCAGCCCGTAGTTGCTGTGACTGGGGTGGAACGGCTGCAGCGTCGTCATCGCCCGACGCGCGGCGCGCGAGACCAGGTCGCCCTCGAACAGGGCGCGGGCGAAGACGGCCAGGTCGGGGGCGGTCGAGACGAGCGCGCCGGCGGGGCCCTGAGACGTCTCCAGCGCGGGCCACGGGTCGGGGACCCGGTCGTCGAGACCGTCGCCGGTGGTGTCGAACCAGCCGGCGACGACGCCGGGCGCGGCGGCGGTATCCCCGCTTGGGACGGTCGTGTCCCGCAGATCGAGCCGGTCGATCACCCGACGCTGGACGGCATGCGCCCACGAGCGGCCGGTGACCGCCTCGACGGCCTGCCCGAGCAGCACGGCGTGGGTGTTGGAGTAGGCGTACACCGAGCCGGGGGGAACGTCGCGGTCACGATCGGCGACGAGGCCGAGCACGCCTGTGGTGGTCCACCGTCGGGACGGTCGAGCCAGCAGATCGGTGGCGTAGCCGGCCGCCTGCTCGAAGTCCGGGACGCCGCCGGTGTGGCTGAGCAGCTGGCGGATCGTGACGTCGCCGAACGGCGATGCCGGCACGTACCGCCCTAGTGGCGCATCGAGCTCCAGCCGGCGCTCGTCGACCAGCTGCAGCACGACCGCGGCCACGAACGCCTTGGTGACGCTGCCGACCCGGAAGCGGGCATCGACGCCGACCGCCCGGCCGGCGTCGCGGCCGCTAGCCACGGAGCGCACGCCGCCCGGGTCGCTGAGCACAACGGTGACGGCCTGCACCGGTGTCCGCGCGCGCCAGCGATCGACAGCGGCCTCGACGTTCGTCGCGGCCGCCGCGGGCCGAGCCGCCATGCCCGCCAGCGCAGCGAGCGCGGCCGCCAAACCGAGCGCGACGAGCGCCACCAACGGCGGCACCGCTGCGCGTCGCCTGCCACCACTCCACCGCCGGACAGCGGGCCCGATGGACGATGTCATGACAGGTCCAGCCGGTTCAGGCGGAGCGCACCGGCCACGACGAGCGCGGTCACGTAGGCGGCGAGCAGCAGGCCGCCTGCCCACATCGGCAACAGGCCGGCCACCTCGGCGCGGCCCAGCGCACTCGTCGCGCCGCCGGGCAGCCACCGCAGGATGCCCGCCAGGCCGTAGCTGGGCAGCAGCTGCTCGACGACGCCCAACCACACCAGGGGCACGACCACGGCGACGGTCTGGTGCCGGATGAGCGCGCCGATCCCTACGCCGGCCACCGCGTACAGCGGGATGGCCGCCAGCACACCGCCCACCGCGAGCGCCACGTCCCCGCTGACCAGGTCGACCGGCACACCGGCAGCCGCCAGGTAGGCCACCACGACCGCCAGCACGAGCACCATGCCGCCGACCGCCACGGCACCGCCGAGCAGCGCCGCGGCAACGGCCTTGGCGGCGAGCAGCCGGGACCGCTGCGGCACGACCAGCAGCGAGGTGGCGATCGTGGCGTGCCGGAACTCCGCCGTCACGAGGAGCACCCCGACGACCAGGACGATCGGCGTGGTCACTCCCACGACGCCCAGCAGCGCCCGGAAGCTGTCGGCCGTGCCGAGCGCCGGGGCGCCGACCTTGCCGGCGTTGGTCACCTGCATGCCGAGCAGAGCCAGCAGCACCGCGACAACCAGAATCGCCAGGACGGTCAGGACACGGGTGCTGCGCAGCTTGGCGAGCTCGGCGGCGACGAGGCGGGTCATGACGGATCTCCCGGCGCGGTCATGGTCAGAAAGGCGTCCTCCAGGCTGAGGCGCTCGGCGTGCATCTCGTAGATCGCGATCCCGGCACGGGCGACGACGCGACCAACGTCCTCCGTCGGCCCGTCGGCGACGAGCTCGTCGCCGTCGCGGCGGGTCACCGCGATGCCCTCGGCGGTCAACGCGGCGGCGAGCCGCTCCGCGTCGGGGGTGCGCAACCACACCCGTTGGCCGCGGCCGGTCAGGTCGTCGACGGGGCCCGCGGCGACCAGACGGCCACGGCGAATGATGACAACGTCGTCGGCGGTCAGCGCGAGCTCGGCGATGTGGTGGCTGGAGACGAGGACCGTGCGGCCCTGCGCCGCGAGCTGGCGGAGGAACCCGCGGACCCAGTGCAAGCCCTGCGGGTCCAGGCCGTTGGTCGGCTCGTCCGCGATCACGATCTGGGGGTCGCCCAGCAGCGCGGTCGCCAGCGCCAGCCGTTGGCGCATGCCCAGCGAGAACCCGCCGACCCGCCTGCCGGCGGCCGCCGTCAGATCCACGTCGTCGAGGACCTGGTCCACGCGATCGGGCGTGATGCCCGCCGCACGCGCGGCGATCCGCAGGTGGTCGACCGCCCGCCGGCGTGGGTGGAACCCGGTCGCCTCGAGTGCCGCGCCGACGGTACGGACCGGCTGTGACAGATCGCGGTACGCGACGCCGGTCACCAGCGCGCGCCCGGCGGTCGGGCGGACCAGGCCGAGCAGCATGCGCAGCGTGGTGCTCTTGCCCGCGCCGTTGGGTCCGAGGAAGCCGGTGACGGTGCCGCCGGCGACCTCGAAGCTGAGGTCGTCGACAGCGACCACGTCACCGAAGCGCTTGGTGACGTGGCGCACGGCCAGTGCGGGCGTCACGACGCACCACCGGTCGCGAAACGCGGAGGGCGATCAGAGATCAGGCGGACCATGGTGGCACCTCGCGGGTCGAT
>CAYVGE010000125.1:0-11946 GCA_964450395.1 uncultured Actinomycetota bacterium
TGCGCATTTCACCGCTACACCAGGAATTCCACCTTCCCCTACCTGCCTCAAGCCCATCAGTATCGGATGCAATTTCAAGGTTGAGCCTTGAGATTTCACATCCGACTTGTTGGGCCGCCTACGAGCTCTTTACGCCCAATAATTCCGGACAACGCTAGGCCCCTACGTATTACCGCGGCTGCTGGCACGTAGTTGGCCGGGCCTTCTTCTGGAGGTACCGTCACTTGCGCTTCTTCCCTCCTGAAAGTGGTTTACAATCCGAAGACCTTCTTCCCACACGCGGCGTCGCTGCTTCAGGCTTTCGCCCATTGAGCAAGATTCCCCACTGCTGCCTCCCGTAGGAGTCTGGGCCGTGTCTCAGTCCCAGTGTGGCTGTTCGCGCTCTCACGCCAGCTACCCGTCGTCGCCTTGGTGAGCCGTTACCTCACCAACTAGCTGATAGGCCGCGAGGCCATCTTGGAGCGGCAGACCATTTCCTGGAGGTCTCATGCGAGACGACCAGGACATCCGGCATTAGCCACAGTTTCCCGTGGTTATTCCGGTCTCCAAGGTAGGTTCCTCACGTGTTACTCACCCGTTCGCCGGTCTCCCCAGACAGCAAGCTGTCTGGTTCTCCCTCGACTTGCATGTGTTAGGCGCGCCGCCAGCGTTCGTCCTGAGCCAGGATCAAACTCTCCATTAGAGATCTCAACGCCGGCACGAGGCCGGCTGCCGAAGATCCGTGGAGACGTTCGTCCTTGGTCCAAGGACAGCTCTGGCGAGCTATCCGGAACCAGTTTCAAACAACCGTCCTCTTTCATGAGGTGGCGCGAGCGCCACCCAGGTCATTCCCAAGGACGGGGTGCATGTGCACTGGCTTTTGACACACTGTGCAGTTTTCAAGGAGCGGGTCGCGCTCCGTCCGAATTCCGTGCCCTTTGGGAGGGACCCGGCTGTCGGACTCGTTCGCGTGGAGCTTGTCGGCTCCGAGTTGAGCGTGCGGAACTCCGCGGTGCCCTGCTGGGCGGTGTCGGAGTGTCCTGCTCAGGCGAGCAGCGGAGTGGTCCGTGCTCTGTAGCTGGCCAAACCCTAGCGGCCGGTCTCCCAGCCTGCAACCGGCCGGATGGTGTTCCGTAGGTCCCGGCTCTGGCCACCGAACGACGAGTGCCGTCCGGACCCAGAACTGTACCACGCGCGTGGTGCCAGTGTCAACCGCTGCGCGGATCCGGGGCCTCCCGACGACACCGGTGGGGCCGTCAGGAAGCTCCGCGCAGGCGGGCGAAGCGGCGCTTGCCGACCTGCAGGACGTGGCCGTCGAGCTCCGCCGCGGCGTACTCGGCGGTCGGATCGTCCAGCACGTCGCCGTCGAGGCGCACGGCGCCCTGGGCCACCATGCGGCGGGCCTCCGATCCGCTGGTGACCAGGCCGGCGGTCTGCAGCAGCGACGGCAGGAACCACGACCGGTCGTCGATGTCGACGGTCGGGATGTCGTCGGGCACGCCCCGGTCACGGAACTGGAGGTCGAACCGCTGCTCCGCCGCCGTCGCCGCCTCGGGCGAGTGGTACAGCGCGACCAGCTCGCGGGCCAGGCGGCGCTTGGCGTCCCTGGGGTGCAGCGAGCCGTCCGCCAGACGCGCGGCGACCTCGTCCACCTCGTCGGGCGGGACGTCGGTCACCAGCCTGAGGTACTTGACGATGAGCTCGTCACGCAGGCGCATCGCCTTGCCGTACATGTCGGGGGCATCGTCGGTGATGCCGATCGCGTTGCCCAGCGACTTCGACATCTTGGCCGACCCGTCCAGGCCCTCGATCAGGGGCATGGTCAGGACGCACTGTGGCTCCTGGCCCGCCGCCTGCTGCAGTCCGCGGCCGGCCATCAGGTTGAACGTCTGGTCGGTGCCCCCGAGCTCGACGTCGGCGCGCACCGCGACCGAGTCGCGCCCCTGCAGCAGCGGGTACAGGAACTCGCTGATCGCGATGGGCGTCTGCGAGGCGTAGCGCTGGGCGAAGTCAGCCCGTTCGAGCATCCGGGCGACGGTCATCTGGCTGGTCAGCGTCAGCACGTCGCGCAGGGTCATGTCCGCCAGCCAGTCCCGGTTGTCGGTGATCTCCAGCGGGGCGTCCTCGAGGACCAGGCGGACCTGTTCCAGGTACGTCTCGGCGTTGGCGGTGACCTGCTCGGCCGTCAGCCGGGGGCGGGTCGTCGACTTGCCGGACGGGTCACCGACCTGCGCGGTGAACCCACCGATGATCAGCACCGCGGTGTGCCCGAACCGCTGGAACTCGGCCAGCTTGCGGAACACGACCGAGTGCCCCACGTGGATGTCGGTGCTGGTCGGGTCGATGCCGAACTTCACCCGCAGCGGAGGCCGCTCCCCCGCCGCCACCGCGCGGATCCTGCGCTCGAACTCGTCGCGGGGGTGGATCTCGGCCACGCCGTGCGTCAGGACCTGCAGCTGTTCGTCAACGTCGCTCATCGCGACGAGCGTACACATCACGATCGTCTACGATCCCCGGATGCCGACCCACGCCGCCCTGCTGCGGGGCATCAACGTCGGGGGCCGCACCAAGGTCGCCATGGCCGACCTGCGCGAGGTCGTGGCCTCGCTCGGCCACACCGACGTGGCCACCTACATCGCCAGCGGCAACGTCGTGTTCACGGCGCGCTCCGACGACCGGCCGACGGTCGTGGCCGCTGAGCTGGAGCGCGCGGTCGACGACGCACTCGGCGTGGCGCCGGCGGTCATCGTGGTGCCTCGCGACGCGTTCGCCCGGATCGTCGCCGACAATCCCTACCCCGAGCCCGACGACCTGCGCCACGTCCACGTGGCCTTCCGCGCCGACGACCCCACGGACGAGGAGGTCGCCGCGGTCGCTGCGGCCCAGCGCCGGGCGGCCGACGACGGGAGCTCCGACGAGGCCCGCTTCGTCGGCCGGACCCTGTACCTGCACACGCCGGACGGCTTCGGGCGCAGCAGGCTCGCCGAGCTGCTCAACCGCGGCCCGGCGCTGGCCGCGGCGACCGCCCGCAACCTGCGGACGGTGCTGCGCGTGCAGGAGATGCTCGAGCGCTGACCCCCCGGCCGTGAGCGCGACGACGCCCGGGGCGGCGCCAACCCCTCATGCCGGTCGCCGTCGTGCCGAGGGGGACGACAGGGCGCCGTCCACGGCGCCACGATGCTCCGGTCCCACGTGCAGCCTGCCACCCCCACCCGTCGACGACGGCCGCTGGCCGCCGTCGCACTGCTGTGCGCACTGCTGGCCACGGGGTGCGGGGACCTCGTCGAGGTCCGGCCGCTGCGCCCTCTCGAGCTGGACCGGCCGGCCCGTCCCACGACCATCGTCGACGCCGACGGCGAGCGGCTCGCCGAGCTGGCCGACGACGGCCTCGGACTGCCGGTGCCACTGTCCCGGGTGGCCCCCGTCGTCGCCGACGCCGTGATCGCCGTCGAGGACACCCGCTTCCGTGAGCACCGGGGCATCGACGCCCGCGCGCTCGGGCGGGCGCTCGTGCGCAACGTGCGCAGCGGCGAGATCGTCGAGGGCGGGTCGACGATCACCCAGCAGCTGGCCAAGAACACGGTGACCGGCGCCGACCGGACCCTCGAGCGCAAGCTCGCCGAAGCGGGCATCGCCTGGCAGCTCGAGGAGGAGCTGTCCAAGGACGAGATCCTCGAGCGCTACCTCAACGCGGCGTACTTCGGCAGCGGCGCCCACGGCATCGAGGCGGCGGCGGTGGAGTACTTCGGCGTGAACGCGTCCCAGCTCACGCTCGAGCAGGCCGCGCTGCTGGCGGGCATGCTGCGGTCGCCGGCCCGGTACGACCCCCGGCGCCACCCTGACGCGGCGCGGACCCGCCGCGACCTGGTGCTCGTCCGGATGCGCGACCAGCAGCGGGTCTCGGCCGGCGCCGCGCGCGCGGCGCTCGAGGCGCCGCTCGGGGTCATCCCCCCGCGCCGGCACCGGTCGTGGCGGGCCGCCTACTTCGTCGACCACGTGCTCAGCGAGATCGAGCGCGACCCCGCGTTCGACGTCCTCGGCACGACGCCGCGGGAGCGGGCCCGGCGGTTGTTCGCCGGCGGCCTGCGGGTCGAGACCACGCTGGACCCCACGTGGCAGCAGGCCGCGGAGGAGGCGCTGGGCGCAACGTTGACCCGCCCCGACGACCCCGACGGCGCCATGGTCGGGCTCGACCCCGCCACGGGCGCGATCCGTGCGCTCGTCGGCGGCCGGGACTACTTCGCCGACGACGACGCCGCGCGCTTCAACCTGGCGACCGACGCCCGCCGGCAGCCGGGGTCGACGTTCAAGGCGGTGGTGCTCGCCGCGGCGCTGGCCGACGGCGTCACCCTCGACGAGACGTTCTCCGCGCCGCCCCGGATCCGCCTGGACCCGGTGCCCGGCGAGCGCGGCCCGTGGACGGTCACCAACCACGGCGGCCGCGACTTCGGCACCGTCGACCTCACCACCGCGACGGCGTGGAGCGTCAACGTCGTGTACGCCCAGCTGATCGACCGCATCGGCGCGCGGCGGGTCGCCCGCCTCGCCCGCCGGATGGGCGTGCGCTCACCGCTGCGCGCGTACCGCGCGTTGGCCCTCGGGGCCCAGGAGGTCAGCGTGCTCGACATGGCCACCGTGCAGGCGACGCTGGCCGGCGGCGGCGTCCACCGCCGGCCGGTGGCCGTCGAGCGGATCCTCGACGGCGACACCGTGCTGTGGGAGCGGCCCGACGACACCGGGCGGCGCGTGCTCGACCAGTCGGTGGCGCTGCGGGTCACCGCGACGCTGAAGGGCGTCGTCGAGCAGGGCACGGGGGTGCGCGCCGACGCCCGCCGGCCGCTCGCGGGCAAGACCGGCACCACCCAGGACGACGCCGACGCGTGGTTCGCGGGCTACACCCCCGACCTCGCCGCCGCCGTCTGGATCGGCTACCACGAACGCCGGATCCCCATGGTCCCGCCCCGCACGCCCACGACCGTCGAAGGTGGCACCTGGCCCGCCGAGGCGTTCGCGCGGTTCACGCTCGCGGCCCTCGGCGACGTGCCGGCCAACGACTTCACCGTCCGCATCCCCGAGGTCGGGGGCAGCGCGGTCGGCCCCGCCCGGCGGCGCCTCAAGGAGGCGGGCTTCGACGTCACCGTCGAGGAGCGCTACTCGGCGTCGCTGCCGCCGGGGTTGGTGCTGGCTCAGGAGCCGCGCCCCGGCCGCGAGGTCGCCCTGCCGATCGGCTACCGGACCACGCTGACGGTCTCGACCACGACGCCCGAGCACGTCACCGTCCCCGACGTGCTGGGCATGGACCTCGCGGCCGCCGCCGACCGCCTGCGGACCGTGGGGCTGGTCCCCCAGCGGTCGCAGTCGTGCCCGGGCGGCACCCCGACCTGCACGGGCGCCGTGGAACGCAGCGGGCAGGTGTGGGAGTCCGCACCCGCCGTCGGGGCGACCGTCTCGACCGGTGACCGGGTGCTGCTGCGCGCGTTCCCCACGCCCTGAGGGGCCACCCGGCCGCACGGACGCCGGGGTGTCGTCCGCGACGCGCGGGTGGTGTCAGCGGTGCGGGGTGGTGGCCGCGGTGGCGGTGGCGGTGATGACCTCGACGGCGCGGGCGACGCCGGGTTCTGCGCGGATGGCGCGGCCGGCCGCCACCGCGGCCGCGCGGATCCCCGGATCACCGGTGGCGGCCCGCAGCGCGGACGCCAGGCGCGCCGCGGTCAGGTCGCCGCGTGGGATGGGCGGCGGGCCCGCCCCGAGGGCGCGCACCCGGTCGCCCCACAGCGGCTGGTCACCGAAGTGCGGCACGACGACGGTCGGCACGCCCGCCCGCAGGCCCGCGGCGGTGGTCCCCGAGCCGCCGTGGTGGACGACCGCCGCGGCGCGTGGCAGCAGCCGGTCGTGGGGGGCGTCGTCGATCGCCAGCACATCGTCGCCGAGGTCGCCGTCCCGCCCGAGCCCGGCCCAGCCGGCGACGAGCACCCCGCGCCGCCCGGCCCGGCGCAGCGCCTCGACCAGCAGTGCCGTCAGCGTCGCGGGGTCCCGGGTCGTCATGCTGCCCATGCCGACCACGACGGGCGGTGGGCCCGCGTCGAGGAACGCGGCCAGGTCCGGCGGTGCCGTCCAGCCGTCGGGGGCGTCGAGGAACCAGGCGCCGGCGGTCACGACGTGCGGTCCCCAGTCGCGCGGCGGCGGCAGGATCGTCGGGCTGAACGCCTGCAGCAGGGGTTCGCCGCGCCGGTCGACGTCCAGTGCCGGCGACCGCAGCCCGGCCGGCGGGAGCCGCAGCCGGGTCGCCCGCCAGGCGTTGATGCGCCGGCGCAGCGGCAGCCACAGCGCCTGCGCGAACAGCCGGTGCGCCGCGCGGTGGTAGCCCCGGGTGACCGCGCCGAGCGGCGCACGCCGCCACGGGTCGACGCCGGCGAAGGGATCGGGGAACAGCACCGGTGGGAACGCCGCCGTCGGGCACAGCGGCGCGAACGAGACCTGCACGGCCGGGACGCCGACCGCCTGCGCGACGTGCCAGGCCGGGAACGCCAGCGTCGCGTAGACGATGACGTCCGCGTCGCCGCACGCCACGAGGATGGCATCGGCCACCTGCTCGCCGAGCGGATCGGCGAGGTCCCGCAGCCCGCGCAGGAAGGCCCGGAGGTCACGCCCCGACTCGATCCACACCCGGCCGAGGTCGGCGGTCAGCATGCCGGCGGGGTCGACCGGCAGTCCCCACAGGTCGAGGCCGTGCGCCGTGGCCAGGTCGGCGAAGGCGGCCGGCGCCGCCAACGTCACCGCATGACCCGCATCGCGCAGGGCGGCGGCGAGCGCCACGCACGGTTGCACGTCGCCCCGCGAGCCGAGGGTGACGACGACGACGTGCGCGCTCACCGCTGCGCCACCCCGCGGTCGACGGCCCCGCGGCTCATGACGTCGGCAGCCGCGGAGCACGGGGGCTGCGCCGGTAGGCGGACACCCACCGTGATCCGGCCACCGAGAAGCGCCGGGGCCAGTCGGCCGCGTGGCTGACCCCGACGCGGGGGCCACTGACGACCTCGGGGCGCGTGCCGTCGTCGCGGAGCTCGACCGGCCCGTCGACGCACAGGTCGGCGCCGCTCATCGCTCCGGTGATCGCGAACGCTTCGCACAGCTTGGCCGGCCCGCGCAGCAGCTCGCCGTCGGCCGCCCCGCCCCGCCGCGACCGCATGCGCTCGAGGTTCGCGAGCGGCTCGGCCGCGCGGATCAGGCATCCCTGCGGGACGCCGTCGCAGCCGGTCGCGACGTTGAAGCACCAGTGGATGCCGTAGCTGCGGTACACGTAGGCGTGCCCGGGCGGCCCCCACAGCGGGGCGTTGCGCTCGGTGCGACGCCGGTAGGCATGACAGGCCGGGTCGTCCCCGGTGTACGCCTCGACCTCCACCACGCGCGCGCACAGCCCCTCGTCGGGGCGCCACAGCAGCGTGCCGACCAGCTCCTCGGCGACCTGCGTCGCCTGCCGCGCGAAGAAGCCCCGGGGCAGCGGCGCCCCCGGCGCCGTCCCGGCGCTCATGTCCGCGCACGGCCGCGCTTGGCCGTGACGAAGTCCCGCAGACCGTCGACGTCGCGGCAGTTCAGCACGTCGGCGGTGCGCGCCCAGCCCCGCTGCGCCGTGCCGATGCCGAAGCGCAGGTGGTCCAGCTCACTGGGGTGGTGGGCGTCACTGGAGATGGTCAGCGTGACCCCGGCGTCGACGGCGCGCCGCACGTGGTCGTCGGACAGGTCGAGCCGACGGGGCGAGGCGTTGACCTCCAGGGCGGTGCCGGTCTCCAGCGCCGCCTCGAGGATCCGGTCGTAGTGCACGTCGAAGCCGGGCCGCACCCCGAGCTTGCGACCGGTGAGGTGCCCGATGGCGTGGACGGACGGGTGGCGCATCGCCGCGATGATCCGCTCGGTCTGCGCGTCGGCGTCACGGCCCAACGCCGTGTGCACGCTGGCGACGCAGAAGTCGAACCCGGCGAGCACCTCGTCGTCGTAGTCGAGCTCGCCGTCGAGGCCGATGTTCAGCTCGGCGCCGTCGAGCAGGGTCACACCGACCTCGCCGGCCAGTCGGGCGAGCACGACCCGGCGGTCCGCGAACTGCGCGGCGGTCAGCCCGTTGATGGCCAGCGCCTCGGCGTGGTCGGTGACGGCCCAGTACTCCAGGCCCCACGTGGCGGCCGCGGCGGCCATCTCCTCGATCGGGGCACGGCCGTCGCCCGACCAGTCGCTGTGGCCGTGCAGGTCGCCCCGCAGCGTCGTGACGACGTCGGGCAGGTCGCCGGCACCGGCCAGCGCCACCTCGCCGCGGTCCTCGCGCAGGGTCGGGGGGACCCAGTCGAGCCCGAGCGCCCGGTAGACCCCGGCCTCGTCGACGGCGGCGACGAGCTCGCCGTCCTCGCGCCCGAACAGCCCGTACTCGCTCAACGTCGTCCCCCGTCGCAGCGCGCGCTCGCGGATCCGGACGTTGTGCGCCTTCGAGCCGGTGAAGTAGATGAGCGCCGCGCCCCAGCACGAGGGCTCGACGGCCCGCACGTCGACCTGCAGGTCGCGCAATGTGCGCACCGTCAGCTTGGTGTCGCCGCCGGCGACGACCTCGTGGACCAGCTCGTCGGCCGCGACCGCCGCCAGCACCTCCACCGGCCGGGTCGTCGCCAGCAGCAGGTCGACGTCACCGATCGTGTCACGCATCCGCCGGACGCTGCCCGCGAGCGTCGCCTCCACGACATCGGGCAGCGCGGACGCCCGCGCCAGCAGTTCCTCGGCGACGCCGATGACATCGGCCAACGGCGTGCGGTCGGTCGTCGTGGCGTCCAGGCGCGCCAGGCCGGCCTCGAGGTTCGCGATCGTCTTCGGCCCGAGTCCCCTGAGCCCGCGCAGCCGTCCGGCCGCCAGCGCCCCTCGCAGGTCGTCGAGCGACCCGACGCCCAGCTCGTCGTGCAGCTGGCGGGCCGTCTTGGGTCCCAGCCCGGGCACCCGCGTCAACGCGATGAGACCGGGCGGCACCGTCGCCCGCAGCTCGCCGAGCATCCCGATCTGGCCGTCGCGCTGGAACTCGACGATCTTGCGCGCCGTCGACGCGCCCACCCCGTCGAGCGCCGCCAGGGCCTCGGCGTCGAGCGCCCCGAGGTCGACGCGGGCCGAGTTGACGGCGTCGCGGGCGCGTTCGTACGCCCGGACGCGGAAGCGGTCGGCGCCCGACAGCTTCAGCAGGTCGGCGATCTCGGCGAACTGCCGACCCAGCTCCTCATTCGCCCAGGGCACACCCGTCCGATCCCGCGGCGGTCACGACGCCTGCGATGCTAGTGGGTGGCAGCAGCGCCCACCCACGACCGGGAGGGCGACGACCGCCGACCCATGGGAGCCACGATGCCCGCCGCCGACCAGCCGACGCCGCGCCTGGGTGCCTGGGCGCGGGCGGGCGGCGTCGTCGGGGTGGTCGCCCGGGTCGACGGCGACGCGGTCACGCTGTTCGACCCCGCACGGCGCCGGCAGCACGTGGCACCGGCCCCGGCGGTCGAGGTCGTGCCGTCGGCGGCGGTCCGCGTGACGGCGACCGTCGACCTGCCCCTGCCCCACGGCGCGTCCGAGGACGACGTGCGGCGCTGGGTGGCCATGCTGACCGACCCGGTGCTGCGCGAGCGCGCCGGCGAGGCGCTGGTCGAGGCCGGCCTCGACCCCGGGGTGGCCGAGCCGGCCGTCGAGGTCACCGCGGTGGCGTTGCGCGACGGACGGGCGCGGTGCCTGTGCGGCGCGACCGTGCCCAGCGAGGGGGTCGACCCGCACGACCGTCCGATCGCGCTGCCGGCGTGCCCACGCTGCGGACGTCAGCCCGCGCCTCCGGTCACCGGCTCGGAGGTCTGAGCCGCACGCGCCGGCGCGTACGCGCGTGCGGGGCGGCGCCGTTCGGGATCGCGCGCGCCGGGCAGGATCGCGAGCGACGCGACGGTCACGCCGGCGAACACGCCGATGCCCGCCAGCACGGGTCGCGCCCCGAACAGGCGGCCCAGCGGTCCGGCGAGGGCGAAGCTGATCGGCGCGACGCCGGTCGCCAGGAACCACTCGACGCTGGTCACCCGGCCCAGCAGGCGGCGTGGCACCTCGCGCTGCAGGTTCGTGTCGGCGATCACCTCGCTGGTCACGGCGGCGCCGAAGACGACCAGGCCGACGAGCAGCACGTGCCAGAGGCTGGTCACGTAGGCGAACGCGGCCATCCCGAACAGCGTCATCGCCTCGACGCCGTAGAGCAGCAGCATGAAGCGCCGGGGCAGGCCACCGTGCCCGATCGTCGCCGACGCCAGCAGCGCTCCGGTGCCGCCGCTGGCGAAGATCATCGCCATCCACCAGCCCGCCTGCGCCTCGCTCAGCCCCAGGTCGACCTTCAGCATGGTGGGCACGAGCACGTCGAACGGGCCGTGGAACGCCAGCGTGGACAGCGCCGACGTCGCGAACCAGATCGCCGCCCACCGCGTCCGCCGCACGAACGACAGGCCCTCGCGCATGTCGCGCAGCACGCTGCGCCCCCCGGCCGCCGCGGGTCCCCGCCGCACGAGGCGCTGCAGCAGCGCCGCCGAGATCACGAACGTCACGGCGTCGACCAGCAGCGCCGTGCCGGGTCCAGCGAGGCCGACGACCACACCGGCCAGCAGCGGTCCGACGATCCACAGCTGCAGCGGCCGCGCGAACCCGAGCAGGGCGTTGGCCCGCTCGAGCTCGTCGTCCGGCAGCAGGTCGGGCACCAGCGACCGGGCGGCGGGGTTGAAGAAGCCGTTGGCGAACCCGAACGACAGCCCGAGGGCCAGCACCTGCCACAGCTCCAGCGCACCGGCGATCCCCAGCAGACCCATGCAGCCGATCGCGGCGGCACGCACGACGTCGCTGGCGATCATCACGCCCCTGCGGTCACGCCGGTCGCTGGCCACGCCACCGAGCGGGAGGCTGGCAGCGTGGCCCAGCGTCCAGGCCAGCTGGGCGAACCCGATGGCCAGGGGATCGTTGTCCGTGATCGCCAGGACCTGCAGGGGCAGCGCGACGCGCATCATGCCGTCGCCCAGCACCGAGATCAGCGTGGCGCCCGTGAGCAGTCGGAACTCCCGATCACGGAGCGGATGGAACGCCCGCATCACGCCCTGTGCGCCCGCACTTGCAGCCTGTGCCGGACCAACGTTCCCCCTACACCGTGCGAACGCTCCCCCCGTCCGTCGACAGTGTAGGTCGTCCGCTCATGGTCCGGCACCCGCCGGGTGGGCGTCGCACCGCGCCCGCAGGGCCACCAGCTGGTCGCGCGCGACGTCGGGCGCCGGCCCCAGGGCGCTGCGCCGGCGGGCGACCGCCTGCTCCGGCGACAGCAGCGCACCGGGCCCGGCGCCGCCCCCGGCGAGCTCCGGGAACGCCGACGCCAGCAGGTCGCCGGCGCGGTCGAGCTCCAGCCCGCGCTGCTCGCACTCCGCGACGAAACGGCCGACCCGCTCGTGCGCCTCGCGGAACACGACGCCGGCGGCGACCAGCGCCTCGGCGATGTCGGTGGCCAGCGCGAAGCCGCCGGCCGCCGACGCGCGCAGCGCGCCCGCGTCGAAGCGCAGCGACGCGACGGCCCCCGACATCGCCGGCAGCGCCAGCTCGAGGGTGTCCACCGCGTCGAAGACCGGCTCCTTGTCCTCCTGCAGGTCGCGGTTGTACGTCAGCGGCAGGCCCTTGAGGGTGACCAGCAGCGCGACGAGGTCACCGACCAGCCGCCCGGTCTTGCCGCGGACGAGCTCGGCGACGTCGGGGTTGCGCTTCTGGGGCATGATCGACGACCCCGTCGAGAAGGCGTCCCCCAGGCGGGCCCAGCCGAACTCGGTCGACGTCCACAGGACGATCTCCTCCCCGAGGCGCGACAGGTGCACGCCGAGCATCGCCGCCGCCGCCAGGAACTCCACGGCGAAGTCGCGGTCGGCGACCGCGTCCATCGAGTTTGGCGCGGCGCGG
>CAYVGE010000126.1:0-11907 GCA_964450395.1 uncultured Actinomycetota bacterium
ATGGCGTAACGCTCGACGTGATCTCCGAGACGGGAACCGAGTTCTGCGTGCAAGGGGTGCACACTGGTCTCCCTGGTGTGACTTGGAGCTATGACTCCGACGATGCCGCGAATCAGTTGAGCGCTGCGGCCTGTTAGTACGTCGCTCTGTGCTAGGCGAGGGCGGCTCCTCTTGGGGCCGCCCTTGCGCATGGCGGCGCACTGCGGAGATCGCGTTGTAAGCCACGTCCATTCGAGTGACCGCTACGAGCGGCGAGATCTCAACTTGGTCCGCTTGCCCGTGGGAGCGGCCATGTTGCAACTTGTCGAAGGGCAAGAGAACGTACGGAAGTCAACGATCACGAGCGCACTCCTGCTATCGAGCGAACCCGCGTCTTTAGGCAATGACGGTCGATCTTCAATATCGATAAGGGTGTCGTTGGGCACAGCCGTCGAGGGACTGCGCGCAGGGTTCAATTCGTCAGTCGAAGGCAACCATGCCGATCTGGTTCCGCGCCATGCCGGTGCCGTCATCCTCGTCTAGCGTCGTGCGACCACGATCGGAGCAAGATTCGAGCGGCCCACCTGCGGAGGCAAACGCCTGGAAACGCGCAGTCGATTCATGGCCTCGTGTCGAGCTATTGGACAATGAACGCGAAGTACTCAAGGGCGCGTTGTCATGTCCGACAGACAGCACGGACAGAACATGTTACGGCTGTGATCCACGGACCGCGTTCGTCACGTGGCGACCGGGATGGGCAGCTCCCGTACCGGCCATCAACGTCTTGAGAGGAACAGTCGTGTCAGGTGAAGCTTCGATGCCGCGGGAGCGGTTGCTGACGGTGGCCGAGGTCGCCGACCACATGCGCGTGTCGAGCATGACCGTGTACCGCCTGATCAAGGCGGGGTCGCTGAAGGCCGTGCGGGTCGGCAAGAACTACCGGATCCGCACCTCCGACCTCGACGACTACCTGTCGTCGTCCAACGTCGACGTCGATCGCGAGCAGCGCTGATGGCACCCCCCATCGGGCTCGACATCGGGTCGAGCGCCGTCCGGGCCGCCCAGATCCGTCAGGGCAAGCAGGGCGCGTCGCTCGAGCGCATCGGCCAGGTGCTGCTGCCGCCCGGCGCGGTGCGCGACGGCGAGATCGTCGACACCGACACCGTGGTCGAGGCGCTGCGCCACCTGTGGAAGACCGCCAAGCTCAAGGGCCGCAAGGTGGCTGTGGGGCTGGCGAACCAGCAGGTCGTCGTGCGCCGGATGGACCTGCCGTTCATGACCGAGGAGGAGCTGCGCGCGTCGCTGTCGCTGCAGATCGACGGCCAGATCCCGATCCCGGTCGACGAGGCGGTCCTCGACTTCTGCTACCTGGGCGAGAGCACGAACGACGCCGGCGACCCGACGGTGCGCATCCTGGTGGTCGCGGCGCTCAAGGCCATGGTGGATGAGCTCATGTCCGTCGTGCAGCGGGCCAAGCTGGACCCGATCGGCATCGATCTCGACGCGTTCGCGGCCCTGCGCAGCCTGACGCCCCCCGGCATCTTCGCCGAGGACACCGCCGAGATGCTGGTCGACGTGGGCGGCACCGTCACGGATCTGGTGGTCCACCAGAACGGCTCACCGCACTTCGTGCGCACGGTGCTGTTCGGTGGCCAGAACGTGACCGCGGCGCTCGCCGAGCAGCTCGACATCACGGCCGACGACGCCGAGCGCCTGAAGCTGGGGATCGGCGAGGTCGACCCGCTGACCGGCTCCGACGAGGAGCTCGCGGCCGACATCATCGCCGCGCAGAGCAGCCGCCTGATCGACGAGCTGAAGGGCTCGATCGACTACTGCGCCGCGCAGCGCGACATCCCCGCGATCGAGCGGATCGTGCTGACCGGTGGCGCGAGCCGCTGGCCGGGCCTGGCCGTCGCGATGGCCGACGAGCTCGGGCTGGACATCACGACCGGGTCGCCGCTGCACGGCCTCGACACCGCCGACGGCGTCGACCGTGACGAGTTGTCGGTCGCCGAACCGCACCTGGCGGTCGCGGTCGGTCTCGCTCTGGGAGCACAGCCATGACCGAGTCATTCGAGCCCGTGGGCGACGAGACCGAGGACCTGCGCGGCCTCGATGAGGAGCACCCCGAGCAGCGGGTCCGCATCGCGCGGGTCAACCTGCTGCCGGGCGAGGTGCTGATCCTCCGCCGCCAGCGCACGGTCGCCCTGGTGTCGCTGGGCATCCTCGCGGCCTTCGTGGTGGCGCTCGGCACGATCTACGCGCTGAAGGTCGGTGACGTCATCGACGCCATCGCCGAGCGCGACGAGGTCGAGGCCGAGGTCGCGGTGCTGCAGATCGAAGCAGACTCGCTGCAGGAGTACCAGGCGTTGCTCGACGTCGTGCAGAACCGCGAGCTCCTGCTGACCTCCGCGATGGAGGGCGAGTTGTCGTGGGCCCGCATCCTCGGTGACCTGGCGCTGTCGTTCGACCGCCAGGCGTCACTGACCGCGCTCCAGGGCGCGTCGACGGCCGACGACGCCGCCGCCACTGAGGCTGGCGCCGCCGTCGCCGTGGACGACCAGACCTTCGACCTGGGTGACCCGGTCGCGCAGGTCGACTTCACCGGCTACTCGGTCGACCGGTTCGCGCCGGGCGTCGAGGAGGTCCTGGCCAAGTTCGAGCGCGCCGACGGCTTCGATGATCCCTACCTGGCCACGGCCGGCGACGAGGAGCGCGGCGGCGACACCGTCACGGTCTTCAACGGCCTGGTGCAGCTCACCGAGCGGGCGTACACGCACCGCTACGACGATGGACTTCCCGAGGAGAGCGTGCAATGACGCGCCGAGCGCCCCTGCTGGCCGCCCTGGCGGCGGTCCTGCTGACGGTCCTGTGGTGGTACCTGCTGTACCAGCCGAAGCGGGTCGAGCATGCTGCGGTGGTCGAGGAGACCGCGCAGCTGGAGACTCAGCGCGGTGAGCTGCAGGCTCAGATCGCGGTCCTGCGCGAGGTCGAGGAGAACGAGCGCGACTACCGCTCGCAGCTGGTCCGCCTGACCGACTACATCCCCGACGACCCCGGGCAGCCCGAGGCGCTCGAGGCGCTGCAGGAGGCCGCCGACGCCGCCGGCGTCGAGCTGTCGCAGACCACGTTCGGTGACCCCGAGCTGGTCGAGGAGGCGCCCGAGGCGATCGCGGCGGCCCCGGAGGAGGGCGAGGAGTCTCTGGACCCCTCCACCGACGCGGTCGACGCCGACGACGAGCCCGAAGAGCCCGACGTCGTCCCGGATGACGCCGACGACGCCGACGACGTGCCCGACGAGACCGCCGCGGACGACGTCGCAACCGACGACGACGTGCCTCCCGGATACGCGCTGGCGCGCATCCCCACCCAGTTCACCGTCGATGGCGGCTACTTCCAGGTCGTCGACCTGCTGCGCCGCATCGAGGTCGACCTGGCCCGCGCCGTCAAGGTCAGCTCGGTGACGATGGCCGAGGAGGAGGAGCAGTCCTTCCCCGACCTGACGGTCACCGTGTCGGGTCACATCTACGCGGTGCTGCCGGTGCTCGACGCCGGTGGCGAGAACGTCGAGATCGTCGGCCCGGACGGCCAGCCGAGCGAGGGCGCCAGCGAAGGCGCCTCCGAGGCGGCCGGTGAGGCGGCATCTGAGCCTGCCACCACCGATGGAGGGACATCGTGAGCACCCCGACCCCTGGCGGCCAGCAGGTCGGCCGCCCGTTGCTGATCCTGCTCGGCGTGGTGGCGCTGCTCGCCGTCGGCTACCTGCTGATCACCATGCTGGGCGGCTCAGATGACGATGTCATCGCAGGAGCGCCCTCCGAGGTGGCGTCGCCCGACGTCGTCCCGGGCGACGGCGTCGTCGATCCCGACGAGCCGGTCGAGGCCGGCTCGGAGATCGCGGCCGTCGAGCCGACGTTCGAGGTGTTCGACGCGCGCGACCCGTTCGACCAGCTGGTCGTCGAGGACGCCAACGCCGGCGAGGTCGGCACGACCCAGCCGGCGAGCGACACGACCACCGACCCGACCGGGACCACGACGGATCCGACCGACCCGACCCTGGACGCGCCCGCGGTCGACGATCCGTCGGTCACCAGCTCGCCCGGCCAGTCCCAGACCACCGTCGGCGGCACGACGATCATGCTCGAGGACGTCTACACCACGGGCGGCCAGGAGGTCGCCGTGATCGTGGTCGACGCCGAGGGCTACGAGGCCCGCGAGGGCGAGACGGTCGCCGGCAGGGTCGAGGTGCTCGACATCGCCGGAAACTGTGCCACGATGCGCTACGACGACAACCGGTTCATCCTGTGCGAGGGTGAACAGATCAGGAAGTAGCGCGGTCGGCCACGGGCACCCCGGGCCGCCGGCCTTGCAGATCGGGAGGCCGTGGCACGGGGAACACGGGCGGGGGGCACGAGCCTGCTCGTGGCGCGTCAGCCGATCTTCGACCGGGACGCCCGCGTGGTGGCCTACGAGCTGCTGGCGCGCCGCACGCTGACCGACGCGACGTGGTCCGGTGCGGTCGAGGACTCCCGGACCACCTCGCGCGTCATCCGCCAGGCGTTCCTCGAGATGGACGTCTGGAGCCTGACCGAGGGGCTGCCGGCGTTCATCAACTTCACCCGCGAGCTGCTGCTGGACGGCATGGCCGAGGCGCTGCCGTCCGAGCTCGCGGTGGTCGAGATCCTCGAGACCATCGCGCCCGACGACGAGGTCGCCGCCGCCTGCGTCCGCCTGCGCGCTGCCGGCTACCGGCTGGCGCTCGACGACGTGGTCGCCGACGACCCGCGGCTCGCCCTGCTGGGCCACGTCGACGTCGTCAAGATCGACTTCGGCGCCACCGACGACGACCAGCGGCTGGCGCTGCTGGACCGCTGCCGCGCCGCCGGCGTGCAGGTGCTGGCCGAGAAGGTCGAGACGCCGGCGCAGCACACCGAGGCGCGCCGCCTCGGCTGCGACCTGTTCCAGGGCTACTTCTTCCAGAAGCCGGCGATCGTCGGCGTCCGTCAGCGCGAGGGGACCCGACTGGCCCACCTGCAGCTGCTGCGCAGCGTCACCTCCCGCCAGATCGACCGCGACGCGGTCGGCAACGTGCTCGCCCGCGACCGCTACGCCGCCCGCCGCTTCGGCGACGTCGTCGAGGCGCAGCACGGTGAAGCCGGCAGCCAGCCGTCGGTGCGGACCATGGTGGACCGACTGGACGACGGGCAGCTGATGCGCGCGATCACGCTGCTGGTGGTGCTGTGGCTGGGCGAGGCGCACCCGCGGCCGCTGCGCGAGACGACGTTGATCCGCGCCCGGTTCTGCGAGCAGCTGACCGCGCTGGTGCATGCCGACGTCCAGCCTGTCGACGCGTGGGACGGCTACCTCGCCGGGTGCTGCTCGCTGCTGGATGCGCTGGTCGACGAGCCGCTCGCCGACGTGCTCGGGCGGATCCAGCTGCCCCTGCACCTGACCGCGGCGTGCCTGCACCATGCAGGCACCGCGGGCTCGATCCTGGCGCTGGTGCGCGCCTACGAGCACGGGCGCTGGCCGGACGTGCTGCACTGCGCCACCGAGCTCGGCGTGGCGGGGCGGCAGCTGGGCCCGCTGTACCTGACGTGCCTGTCCCAGGTGCGCACGCTGCTCGACCGGCTCGAGGTGGCGTCATCCTCGGCGTGACGCCCATCGACGACCCGGCCGCCCACCGCCGGAGCAGGCCCGCGACTGGTACCGTGCCTGGGCCATGAGTCTGCGCTACCTGACCGCCGGCGAGTCCCACGGACCCGCGCTCGTCGGCATCCTCGAGGGCATGCCGGCCGGGGTGCCGGTCGACCGCCGGGCGATCGCCGCGCACCTCGCGCGCCGCCGGCAGGGCCACGGACGCTCGCCGCGCATGCAGTTCGAGGCCGATGAGCTCGAGATCCTCGGCGGCGTGCGGCACGGCCTGACGCTGGGCTCGCCCGTCGGCGTCGTGATCCACAACACCGAGTGGCCGAAGTGGCGCGACGCGATGGGCGTCGACGCCCCTGACGACGCGGCCGCCGTCGCCGACACCGGGCGCGGGCAGCCGCTGACCCGCCCTCGCCCCGGGCACGCCGACCTGGCGGGCATGCAGAAGTACGACTTCACCGACGCCCGCAACGTGCTGGAGCGGGCCAGCGCCCGCGAGACCGCCATGCGCGTCGCCCTGGCGGCGATCGCCCGTGGGCTGCTCGACGCGGTCGGCATCCGCGTCGTCTCGCACGTGGTGCGCATCGGCCCTGCCGCGGTCGATGCCGACGTCGCGCCGCCCGGTCCCGACGACCTCGGCCGCGTCGACGAGGACCCCGTGCGCTGCATCGACCCCGACGCCTCCAAGCGCATGCAGGAGGCGATCGACGAGGCCAAGGGCAACCGCGATACGCTCGGCGGCGTCGTCGAGGTGCTCGTCTACGGGACGCCGCCGGGGCTGGGCAGCCACGTGCACTGGGACCGCAAGCTCGACACCCGCCTCGCGGCGGCGCTGATGAGCATCCAGGCGTTCAAGGCCGTCGAGGTCGGCGACGGGCTGCGCCTGGGCGAGGTCCCCGGCTCGCAGGCCCACGACGAGATCGCACCCGCGGACGGCGACGGGACCACCGTGCGCCGCCTGACGGGACGCTCCGGCGGCATCGAGGGCGGGATGAGCACCGGCGCCACGCTGCGCCTGCGCGCGACGATGAAGCCGATCTCCAGCCTCACGCAACCGCTGCGGACGGTCGACACGGCCAGCGGCGACGAGGCGGTCGCGATCACCCAGCGCTCCGACGTGTGCGCGGTGCCGCGCGCCGGCGTGGTCGCCGAGGCGGTCGTCGCCTTCGAGCTGGCGCGGGCGCTGCTCGAGAAGACGGGCGGCGATTCGCTCGACGAGGTCCGCCGGAACCTGCGCGGCTACGTCGAGCACCTGTCGGTGTCGCCGGCCACATGAGCCGCCCCGTCACCGTGATCGGGCTGATGGGCGCGGGCAAGACGAAGGTCGGTCGGGGCGCGGCGGCGCTGCTGGACCGGCCGTTCGTCGACACCGACCACCTCGTCGAGCAGGGTGCCGGCATGCCGGTGTCGCAGATCTTCGCCACCGAGGGCGAACCAGCCTTCCGTGCCCGCGAGCGCGACGCCGTGGTCGAGGCGCTCGCCACCGACGGCGCGATCGTGTCGGTCGGCGGGGGTGCGGTGCTCGACCCGGTCAACGTCGAGCGCATGCGGGCCGCCGGCAGCGTCGTGTGGTTGCACGCCGACCCGGCGGAGCTCGCCATGCGGCTGCGCAAGTCGCTGCTGCGCGGCGACCGGCCGCTGCTGGCCGACGGCGAGCCGGTCGAGGTCCTCACGCGGCTGCTCGACGAACGCGGCGCGGCCTACCGCGCGGCCGCGACCGTGGTGCTGCGGACCGACGGCCTGGCGGTCGAGGAGTCGACGGAGGTGCTGGCGACGTGGATCCGCGAGCACCCGTGACGGCCGAGCGGATCCCCGTCGCGGTCGATGCCCCCTACGACGTGGTCGTCGGCCGCGGCCTGCTCGACGACGTGGCCTCCTGGCTGCCGCCGACGGGCGCGGCGCGCCGGGCGGCGGTGGTGACGACCGCGGCGGTCCGGGAGCGCTACGGCGACGCACTGACGCGCGGGCTGCGTGCTGCGGGACTGGCGGTGGCGGTCCGGGAGGTGCCCGACGGCGAGCCCGCCAAGGCGTTGGCGGTCCTCGGCGACCTCTACGACTGGCTGGCGTCGATCCCGCTGGGCCGCGACGACCTGGTCGTGGCGCTCGGCGGGGGCGTCGTCACCGACCTCGGCGGGTTCCTCGCCGCGACCTGGCACCGCGGCGTCGCCGTGGTGCAGGTGCCGACGACGCTGCTCGCACAGGTCGACGCCGCCATCGGCGGCAAGACCGGGATCAACCTGGCCGCCGGCAAGAACCTGGTCGGGGCGTTCCACCAGCCGCGGGTGGTCGCCGCGGACATCGGCACGCTGGAGACCCTGCCACCGCGCGAGCTGCGGGCGGGCATGGCCGAGGTCGTCAAGTGCGGGTTCATCCGCGACCCGACCATCCTCGACCTGATCGAGCGCGATCCGGCGGCCGCGATGGACCCCACCGGCGACGTGCTCGTCGGCCTGGTCCGGCGCGCCGTCGCCGTCAAGGCGCGGGTGGTCGCCGCGGACACCCGCGAGCACGGTGAGCGTGCGGTGCTCAACTACGGCCACACCTTCGGCCACGCCGTCGAGACCATGACCGGCTACACCCGCTACCGCCACGGCGAGGCCGTCGGCATCGGCATGCGGTTCGCGGCGCTGGTGGGGGAGCGGACCGGCGTCAGCGAGGCCGGGCTCGACCGGCGCACCATCGCCCTGCTCGAGGGGATCGGGCTGCCGACGCGCTGCGGACCGCTGGACCACGACCGGGCGCTGGCCGTGATGGCCCGTGACAAGAAGGCGCGCGACGGCATCCGCCTGGTGCTGTGCACGCGTCCCGGCGAGACGGTCATCACGGCCGCGCCGCCCCGTGACGTGCTCGACCGCGCGATGGACGCGGTGACGTCGGGCTGACACGCCCCGCAACCCGCGTCCTGCGCGCGCGGGTGCCGTCGCCAGGCCCGGGCGTGCGCCGCGAGGGCTGCGACGGTTGCTGCCCATGCTGGGCGGTGGGTGTCGTGGACGGGGGTCGTCGTCGGGAGGGTCGCGACGGTCGCGGCTCGCAGTCAGCGGTCGGCGTCATGGGAACCCGGGCGTGCCGGGTCGTTTGCGACGGTGACCGCTCGCCCCGTCGCCCAGACGGTCCTCAGGCGACGGCGCGGCGCAGCTCGATGCGGTTCTTGCCGTGGCGCTTGGCGCTGAGCAGCGCCCGGTCGGCCTCGCCGAACAGCGCGTCGGGCGTGCTCCCGTCGGACGGCGCGACCGCGACGCCCGCCGAGATCGACAGTGGCGGCAGGCCGACCCGGCGTGCGCTGACCGCCTGCATCGACCGGCGCAGCATGCGGTAGGCCCCCTGCGCGCTGGCGCCGGGCATGATGACCGTGAACTCCTCACCACCGATGCGGAACACGTCGTCGTGGTCGCGGATCGTCTGCTCGAGCTGCGTCGCGATGTGCTGCAACGCGTCGTCGCCGACGGCGTGGCCATGGCGGTCGTTGATCTGCTTGAAGTCGTCGGCGTCGACGACGGCGAGCGCGAGGGACTCGGACGCGTCCAGCCGTCGGAGCCGGTCCTGCAGCGTCGACCAGAACACCCGCCGGTTGCGCAACCCCGTCAGGGGATCGCGGCGGGCCGACTCGCGCACCTCGTCGAACAGGTCGGCGTTGCGCACGGCGAGGCGGGTCACACGGACCAGGTCGGCGAGGAACCGTTCCTCGCCAGGTCCGAAGGCGGCCGTGCGGCGGCTGCTGACGGTCAGCAGGACGTTGGTCTGCGCGCGGTTGGCGGGCGCGGCCAGTATCGCCGCGCGCGTCGACGACCGGGCGATCGTCGACAGGGCGGGGCAGGTGCGCACGTCGTCCATGCGCAGCGTCCCGCTGTCCCACACGAGCTGCAGGGCCTCGGCGAGGCGGTCGTCGATCGGCACCTCCAGCGGCGGCCGGCCACAGTGGACGTCGCCGTCGGCCATGTGCCCGAGCACCTGCGCGCGGTCCTCGCCGATCCGCAGCACCGACACGGTGTCGGCGTCGAGCCGGTCGGTCACCGCTCCGACGATGCGCCGGAAGATCAGCTCGAAGTCCAGCGTCGTCGTCATCGCGGTCGTCAGCTGGACCAGCCGGGCGTTGTGCTCCGCCTGCTCGCGCGTCTGCTCGTGCAGCAACGACTGGCGCAGCGCGGTGCCGGCCTGCGTGGCGACCTGGCGCAGCAGCGTCACCTCGTCGGTCGGGAAGCGCACGCCCACGCGGCGGCTGTCGACGACGAGGACCGCCAGCGTGGTCCCTCCCGCGCGCACGGGGTACAGCGCCGCGCTGCGTGCGGCGAGTGCGGTCAGCAGCGGGGATGCGGCGTGCGCGGAGGCCGCGACGTCGTCGATGACCACCGGGTCGTCGGTGCCCAGGCACGCCGCCACCAGAGGATCGTCGTCGACCGACACCGCGACGCCGTCGGGCGTCTGCGACCTCGTCGGCGGAGCGTCTCCGCCGGATGCGGGCTCGACCAGGCCGTCGTCGCCGACCAGCAGCACGGTGGCGCGCTCGGCGACCGAGTTGGTGGTGGCGATCCGGCGGCAGGTCGCCAGGATCCCCTCGACGTCGAGGCCCTCGGCGAGCTCGCTGGTGACCTGCATCAGCGTCCGGGCGATGTCCCGCTGGCGCTCGGACTCCCGCAGCAGTGCGGCGTTGACCAGCGCGATCTGTGCCTGCCGGGCGAACAGCTCGATGGTCTGGATCGTGTGGGGTGCGGGCTCGGCTGCGGTGCCGGGCTGCGACAGCGTCAGGAAGCCGAGCACCTCACCGTCGCGTCCCCGCAGCTGGATCACGACGCCGTCGGCGCGGGCGCGCGCCTCCTCGGCGGGCAGGGCGCCGTCCAGCGGCAGGCGGTAGCTCAGCTCGCCGATGCCACGGTCGTCGGTCAGCGCGTCGCGCCAGCGCTGCAGCGGGCTGGACACGCCCACGGTCAGGCGCTCGTCGCCGCACACGGCGGCGCGGCGCACGCGGTCGCCCTCCACGACCTCGACGGTGGCCACCCCGTAGTCGGTGACCCTGGTGATGCCCTCGACGACGCGCATCGCGACGAGCCCGAAGTCGAGGTCGCCGGCGACGCTGGCCGACACGAGGAACAGCTGCGCGCGCTCGGCGTCCCGGGCGTGCTCGAGCTGCTGGCGGTGCAGCCGCTGCAGCGCCCCCGCGGCGCGCCGCGCGGCCACGGTCAGCACCTGCACGGAGCCCGTCAGGAAGGGCCGGCCGTCGATCCGCAGCGCCCGCAGCACCGTCGGGACCGCGGCGTCGTGTGGCGCCGGCACCCACAGGCCGCGGTGCACGACGGTGTCGGGGTCGATCACCCACGGCGCGGGGTCGCCGTCGCCGCCGAGACGCACGGGCGTGCCGACCACCGCGGCGCGATCGACGCGTTCGTCGGTGCTCACGTGGTCGGCGACGACCTGTGGCCCCTCGGCGGCGATCAGCACCTCGGGTGACGGGCCGGAGAACAGCGCCAGCTCGTCGACCTCGAGCAGGTCGGCCAGCTGGCGCAGGACGTCGCGGAGCATGCCCGGCGTGTCCGCCCGGCCCAGCTGATCGACGACCGGCCCGACCGTGCTGCTGACGCGCCTGCCGGCACCGTTCGAGGTCGTGCCCATAGGATCCACGCCGACGTCAGGAGGAAGCGTGCGCATTCTGCTCGCGAACGGCCCGAACCTCTCGCAACTTGGCCACCGCGCCCCCCACATTTACGGAAGTGCAACGATGGCCGACATCGTCGCAGCCGTCAAGCGGGTGCACGACGACATCGAGGAGTTCACCACCGAGCACGAGGGCGCGCTGATCGAACGGCTGCACCGGGCGCGGACCGACGGCACCGCTGCGATCGTGCTGAACCCGGGTGCGCTGACCCACTACAGCTACGCCCTGCGCGACGCGGTCGAGCTGGTCGGCCTGCCGACCGTCGAGGTGCACCTGTCGCAGACGGCGGCGCGCGAGGCGTTCCGCCACACCAGCGTGGTCGGGCCGGTCGTCGACGTCACCATCACCGGGGCGGGGCCCTACGGCTACGAGCTGGCCGTGCTGGCGGCCCGCCACCTGGCGCGATCCCGCGAGGGCGGCTGACGCTACACTCGCGCTCCACCGCGCGACGGGCGGACGCCCCTGCGCCGCCGCAGGTCGCCGGTCGGTCCCGCCGCCCACCGGCGACCCACCGCTCCACACATGAGGTTCCACGATGGTGTCCACCAACAGCCTGAAGAACGGCATGACGCTGCAGCTCGACGGCGAGCTGTGGCGCGTCGAGTACTTCCAGCACGTCAAGCCCGGCAAGG
>CAYVGE010000127.1:0-11786 GCA_964450395.1 uncultured Actinomycetota bacterium
GCGCGCCACGTTCGGGACGTGGAGGCCCCGGGTTCAAATCCCGGCATCCCGACCAGCAGCCTCACCACCTCAGCCGTCGCGGGACTCGGGCGTCAGTCCACTGCCGCGCGATCAAGCCTTTTCAGATCCGGGCGTACGGGTTAGAACCACTGCAGCGACCGAACGAACGGGGCCTCGATGCGGCGTGCGGGGAAGCTCGGACTACTGACGCTCGGGTGGCTGCTGCTGCTCGCACCGGCTGCGAACGCGGCGCAGGAGGCCAACGGCGTCGACGCCGCCATCCAGGACACGCTGGGCCCGGTCGCGGACTTCATGTCCGGCATCGTGTTCTACGCGATCCCGCTGGGGGGTGAGACGGCGGTCCCGCTCGTCGTGATCTGGCTGATCGGTGGAGCGGTCTTCTTCACCTTCCGCAACCAGTTCATCAACCTGCGCGGCTTCAAGCACTCCGTCGACATCACGCGCGGCGAGTACGACGACCCCGACGACCCCGGCGAGACCACGCACTTCCAGGCGCTGATGACCGCCCTGTCGGCGACCGTCGGGCTGGGCAACATCGCCGGCGTCGCCGTCGCGATCTCGACCGGCGGGCCGGGTGCCACGCTATGGATGATCATCGCAGCCTTCTTCGGCATGTCGACGAAGTTCGTCGAGTGCTCGCTGGCGGTCAAGTACCGCAACGAATACGAGGACGGCCACGTCTCGGGCGGACCGATGTTCTACATCGACCGGCTCAGCGACAAGTTCACCTGGATGCCGTCGGGCCTCGCGAAGTTCCTCGCCGTGTTCTTCGCCCTCGCGACGATCGGCGGCGGCCTCGGCGCCGCGAACATGTTCCAGGTCAACCAGGCCTATGCGCAGTTCCTCGAGCTGGACTTCATCGGCGCCGAGGGCTTCTGGGCGAACAACGCCTGGGTCTTCGGCCTCATCATGGCGATCGCCATCGGCATCGTGATCATCGGCGGCATCCGCAGCATCGCCCGCGTCACCGAGAGGCTCGTGCCGATCATGGCGGGCATCTTCCTGCTCGGCGCCGCCGTCGTCATCCTCGTCAACATCAGCGAACTGCCGCAGGCGCTGGGCCTGATCGTGTCAGACGCCTTCACCGGGCAGGCCGTCGCCGGCGGCTTCCTCGGCGCGTTCGTCATCGGCATCCAGCGGTCGGCGTTCTCCAACGAGGCGGGCCTGGGGTCCGCAGCCATCGCCCACTCGTCGGCGAGGACCGACCTGTGGATCCGGGAGGGCTTCGTCGCCCAGCTGGGGCCGTTCATCGACACGGTGATCATCTGCACCGCCACGGCGCTGACCATCGTGATCACCGGGGTGTACGAAGGCGGCGGCGGCGACGTGGAGGGCGTCACGCTGACGTCGGAGGCGTTCGCGCAGCGCATCCCGTGGTTCCCGAACGTGCTCGCGATCGCGGTGATCATGTTCGCCTTCTCGACGATGATCTCGTGGTCGTACTACGGCGTGAAGGCGTCGAACTACCTGTTCGGCGAGAGCACCCTGGTCGTGCGGACGTTCCAGGTCCTGTTCTGCATCTTCGTCGTGCTCGGCGCAGCGCTGCAGCTCGAGAGCGTCGTGCCACTGATGGACGCACTGATCTTCCTGATGCCGATCACCAACGTGCTGGCGCTGTTCCTGTACTCCACGGAGATCCGCGAGGACCTGCGCGAGTACTGGAACGCCTACCAGTCCGGCGAGATGAAGACCTACAAGCAGGAGGTCCTCGAGGCCGAGCAGGCCGCCGGCACCTGACGACGGGCGGCGGCCCGGCGGCGCGCTCGCGGAGGTACCAGTCGTAGGCTGCTGGGGTCACCGGTGGGGCTCCGGGGTCTCGGACGAGCCCACCGCCGTCACATCGGGTGCCGGCTCGAGCGGTCCCACGCCGAGGCTCCACTCCGCGTCGGCCCACCGCAGCGCGGCCGCGATGGTGGGTGCGGCCGACCTGCCGACCGGGTGGCGGTCGCTCGCGAGCAGCACCTGCACCCCACCGCCCATCGGTGACGGACCGACGCGCACCCGCACATCCGCCGCCTCCCCGTCGTCTACGCGCCGCAGCCGGTCACCGTCCCGGCACAGCGCGGCCTCGTCGTCGGCGACCGGTCCCGGGACGACCACGAACGAGCGGGCCATGCGGGCGCGGTCGGCGGCCGCCACGATGTCGGCCGCCAGCGCCTCGGGCCGCCACTCGGCGTCCACGTCCTCGATGACCGCCAGGTGGAGCAGGTACAGGGGCACGCCAGCAGCCGCCGCCAGGAGGTCGGCGGCGGCGCCGTAGCGCGGGTTGAGCTCGGTCGGCAGGAACCCGCCGGCGGTCATGACCCCGTCGACCGTGAACACCCCGCGGTACCCGACCGCGCCGCGCAGGTGGTCGCCGACCCGGACGGCGAGGTCCTGCAGCTGCGCGCGGCGCTGCGGCGGTGGATCCCACGTCGACGCCGCTCCGGCGTACTGCAGGTCGAGGCGACCCGGCCGGCGCAGCACGACCATCTCGCACGGGCGGAGCGCGACGGTCACCTCGTCGAAGACGATGCCGTGGATCGAGCACGGGATCCCGTCGAGGAAGGGCATGACCCGGGCACGCCCGGCGACCTTCCCGAGCTCCGCGACGGCGCGGTCGACGTCACGCGACGAGCGGACCCACCGCAGACCGGTCGCGCCGCCGTGCCAGCCCTCGCGGTTGTCGACGGCCCACACCACGCCGTCACCGCCATCGAGCGTGCGCGAGGCGGCCCGCAACGCGGCGCGCTCGACCTCTACGATCGCCGACGGCGCCCGCGGGACGCCCGCGCCGTCCCACAGCGCATCGACGACCGTCTTGTCCTCGAGCAGCCGCCAGCTGGGGTGCCGGGTCCCGTGGACGCGCCGTCCGGCCACCACCTCGTGGGCCGTGAACAGCGAGCCGATGACCCCAGCGGTGCCGTCGGGGTCGAACGCGTCGATCGCGGCGCGGGCGTCCGCCCCGAGGGCACCCAGCGTCTGCTCGAACGCCCGGATCGCGGCCATGAGCGACGGCCCCGAGGTGCCCAGCAGCGCGACCGGCACGCCGTCGGGCCCCGGACCGATGCCGCTCGAGCCGGCGAGCACCATGACCGGGCCGGCACCGTGGTCGCGCAGCGCGGCCACCAGGCCCGTCGCCGCCTGCAGGACTTCGGCGACGACGATCCAGCGACGGCCGCCGTAGCACTGGTCCAGCTGCGCGCGGTGGTGGTCGTCCATCACCCCTCCGCGGGCAGCCTACGCCGACGCCCCCGGCACTGGCTAGGCTGCGACGCCATGGACATCGCCGGCTTCCAGACCCAGATGCGCACGCTGTACGGCGCGAAGGACCGTGAGCGCGGCACCGCGCGGACGTTCGCGTGGTTCACCGAGGAGTGCGGCGAGCTGTCGCGCGCAATCTTCCGCGGATCGCACGACGACCGCATGGAGGAGTTCGCCGACGTCCTCGCGTGGCTGACCACGCTGGCCGACCTGTCCGGCATCGAGCTCGCCGAGGCAGCGATGCGCTATGCCGACGGCTGTCCGCGGTGCCACGCGACCCCGTGCCGCTGCGGCCGCGGCTGACGCGCTCGCAGCCACGCCAGCGGCCTACTCGGTCGTCGACCCGCTCGCCGAGGCGTCGGTCGTGGCCTCCTCGGAGGTGACGCCGCTCGACGTGCCACTGGCCGAGCCGGACGTGCCGGACGCGGAGCCGCTGGCCGAGCCCGAACCGGAGCCCGACTCGCTGCCAACGGTGCGCACCCCCTCGTCTGCACCGCTGCACGCAGCGAGCAGCACGGTGGCGATCAACAGGCTCCGGATCCGCATCCGCATCAGGCTCTCCAGGTAAGGGTAGGCTTACTTGCTACCGAGAGGCTACACGCGACCGCGCTCCACCAGCAACTCGGCGATCTGCACCGTGTTCAGCGCGGCGCCCTTCAGCAGGTTGTCGCCGACCACGAAGAAGTTGAGCGACCGCGGGTCGGCCAGGTCGGGCCGGATGCGCCCCACCGCCACCTCGTCGCGACCGGCCCACTCGAGCGGCGTCGGCACGTCGACCACCTCGAGTCCGGGGAACGCCCGCATCGCGGCGGTCGCGCGGTCGACGTCGACCTCGGTGTCGAACGTGGCGCGCACCTCGATGGCGTGCCCGGCCATGACCGGCACCCGCACGCACGTGGGCGCGACCCGCAGGTCCGGCAGCCCGAGGATCTTGCGCGACTCGTTGCGCAGCTTCATCTCCTCGTCGGAGTACCCGTCCTGGGCGGGCGACCCGAGCCACGGCACCACGTTGAACGCCAGCGTCGCCGCGTGGACGCGGTGCTCGACCAGCTTGGCCGCGGCGGCCCCGTCACGGCGAAGCAGCTCCGGCTCGGTCAACAGCCTGGGGACCTGGGCCAGCAACTCGTCCATGCCCTGCTGCCCGGCGCCGCCGGCGGCCTGGAAGCTGGTCGCGACCACCGCCGTCAGGCCGAACGCGTCGTGCAGGGCCTTCAGCGGGAGCATCGCCGCCATGGTCGTGCAGTTTGGGTTGGCGACGATGCCCTTGCGCAGGTCGTCGACGTCGTCGGGGTTGACCTCCGTGACGATCAGGGGCACGTCGGGGTCCATGCGCCACGCCGACGAGTTGTCGACGACGACGGCGCCGGCGTCGACGGCCTGCGGCGCATGCTCCCTCGAGCGACCCCCGCCCGCCGAGAAGAGCGCCACATCGACCCCGTCGAACACCCCCGGCTCCGACAACGCCCGCACGGTCAGCTCACGGTCACCGTGCACGAGGCGGCGCCCGGCCGACCGCTCGGAGGCGAGCAGCACGACGTCGTCGGCGGGGAAGTCGCGGCGCAGCAGCAGCCGGCGCAGGTCCTGACCGACGGCGCCGGTCGCGCCGACGATGGCAACAGTGCGTCCCATGGTGATGTCCCTCGTGGTCCTGGTGGTGGTCGGGGCGGCGGTGGATGCCCGGCCGCTCAGTGCAGGGCGGACTCGCCCAGGGCGGCGACGTCACCGCCGAGGCCGAAGTGCTCGTGCACGGCGGCGACGGCGGCCTCGACGTCGGTGTCGCGGACGACCACCGAGATGCGGATCGTCGACGTCGAGATCATCTCGATGTTGACCCCTGCGTCGCTGAGGGCGCGGAACATGGCGGCCGCGACGCCGGGGTGGGTCTTCATGCCGGCACCGACCAGCGACACCTTTGCGATCTGCTCGTCGAAGGTGACCTGCTGTGCACCGATCTCGGTGGACACGTGCTCCAGCAACTGCAGCGCGCGCGGTCCCTCGGCGCTCGGTAGGGTGCAGGAGATGTCGGTGGTGCTGTCGTCGCCGACGTTCTGGACGATCATGTCCACGTTGATGTTGGCGTCGGCGAAGGCGGTGAAGATCTGTGCCGCGATGCCCGGCTTGTCGGGGACCCGGCGGATGACCAGCTTGCCCTCACCGGTGTCGTGGGCCACGCCGGAGATGATCGGTTGTTCCATGGTCGCTGCCTTCCGGACCCAGGTGCCGTCCTGCCAGCTGAAGGAGCTGCGGACGTGGATGTCGACGTCGTGATTGCGGGCGTACTCGACGCTGCGGACCTGCAGCACCTTCGCGCCGCACGCGGCCAGCTCGAGCATCTCCTCGTGCGAGACCTCCCGGAGCCGGCGGGCCGCGGGCACCAGTCGCGGGTCGGCGGTGTAGACGCCGTCGACGTCGGTGTAGATCTCGCAGACCGGCGCGCCCAGCGCGGCCGCCAACGCAACCGCGGTCGTGTCGCTGCCGCCCCGCCCCAGCGTCGTGACGTCCTTGGAGTCGCGCGACACGCCCTGGAAGCCGGCGACGATCACCACGTGACCGCCCTCGAGCGCCTCGGTGATGCGCCCCGGCGTGATGTCGAGGATGCGCGCCTTGCCGTGCACGGCGTCGGTGATGATGCCGGCCTGGCTCCCCGTGAAGCTGCGGGCCGTCAGGCCGCGGGCGTGGATGGCCATCGCCAGCAGCGACATCGAGATGCGCTCGCCGGCGGTCAGCAGCATGTCGAGCTCGCGACCGGGCGGCTCGGGGCTGACCTCGATCGCCTGCTGCACCAACCGGTCAGTCGTCTTGCCCATCGCCGACACGACGACCACCACGCCGTTGCCGTCGCGGGCGGCGCGCTCGATCCGCTGCGCCACCCGGCGGATCCGCTCGGTGTCGGCCACCGACGTCCCGCCGTACTTCTGAACAACGATCACACCACGCCCAGACCTTGCTCGCTCCCTTGACGCCCATCGACGTGTGGCGGCCAGCACCGCGGACCGACGACGGCCCGCACAATGCTAACGATCCCACGCACCGGGCGTTCCCCACCGGATGGGCGACCCGGTGAGGTCCACGGTGCGTCGCGTAGCGCTCGGCCTGGTCGTCGCCATGGTGCTGACGGTCGGGGCCGCGATCGCATGGACCCGGGCCGGGCCGGAGCCGACCGGGCGGGCACGGGGCATCGCCGACGTCGCCGAGGCCACCGGCTACGACTGGTTGTCGTTCGGCCCCGACGCGGGCGCCGTCGGCGTGATCCTCTACCCCGGCGCGCGCATCGACGCCGACGCCTACGCCCCCATCGCCCGGACGCTCGCCGACCAGGCCGGGGTGCTGGTGGTCGTCGTGGATCCGCCGCTCGACGTCGCGCTGCTCGACGTCAATGCCGCGGACGCCGTCCGCGGTGCGCACCCCGCCATCGACCGCTGGATCGTCGGCGGGCACAGCCTGGGCGGCGTGGCGGCCGCCCGGTACGCCGCCGATCCCGCGACCGGCGTCGCGGGCCTGCTGCTGTGGGCGAGCTACCCGCCCGACGACGCCACGATCCCCGCCGACGTCGCCGTCACGTCGATCACCGGAAGCGAGGACGGCGTGCTCGACCGCGCGGCGTACGATGCCGCGACGGCCCGTCTGCCCGGCGATGCCGAGCTCGTGGAGCTCGACGGCGTCACCCACGCCCAGTTCGGTGACTACGGCACGCAGCCCGGCGACGGCACGCCGGCGTTCGGCGACGTCCGGGCCCGGCGCGCCATCGCGCGGGCCAGCACGCCACTGGTCGTGCGCGTCGCCGACGTACCGTGACGCACGGCACGGCGTCCGGCAGGCGAGACCGAGGCGCGTGTCCCACGCGCAGGGGGCACTCCGCTACGATCGCGCCACCACCCTGGCCGCCTGACGTGATCGAAGGACTGGTACGACCGTGCGTCGCCTCGCAGCTGGCATCCTCTGCGCTTTGCTCGCCGCCTGCAGCGCGTCGGGCGCAGACCAGGTCGCCGAGCCCGACGCCTCGTCCGCGGTCGCGATCGCACCCGCCGAGCCGACGCTCGAGCCCTCCTCCGTGACCGCGCCCACCGGGCTGCCGACCGCGACCGCGGGCGCCGAGGTGGTCGAGGCCGCGACCGTCGAGCCCAAGACCTTCCCGGTCGAGGCGACGACCGAGCCGGTCGTCTCCCCGGACTTCCCGGGGGGCAGCGGGGCGGGCGTGGCCTACCTCACCGAGGTCCGGGCCGGCCGCCATCCCGGCTTCGACCGGGTCGTGTGGGAGTTCGAGGGGCCGGCGCCCAGCTTCCGGGCCGAGTACGTGGAGGGGCCGGTCAGCGAGTCCGGCTCGGGCAGGGAGATCGACCTCGCGGGCGAGGGTGCGCTGACCGTGATCTTCTCGCTGGCCTCGGGCGTCGACCTCAGCGGCGACGAGCCGGTCGAGATCTACACCGGCCCGCGGCGTATCGCCGGCGACGACGTGGGCACCCGCAACGTCATCGAGATCGTCGAGACCGGCGACTTCGAGAGCACCCTGGCGTGGGCGGTCGGCGTCGACCGGGTCACTCCCTTCACGGTCACGGTGCTGGCCGACCCGACGCGGGTCGTGCTGGACATCGCCCGCTAGGTGCGCGCCCGCCGCTGCGTGCCGCGGCGCGCCGGACCGGTGGACGCGGCCGGCGACGACGCGACGACCTACGCTCGGGGTGTGGACGAGCTGATCGAGCAGCTGGCGCGCCTGGCGGCCGGCGGGGATGTCGTCACGCTCAGCGGTGCCGGCGCCTCCACCGACTCGGGCATCCCCGACTACCGCGGTCCGAGCGGGGCTGTCCGTCGCACCGCGCCGATGACCTACCGCGAGTTCGTCACCGATCCCGTCGCGCGCCAGCGGTACTGGGCGCGCAGCCAGGTCGGCTGGCGCCACGTCCGACGTGCCCGCCCCAACGCGGCGCACACCGCGGTCGCCGCGCTGGAGCGCGGCGGCTGGTCGACGGGCCTGATCACCCAGAACGTCGACGGGCTGCACCACGCCGCCGGCAGTCGCGACGTCGTGGAGCTGCACGGCAACCTGGCGCGCACGGTCTGCCTGGGATGTGGCGACCGGCGGTCCCGTCGCGAGATGGCCGAGCGGCTGACAGACGCGAACCCCGATTTCGACCAGCGTCCCACTGCGGTCGCCCCTGATGGCGATGCCGACCTCGATGTCGAGGCGGAGCACGGGTTCACCGTCGTCGGCTGCGGGCGGTGCGGCGGCGTGCTCTTCGGCGAGTCGGTGCCGCGCGCCCGCGTCGCCCGCAGCTACGCGATGGTCGACGCCGCGCGACTCCTGCTGATCGTCGGCTCGTCGCTGACCGTCATGTCCGGCTACCGGTTCGTCATCCACGCCCGCAGGGAGCGGATCCCCGTGGCCATCGTCAACCGGGGCCCGACCCGCGGTGATGACGACGCCGCCGTGCGCATCGACGCCGGGCTCGCCGACGTGCTGCCCCGCCTGGTCGACCGCCTGCTCGCCGACGACCACCCGGCCGCCGCCGCCGGCTGACCCCGACGGGTCGGGCGGCCCGACCCGGGGGGTCAGGCGCGCTCGGACTCGACCTTGGCGACGTTCTGGCGGGTGGTGAGCAGCGCGTCGGGGTTGACCGAGATCGAGTCGATGCCCGACTCGACGAGGAACGCGGCGAAGTCGGGGTGGTCGCTGGGCCCCTGCCCGCAGATGCCGACCACGCGACCCTTGGCGTGGGCGGCCTCGATCACCATGCCGATGGCCTTGCGCACCGCGGGGTTGCGCTCGTCGAACAGGTGCGCGAGGTGGCCGGAGTCCCGGTCGACCCCCAGCACCAGCTGGGTGAGGTCGTTCGACCCGATCGAGAAGCCGTCGAAGCGGTCGGCGAACTGGTCGGCGAGCAGCACGTTGGCCGGGATCTCGCACATGACGTAGACCTGCAGCCCCTGCCTGCCGCGCTCGAGGCCCTCGTCGGCCATCACCTCGAGCACGCCGTCCGCCTCGCCGAGGGTCCGCACGAACGGCAGCATGATGATGACGTTGTCCAGCCCCATGGTCTCGCGGACCCGCTTGAGCGCCCGGCACTCCAGCGCGAACGCCTCGCGGTAGCCCTCCGTGTAGTAGCGGCTGGCGCCGCGCCACCCGAGCATCGGGTTGCTCTCCACAGGTTCGAACTGCCGGCCGCCGATCAGGTCTGCGTACTCGTTGCTCTTGAAGTCGCTGGTGCGCACCACGACGGGGTCCGGGTAGCGCGACGCGGCGATGCGCGCGATGCCCAGCGACAGGCGGTCGACGAAGTACGCGCGCAGGTCGTCGTAGCCCACGGCCAGCTGCTCGATGTGCTTGCGGACCTTGCGGTCCTCGACGTCGTCGAAGCGGACCAGCGCCATCGGGTGGACCTGGATGTGGTCGTTGACGATGAACTCCATGCGGGCCAGCCCGACGCCGTCGGACGGCAGCTGCCACCAGCGCATCGCCGCACCGGGTGACGCCAGGATGAGCATGACCTTGGTCTCGGTCTCGGGCAGGTCGCTGACATCGAGGGTCTCCTCGACCCACGGCACCTCCCCCGGGTACACCAGTCCCGCGTCGCCCTCGGCACACGACACGGTGACCACGTCGCCGTCGGTGAGCACGCTGGTCGCGTCGTCGGTGCCGACCACCGCGGGGATGCCGATCTCGCGGCTGATGATCGCGGCGTGGGCCGTCCGCCCGCCGCGGTCGGTGACCACCGCGCTCGCGCGCGCCATCAGCGGCCCCCAGTCGGGGTCGGTCATCTCGGTCACCAGGACGTCGCCGTCCTCGAACTCGTCGGCGTCCTCGGGGGAGGCCAGCAGGCGGACGGTGCCGCTGGCGACGGCTCCGCCGACCGCGACCCCCTTGACCACCGGCGCGGCGTCGGTGTGCACGCGGTAGCTGGTCAGCACCGACGCGCCGGCCCGCGACTGGACCGTCTCGGGTCGCGCCTGCACGACGAACAGCTCGTCGGACTCGCCGTCCTTGGCCCACTCGATGTCCATCGGCCGGCCGTAGTGCTGCTCGATCGACCGCGCCCACCGGGCGAGCTCGAGGACCTCGTCGTCGGAGAGCACGTAGGACTCGCGCTCACGCCGGCGGCAGTCGACCACCTTGGTCGCGGCGGCCTCGCCGCGCGCGTAGACCTCCTTGGACAGCTTCGAGCCGCGGATCCGATCGATGATGGGCCGCTGCGGCTGCCCGTCGGGGGTCGTGCCGTCGAGCGCCGGCTTGAAGACGACCCACTCGTCGGGCTCGACGTTGCCGCGGACCAGGTGCTCGCCCAGGCCCCACGCCCCGTTGATGACGATGACGTCGGGGAAGCCGGTGTCGGGCTCCAGGGTGAAGGCGACACCGGAACACGCCCGGCCGGCGCGCACCATCTTCTGGATGGTGACGCTGAGCGCGACCTCGCGGTCGTCGAACCCGTGGCGCGCCCGGTAGACGATGGCCCGGTCGGTGAACAGCGACGTGTAGCAGAACCGCACCGCGTCGAGCACGTCCTCGTGCCCGGTGACGTTGAGCATCGTCTCCTGCTGCCCGGCGAAGCTGGCGTCCGGCAGGTCCTCGGCCGTCGCAGAGCTGCGGATGGCGACGTCGGCCTCGACCATGTCGTAGCGCTCGCACAGCGCGTCGTAGGCCTCCCGGACCTCGGCGGCGAGATCCTCGGGGAAGCTCCCCCGCCCGACCGCCCGCCGCAGCCGGTCGCCGACCTCACGCAGCCGCCCCTCGTCGGTGCGCAGCTCCTCGACCGCCTTCGCGATCTGCGCGGTGATGCCGTTCTCGTCGACGTACCGGCGGTAGCCCTCGACGGTGATCGCGAAGCCCTCGGGCACGCGGACGCCCTGCTCCTTGAGCCCGCGCAGCATCTCGCCGAGTGAGGCGTTCTTGCCTCCCACGATCCCGACGTCGTCCTGCCCGAACTCCTCAAGCGGCCGCACGAGCTGGCCCATGGTTCCTCCGATGCACGTCCCACGATCCCGACGCGGGTCGTGCGCGGTTGAGGACCACGATCCGCAGATCGGCCGCCGAGGACCGTACGCAGGCCGTGCGCGCTGTGTCAACGGGTCATCGGCGCCGCCGCGCCCGGCGGCGGCCGGCGGCTCAGATGGCGCGGCGGCCGGCGAAGGCCCGGCCCAACGTGACCTCGTCGGCGTACTCCAGGTCACCGCCGACCGGCAGGCCCGACGCGATCCGGCTGACCCGCAGCTCCATCGACTTGAGCAGCTTGGACAGGTAGCTGGCGGTCGCCTCGCCCTCGACGTTGGGGTTGGTGGCGAGCACGACCTCGGCGACGTCCTCGGCACCGATCCGCGCCACGAGCTCGCGCACCCGCAGCTGCTCGGGACCAACACCGTCGATCGGCGAGATCGCGCCACCCAGGACGTGGTAGCGGCCGCGGAACTCGTTGGTCTTCTCGATCGCCAGCACGTCGCGCGGCTCCTCCACGACGCACAGCACCGTCGGGTCACGACGGGCGTCACGGCAGATCCGGCACTCCTCGAGCTCGCTGACGTTGAAGCACCGCTGG
>CAYVGE010000128.1:0-10421 GCA_964450395.1 uncultured Actinomycetota bacterium
GACCTGCTCATTACGAGTGAGCCGCTCTGCCGACTGAGCTATCCCGGCGGGTCTTGGGCCTCTGACCTGCGTCTTTGCCGATCTCGGCTCGCTACCTGGTGGTGCATGGCGATTGGAGAGCGGATCACTCGTCGGATCAGTGAGCCGCTGTGGCCCGGAATCCTGGGAACGCCGAGGCCGAACGCCAGCCCGAAGCATAGACGGACGGCGGCCAGTTCGCTGATCTGGAGCTCGCGGCCAGCCCGGCGTCGGCTGCGGCTCGGGCCCGCTCGACCAGATGCTCGGCGGTGACGCGCGGATCTCCGACGGCGTAGCCGCTGCGCACGACACGCTGATCTTCACAGACACCTCCTCGCCCGGTCACGGTTGGAGGGGCGATCAACCACCGTGGTCGCTGACGTTGTGTCCGTCGTCATCCGTCCGTGCTGCCACCCTGGCATCGTCGGACCGCGCGAACGCCGTGACGAGCCGCACATCGTCGACCAGGCCGACGGGCACGATGCGCCATGACGGGCCCGACCGCAACCCGCCGACGCCATGTACGGGCGCGCGGCCGCGTGGGCTCACGCCGGGAAGGAGACGACATGACCATCCTCGACACCGACCGCTGGAACGGCACATTGTTCTCGGGTGGCTGGCGGGACGCCAGCAGCACGTTCGAGGTCACCGAGCCGGCGACAGGCGAGAACCTGGGCCAGGTGGGGTTGGCATCGGGCGACGACGTCGCTCGTGCCGCCGAGCTCGCACAGGAAGCGCAGCCGGAGTGGAGCGCCGCCGGCTACGAACAGCGCCGCGTCATCATGAACCGCGCCGCCCAGCTCATCGACGAGCACACGGACGAGCTGCGCGACTGGATCGTCCGCGAGACCGGCGCCGTCGCCGGCAAGGGGGCCTTCGAACTCCACGTCGCGACCAACGAGCTGCTCGAGGCCGGCGCCATGCTGTCGGACCCGTACGGCCAGATGCTGCCGACCGGGACGCCGGGCCGGCTCAGCTACATCCGTCGCATTCCCTACGGCATCGTCGGTTCGCTGTCACCGTGGAACTTCCCGCTGATCCTGTCGATCCGCACCATCGCGCCGGCCCTGGCCGTTGGCAACGCGGTCATCCACAAGCCGTCGCCGGAGACGCCGGTCTCCGGTGGGTTCCTGATCGCGCGGCTGCTCGAGGAGGCAGGCCTGCCTGAGGGGGTTTTTCACGTGCTTCCGGGTGACGTCGAAACCGGCCAAGCGATCGTGACCGAACCTCGGATTCCGATGATCTCGTTCACGGGCTCGACGGCGGTGGGGAGGAAGGTCGCTGAGCAGGCCGCACGCTGCACCAAGAGGGTCGCGCTCGAGCTCGGTGGCAACAACGCGCTGATCGTGCTCGACGACGCCGACATGGAGGCTGCCAGCTCCGCGGGGGCGTGGAGCACCTTCTTCCATCAGGGTCAGATCTGCATGACCGCCGGCCGCCACGTCGTCCACGAGCGGGTAGCCGATGAGTACGTGGGCCGGCTCGTGCAGCGTGCGGAGAACCTGCCGGTTGGGGACCCGTACCGGGAGCAGGTCGCGCTGGGGCCGCTGATCAACCAGCGGCAGGTCGATCGGGTCAGCGCGATCGTCGACGAGGCCGTCGACGGCGGCGCCGATCTCGCCAGCGGGGGGCCGGGTGGCGGATTGTTCTACAAGCCCACCGTGCTCACCAACGTGTCGACCGACATGCGGGCGTACCGCGAGGAGGTGTTCGGTCCGGTCGCGCCGGTCGTGACTTTCAGCGACGACGACGAAGCGATGGCGCTGGCCAACGACAGCGAGTACGGACTATCGGCAGCAATCCAGACGGGTTCGATGGCGCGCGGTTTGCAGCTCGCGGAGCGACTCCGGTGCGCCATGGTCCACATCAACGAATCCACGGTCGATGACGAGGCGCACGTCCCGTTCGGCGGCATCGGGGCCTCGGGCAACGGCGCCCGGTTCGGCGGAAAGGCCAACTGGGACGAGTTCACGTTCAGCCAGTGGGTGACGGTGCGCGACAGGGCGCAGCCGTTCCCCATGTGACGGTGGTCCCTCGCAACGGCGTGTCAGTCGTCACGCAGTCCGTCGAGCCATCGCCGAGGGGAAGTTCGTGCTCGCCGGCGACCACCGCCCAACTCCCGAGATCAACCCGGACGGGGCGCCGGCGACCGGACCTCCCATCGCCACGCGCACACGATGATCAGCGCCGAGCGGCCCCGCGTGCGGGTGTCAGCCTCACCGGAGCGAGGTCCACCGGTTGAGCGACGCCCGGACCGGCGATGCTGGGCGCGACCGCCCACCCCGCCACCGGCGCGCCGCAGGGAGCAAGCGACATGTTCGTCATCGTCGGGCTCAGGAACCGCACCAGCACCGTCGACCGGGGCCGGTTCCGGTGCCCGAACGAGGGCGGCGACCGGACCTACCACCACGAACGGGCCCGTCGCTGGTTCACGCTGTTCCTCCTGCCGCTGATCCCGCTGGGCTCGGCGGCCGAGTGGGTGCGCTGCGACGGCTGCGGCGTCCGGTACGGCACCGACGTCGTCCGCCGTCATCCTGCCGGCCGCTGACCACATCCCGGTCCACGGGACCAACCCAACGCGACGACCACGGACCGCCGGGGCGGCGCCGGTCCGCCCCGGCCTCAGAGCGACGCCATGTCCACGATCAGGTCCGCACGTCCCCGGGTCGCCGCGACGAGGTCCGCGTTCGGCCCGTCGACCGTGGCCACCCACTCGGCGGCATGGTCCGGTGCCTTGCCGAACTCGACGTGGCGGGCGACCAGCCGCTGGCGCCGGACGTCGTCGTCGAGCGCGCAGTACCAGACCTCCGCGAGCTGCGCACGGACCCGGGTCCACGGCCGTGCCCCGAGCAGCAGGTAGTTGCCCTCGGTGATGACCAGCCGGTCGTCCGGCTCGACGCCGATGGCGCCGGCGAGGGGCTGCTCCAGCTGGCGGTGGAACGACGGTGCGTACACCGTGTGGTCGCCACCGGCCCGGATCCGCTCGAGCAGCGCGAGGTACCCGAAGCCGTCGAACGTGTCGGCCGCACCCTTGCGGTCCCGCCGCCCCAGCCGGTCGAGGGCGACGTCGGCCAGGTGGAAGCCGTCCATGGGCACCAGCCGCACCGGGTACCCGTCGGCGAGCAGCGCACCCGCCAGGCGCTCGGCCAGCGTCGACTTGCCGGCGCCGGGCGGGCCCGTGATGCCCAGGATCGCGCGCTCCCCCGGCGGGGCGAGTGCCCGGGCCCGGGCGGCGAGGTCCTCAAGCCGCACGCGTGCTCCGCACGGGTCCGCGCCGGCGGGCCAGTCGGGCCGCGCGGACGGCCACGGCCACGAGCGACATCACCGCGAGCAGCGCGAGCGTGCCATCGACCGGGCCGGGCTGGGTGACCGCGCGCCCGTTCAGCCACTGGAGGGTCCCGGCGAGCACCAGCACCGCCCAGGCGGCGGCCGCGACGGCGACCACACGCACGCGGTCGCGCAGGCCGACCGCGGCCCCGACCGTCCACACCGCCAGCGCCGACAGCACCTGCATGCCGTGGAGGCCGAGGAAGTGGGTCACCCGCATGTTGCCCGCCGTGCCCCACCGGACCAGCTCGGCCGTCTGGCCGTCGGAGGCCCGGGCGCTGCCCACCATGATCATCGCCACGCCGTCGGCCACCGCGACCAGCAGCAGCACGAGCCCGGAGCGGATGGCCAGCGTCAGCGCCGGGTCATCGGTCCGGCGCGCGAACGCCAGCACGGTCAGCACGACGACCACGAGGCTGGTCACGGCGATCGCGCCACCGCCGGCCACGATGTACAGCGTCCGGTCGAGCGCGGTTGCGAAGTTGAAGTGCGAGGCGACGCCGCGGGCGCGCTGGATCGAGACCCAGACGACCTCGCTGGTGTTGGCCGCCGCCAGCGGCGCCAGCAGGAGCCAGCCCGCCCGGCGCCCGAGTCCGAGCCGGTCGGCGAACCACGCCAGCGTGATCGTGGTCAGGCCGAACGACACGCCGAACGTGTACGGCTTGCGGAAGCTGATCGGCCCGTCCCAGGCTCCACCGAGGACGAGCCACGCGATCCCGTGCGCCAGCCCGACCGCCATCAGCGCCGTGCCGACGACGTAGGCCAGCCGCCACGCCGTCGGCGCACGTCGCCAGGCGGCGCCGGGTTCGGCCAGGAGGGTGCGCATGCCCGCAGTGTCGGCCACGGCGCGGGCGACCTCCAGCCGGGTGTGCCGTCCCCCGCGCCGGTCATGCACGCCGGTCACCAGACGGCATCCGCCGGGGCGGTCGGTGACCCCTCGCGACGGGCCACCCCGGACGCCGTCACCAGCTGCCGAAGATCCTCACCGGGGTGCCGATGCCGACGCTGCGGTACAGGCGGTTGGCGTCGCTCACCGACACGCGGACGCACCCGTGGCTGGCCGGGTACCAGGGCACCGACCGGCTGCCGTGGATGGCGTAGCCGCCGCTCTTGAAGTACATCGAGTTGTACATGTTGCCGTTGCCCGAGTCGCTCGGGTACTGGCTGCTGTTGTGCCAGCCGGGCCACCGCCAGGTGATCCGGTAGTTGCCGCCGGGGGTCGCGTGCCCCCGCGCGCCGGTCGAAATCTTGTACAGCCCCACCCAGCGGTTGTTCTTGGCCTGGTACATCATCTGGCACTTGCGGTCGACCCACAGGTACGTCGAGCCCTTGTTGGGCTTGGGCAGCCTGGTCCGCTTGCGCAGCTGGACGACATCGTTCCACTTGACGCCGTTGCGCTTGGGGTGCCCGTAGCGCAGGACCCGCCGGGCACCACAGACCGCCTGGCGGGTGCGCGGCCCCACGATGCCGTCCGCGACGATGTCGAACCCGAGCCGCTGCAGGCGCTTCTGGACCTCGACGACCCGCGCCTTGCTGACCGCCTCGGCGGGCTGCTGGCTGACGACGAGCACCGAACACGTCATCGCGACCACGAGCACCAGTCGCAGCGCGATCGCCGAGAAGGTCGTGATGTGGGCGCGCGTCCCACCGTGTGCACCGAAGATGAGCGCCCCCTGAAGCAGTCACCGCTGGCGTACGTCGTCGTACGAAGTCCCGTCCGGCGATGCGCAGCACGCACGGTCCGCGCGCGGTACGCGCATCGCACCCCCACGAAGTATGCCGTGTCGTGGCTGGTTGTCGAACCGGGACAGAGATCCTGTGACAGGACCGCAACACGGCAGGCGTGCTCAAGGGGCGCGGGCGCCGCCGGTCACCGGGACCGGTCCGCCGCGCCAGCGACGCGCCGGGTCAGGTCAGATCCGCGCCGAGCGCAGGCGGCGCTGGACCGGCACCGCGGGCTTCGACCCGGGCGCGACCCGCAGGCCGTCGAGCAGCCGATCGGTCGCCGCGGCGATCTCGGCGACCGCGGCGTCGAACGCCTCGGCGTTGGCCTGTGACGGCACCCGGTAGCCGCTGATCTTGCGCACGTACTGCAGGGCGGCATCGCGGATCTCGGACTCGGTGGCCGGCGGCTCGGCGCCGCGCAGCTGCTGGATGCTCCGGCACATGGTCGCAGCCTACGCGCCCGCGGCGAAGGCGTCGCCGATCGGCTGGTCACCGGCCACGACCTCGACCACCCGGCCGACGGCCCGCTCGTCGGCGAGCGCGGTGAGCACCACGGCGGCGACGTCCTCGCGCGGGATCTCGCCGCGTTCGACGTGGCGGGCGAGGGCGACGCGCCCCGTGCCCTCGTCGTCGGTCAGCCGCCCGGGGCGCACGATCGTCCACGCCAGGTCGCTGTCCATGACGGCCTGGTCGGCCCGCGCCTTCGCGCGCAGGTAGATGTCGAAGACCTCGTCGCCGCCGGGCGGGTCGTCGGTGCCCATCGCGCTGATCATCACGTAGCGGCCGACCCCCGCTTCCAACGCGGCGTCGCGCAGCTTCACGGCGGCACCGTAGTCGACCGTCTCCTTGCGCTCGGCGCCGCTGCCCGGCCCGGCGCCGGCGGCGAACACGACCGCGTCCGCGCCGTCGATGGCCGCGGCGAGGTCGGCGGTGGACGCCTGCTCCATGTCGAGCACGATCGCGGTCGCCCCGACGTCGTGCAGGTCCTCCTCCTGATCGGCCGAGCGGATGATCCCACGGACGCGGTCACCCCGCTCGGACAGCATGCGGCTGAGGTGCAGGGCGATCTGGCCGTGCCCTCCGGCGATGACGACGTCCACGGTGTCCTCCTGGCGTCGCGCCCGCCCGGTGCGGTGCGCGTGGTCGCTGGGCCGCGACGATACCCAGTGCGATCCGGGCCACGCGGGGCGTCGGTCGTGCCGGAGGTCGGGACGGAGGACGGTACGCTGCCGCAGAGCCCTCGGCCGGAGGTAGGCGTGGCGGACGAACCCGACGTCGACCCACGCGTCGACGAGCTGTTCACGCTGCCGCCCGAGGAGTTCACGGCCGCCCGCAACGCGCTCGTCAAGGCCCTGCGCGGCGAGGGCAGGCGCGAGGAGGCCACCGAGGTCGGCGGCCTGCGGCGCCCCACGGTCGCGGCCTGGGCCATCAACCAGGCGGTGCGCACCCATCGGGACGGGTTCGATGACCTGGTCGCGGCCGGCGGCCAGGTCAGGGCGGCCCAGCGCCGGGCGCTGTCGGGGGTCCGCCAGAGCGGCATGCGCGAGGCCACCCGCGCCCGCCGCACCGCGATCGAGGCGCTGGCTGACACCGCCGGCGCGATCCTTGCCGAGCGGGGCGTCGCCGCCGACAGCCACCGGGGGGACATCGTCGCCACGTTCGACGCGGCGTCAGCCGACGATGACGCTGCCGCGGTCGTCGGCGCCGCCCGGCTGTCCGCCACGCTGCCGGTCGCGTCCGGCTTCGGGGCGCTCGACGGCCTGCAGCTGGTCGCGCCGCCCGACACCAGGCCGCCGGCCGAGGCGCAGGCGCCCCCGGCCGACGACGCGGACGATGCCGCCGACGACGGCGCCGAGCAGGAGGAGCGCGCGCGCCGCGACGAGGCGCGTGCGCAGGCCCGCCGGGCGGCGATGAAGGCCGTGGCCGACGCACGGCGCCGGCTGACCGACGCGCAGGGCACCGCAGACCGCGCGGCAGCCGAGGCGTCGCGCGCGACCGCACGGGCGGACGCGGCCGACCGGACCGCTGCGGTGGCCGAGGACAAGGCCCGGCGGCTGCGGACTGAAGCCGACGAGCTGGCGGCGCGGGCCTCCCGGGCGGACCGACGGGCCGGCGACGCCCGGCGGACGGCCGAGCAGCTCGCCGACGAGCTCGAGACCCGGGAGCAGGAGCTGGCGACCCTCGACGTCTGACGACGACCGGCACTGCATGCCGCGGGCGCGATCGACCGCCGATCGAAACCCGGGCTATCAGGACCCTGTGACGGTGCTCTGGTAGTGCATCGATCAGGTTCCCCACGGCACCGAGAGCGTGATGGCCATGTCCCCCACCGAGCGGCCCCCGCTGCTGCAGCTGACCAGCTGCCCCGAGTGCGGCGCCGCGGCCGAGATCACCCGTCGCATGGTGCTGGCGAGCTCCGACGGGCCCATCGAGCACGTGCGGATGCAGTGCGTCGACCGGCACTGGTTCCTGCTGCCCTCGGCGATGCTCGCCGGCATGGCACCGGACGTCGGGACCGCGGCCACCACCGATGCGGCACCGGCCGCGGAGGCCACGGCGGTCACCCGACGACCGTGACGGCCGGCACCGGCGTGTCGTCGGCGGGCATCGGCACGGCGTCGGCGAAGCGCAGCGCCACAGGTCCGGGCTGATTCCGTGCGACCACCTCGACGTCGAGCGGGCTGTCTGGCCACCGGCAGACCAGGCGGTCGGCGCCGACGGTCACGTCGGCACCGAGCAGCGCCCACAGCGCCCGCGCCGCCGCGAGGTTGGGGTGGGCGACCGTCAGGCCGAGCAGCCGGGGTGCGTCGTCCGCCGGCGCCGTGGGGGTGACGCCGAGCCGCGCGGCCCACGCGGCATCGTCCTCGGCCGCCCACGCGAGCTGGACGATGACCCCACCCGCCTGGCTGGGTCGCAGGAACCCCTCACGCCAGTGCGGATCGGTCAGCTGGACGTCGACGACGTCGTAGCCGCCGGCACGGACGGTATCGATGGCGGCGCGGAGGTCGCCGACCTTCAGGGTCAGGTGGTGCAGCACCGGACCGAAGCGCGCGAGGAAGCGGGCCACGAAGTTGTCCGGCCCCGATGCGGGCGGCGGCGCCAGCACCTCGAGCTTGCCGCCGCCGGCGAGGCGGACCTGCGCGCTGTGGAAGCGGCCGTTGCGCTCCCGCGCGACGATGCCCGCCCCGACCGTGCCGCACCAGTGCGCCAGCGCCGCATCGACGTCGGGCACCGCGGTGGCGACGTGGTCCAGGCGAGCGTCGAGTGCGGCGGCGATCATGCGGGACCTCCGGGTCGACGACCGGCGACCGACGCTACCAGCCCCGCGGCAGTGCCTTGCCCTCGGTGAAGCCCGAGGTGGTCTGCACGCCCAGCACGGCCCGGTCGCGCAGCTCGCGCAGGGTCGCGGCCCCCGCGTAGGAGCAGGCGCTGCGCACGCCGGCCGTGATCTGGTCGATCAGGTCCTCGACGCCGGGCCGCTCCGGGTCCAGGTACATGCGCGCCGACGAGATGCCCTCCTCGAAGAACTGCTTGCGCGCCCGCTCCAGCGGGTCCTCGCCGGCGGTCCGTCGGTCGACCGCGCGCGCCGACGCCATGCCGAAGCTCAGCTTGTAGGGCCGGCCGTCCGGCTCGTGCTCGAGGTCGCCCGGCGACTCGTGCGTCCCGACGAACCAGGAGCCGATCATGGCGTTGCTGGCGCCGGCCGCCAGCGACAGGGCGACGTCGCGCGGCGTGCGGATGCCCCCGTCGGCCCACACGTGCCCACCGAGGCGGTGGGCCTCGCCGGCGCAGTCGACGATGGCCGACAGCTGGGGCCGGCCGACGCCCGTGGTCACCCGGGTCGTACACATGGCACCCGGACCCACCCCGACCTTGACGATGTCGGCACCGGCCTCGACCAGGTCGTGCACCCCGGTGGCCGTGACGACGTTGCCCGCCACGAGCGGGACCCCCAGGTCGAGCTCGGCGATCCGGCGCAGTGTGGACAGCATCGTGTCCTGGTGGCCGTGCGCGGTGTCCACGACCAGCACGTCGATCCCCGCGTCCAGCAACTCCTTGGCGCGGGTTTCCGCCGACGTGCCGATGCCGATGGCCGCGCCGACCCGCAGCCGGCCCGCGTCGTCCAGCGCCGGCCGGTACAGGGTCGAACGCACCGCGCCGGCGCGGGTGATCACCCCCACCAGTCGGCCGTCAGCGTCGACGACGGGCGCGACCCGGCGGCGGGCCGCGGCCAGCTCACGGAAGGCGTCTTCGGGGTCGACGGTATCGGGCAGCGTGACCACGGCGGTCGACATGATCGTCCCGAGCTGGGCGAAGCGGTCGACGCCCTGGCAGTCGGCGGTGGTGACGATCCCGACCGGTGCGCCCCCTTCGGTGACGATGACCGCGCCGTGGGCCCGCTTGGGCAGCAGCGCGAGTGCCGCACCGACCGTGTCGTGGCGCTCCAGTGTGATCGGGGTGTCGAACACGGGGTGACGGCCCTTGAGCGACGCGACAACGTCGCGGACCACCTCGCCCGGAATGTCCTGCGGGATGATGGCCAACCCCCCGCGACGCGCGATGGTTTCGGCCATCCGGCGTCCCGACACCGCCGTCATGTTCGCCGCGACCAGCGGGATCGTCGTCCCGGTGCCGTCGTCGGTCGACAGGTCGATGTCGAGGCGCGAGCTCACCCCCGACCGGTTCGGCACCAGGAAGACGTCGTCGAAGGTCAGGTCGTGCGTGGGGGCGTGGTCCTGCAGAAAGCGCACCGTGGAACCTCGTTCCGGCCGCTCTCGGCGGCGGCCGCGACCATCCTGGCACGGCAGGTCGGCGCTGTGGAGGCCGATGTGGGACCGGGCACGCCTGTGGCGTCGGTACAGGTGGAGCCAGGTCGTGCGTGCGCCGCACGCACTCTAGGGTTTCCCTGATGCGATCGACGCCGTTCCTGATGCGCGCGGCGGGGGTCTTCCTGACCACCGCCATCATGTTCGCTGCGCTCATCGTGATCGCCCACAGCCTCAAGCTGCCGTCCGAACAGCAGTCGTTCCTGCCCGGCGCGGGACGCAACGCGCCGGACCCCGGCTGGTCCGAGATCGCCCTGGACGATGAGGACACCGACGCGACGTCGGCCATCGGCACCGACCCCGAGCCGGTGCCGGTCGTGACCGCCGAGCCTGTCCCGACGGGACCCGACGGCACCATCGCCCTGGGGACGTCCAGCGGTGACGGCGTCGGGACCGCTGCCGCCGTCGAGGACGACACCGGCGACACCGGGAGCTCCGACGCCGGCGGCGGGAGCGACGCCGGCGCCAATGACGCCAGCGGCAACGACGCCGCCAGCGGGAGCGGCGGGACAGGCGACGGCGGGT
>CAYVGE010000128.1:10521-11742 GCA_964450395.1 uncultured Actinomycetota bacterium
GACGCCAGCGGCAACGACGCCGCCAGCGGGAGCGGCGGGACAGGCGACGGCGGGTCGTCGGGAACGGCCCGCACCCGGTCGGCCGGCTCGTCCGGACCGGGCGACGGTGGGGGTACCGGGCCGGCGCCGTCGACCCACCAGCGCACGCCCGTCACCTCCGAGCGCGTGACCCTGGAGCCGTCCGCGCCCCGCCCGACGCCACCCGCGTCCCCCTGGCCGTCGAGCCCCGCCTGGCCGACCCCCGCACCCGCACCGTCCGCTCCCGCTCCGTCCGGGTCACCCGCGGATGAGGAGCCGCCGACTCCGACGCCCTCCGAGTCCGACAGCGAGGAGCCCTCCGCGCAGCGCGACGTGGGCAGCGAGGGCCCCTCCGAGCAGGTGACCGCGGCGGAGTGACGTGCGCGGTCGGGCTCCCCGACCGTGGATCCCGCCCATCCCGAACGGCTCCAGCGGCTCACGCAGACCGGCGTCAGGCCGCGGCGGCGATCGTCCACAGGTCGAGCAGCAGCGCCTCGACGGCGAGCGTCATCTGGACGTTGAGCTCGAGCTCCTCGCGCCGGGCGAACACCATGTCGAGCGAGCGCAGCAGGGCCTGCTCGGTCAGCGCGCCGGCGTCCGCGCGCAGCCCGCCGGCGTCGTCGGCGTGCATCGCCTCGTCGGGCGCACCGCCGCCGCGCACGAGCAGGACGTCGCGGTACCAGCCCGCCAGGTCGTCCAGCGTGGTCTGGGCCACGGTGGTCTTGACCTCACGCTCCCCGCGGGTCGCGCGCTGCTCCAGCTGGCGCACGACGTCGCGGGGCGGGGCATCGCCGTAGAACTCCTCCAGCTGGGCGCGCTCCTGCTTCGCCTGCGCCTGGACCTCGGCGACGGCCCGCTTCATCTCGGCGGCGAGCTCCTGCGCGGCGACGAGCGCGTAGCCGGGACCCTGCTCGCGCAGCTCACGCGGGATGCGGCGGTGCCGCCGGAGGTCGTCGAGCCCGTCCTCGGAGGCCAGGAACTGCCGGAGGCGTGCCGGCGAGCCCATCGCGGCACGCACCGCCAGCTCACGGTCGGCCGCCGAGCCCGTGACGGTGTCGGCTGCCTCGGCCCGCAGGGTCTCGCGGTCCCATGGCGACACGCGGACCACGCGGCAGCGCGACACGATGGTGTCCGGCAGCTCCTCGGGATCGGCGAGCTCGAGCACCCACACGGTGCGCGGCGGCGGCTCCTCCAGCACCTTGA
>CAYVGE010000129.1:0-3639 GCA_964450395.1 uncultured Actinomycetota bacterium
ACCCGCCCGTCCGGCGCTTCCACACCGCGTGGCCGGGGGCATCGACCTCCGACGCCTCCCGACCAGGGCGACGCTGCGCCGGGTGCGGCGACGCCGTCCGCGGCCGGCACAGCCGTGAGCGGCTCGGAGGGCGGCGACCTCGCCGCTCCACTGCAGCCGGTGACCAGCATCGTCAGCGCGGCGACGCCGCCACCGCCATGGATCGAACACGCATCGTCTGCTCCCGGATCGATGTGGCTTCGAACTGAGGGAAGCAAACCTCAGTCGTGTCAGATACGGGCCGCCCTCCCTCCGACACCGGCCAGGCGGGCCGGTCAGCGCACGCGCACCCCGCCGTCGTCGCACAGGTAGAGCAGGTCGTAGCGCTCCGCGCCGCAGTCGTGTCGATGCGCGCCGGGGCCTTCGCCCGACACCCGCGCAAGGCCGACGACCAGCGCTCGACCGGCCACGGCGACCCACGCCTGGCCGCGATCCAGCTCGCGAACGTCGGTGATCCGGATGAGGCGGCCGGCGGGAACCCCGAGCTCCCGGCGCACCCACCACGCCGCGGCGGAGCGCCAGCCGTCGCGGCCTGCGCGGGACGGTGCCGGCCGGGCGATCGTGGCGGCACGTCCGCTGCGGTCCATGAGCTTAGGGTGACCTTAGTGAGGACGCAAGTGCCATCAGGCCGAATCGGCGATGGTCGTCACCGGGCACAGCGGGTTGCGGAGGAAGACGTGGGAGTCGACCGGCCGGCCGTCCCGCAGGTGCTCCGTGACGATGCGGTCGACCACGTCATCGGAGACGCGGGCATACCACGTGCCCTCCGGATAGACGACCACGATCGGCCCGGCGGTGCAGATGCCGAAGCACTGGACCTTCGACATGGCGGCCGTCGCGCGCAGGCCAGCGGCGTCGATGGCCTTGCGGAACCGGCGCAGCAGCTTGCGGTCGCAGTCGTCGTCGACACAGATCAGCACGTGGCGCTGCATCGTGTCGATCCGCCGCTTGGCCGCCTTCCGCAGCAGCTTGTCCGACCTGCCCACGCCGACCTCCCGCGTCGACCCACTCGCCGATCATGGCGTGCGGAACATCTTAGGTTACCCTGACCTCAATCGCGACCCGCCGCAGGCCTTCGGCCACGCCCTCCAGCGATCGGAGCCCCATGCCCTCCCGCAACCAGTGGTCGGACAGCTGCACCACCGTCTCCGGCCGGCTCGGCGAGCCGCTGCTGGGCTCCGCGCGACACGTCGCGGGTTGGGTCCTGCTGGAGCACGCCGGACCCTGGGGCGGCGACGCGCCCGGCAGCCTGCTGGAGCCCGCGCTCGCCGCCGAGCTGCGTCTGCGGTGCGACGAGGTGGGCATCGGTCTGGCCGCGGTGCGCCGCCGGCCAGGCCGCCGGCACGGTGACCCGCGGTCGTGTGTCGTGGTGTCCAGCGGTCCGGGCACGACGTGGGCGCGCCGCTGTGCACTCGCCGACGCCAAGGGCCTGCTGGACCTCGACCTGGCCGGGATCGCCGACGGCCGCCCGCCGCTCGGCTCCGAGCCGGTCGCTGCGCCCCGGTACCTGGTGTGCGCGCACGGGCGGCGGGACGTGTGCTGCGGACGCCTCGGGCGCCCTGTCCGCGACGCGTTGGCGTCCGCGGGCGCGGACGTGTGGGAGGCCACCCACGTCGGCGGCCACCGGTTCGCCGCGAACGTGCTCGTGCTCCCCCACGGGCTGCTGTACGGCCGGGTCGACCCGACATCGGCTGGGCGCATCGTCGACGCCACCGCGCGGGGCGAGGTCGTGCGCGAGCTGCTGCGCGGCCGCTCCGCGCTCCCCCAGGCCGCGCAGGCGGCCGATTGGTTCGCGCGGCGCGCCACCGGCCACACCGGCATCGATGATGTGCGCGTGGCCACGTTGACCCACGAGGCCGACACCTGGACGGCGCAGGTCGAGACCCCGACCGTCACGGTCGAGGTGCGGGTCGCCCAGCGGGCCGGCGGCTGCACGGCCCCGACCGCGTGCGGCGACCTCGCGCCACGGCGCTGGGTGCTGCGGGGCGTGACCACGGTCGCCGTCTCCGACCGGCTGGCGTCCGCCTGACGGCCCGGCGCCGGCGGCGTGGCACTGCGCCCGCACGCCTGGCCCGGACGGACGTGTCGGGATGCGCCTCCGGTGACGGCCGGCGTATGGTCCACGACGATGCCCCCGACGGACCCGCCCGCACCGGCCCCTCGCCGACTGGTCGTCCGAGCATGTCTGCAGGTCGTCGCGAGCACGGTGGCGCTGATCGCGCTCTACTCCGTGCTGCCGCTCGCTGGCGCGAGCGGAGCGGCGATCGTCGCGTGGCTGGGCGTCGGACTGGTCGCGTTCGGCGCGGTCGCGGCGGTGCACGTCCGGTCGATCCTCCGCGCGCCGTACCCGGCGCTCCGCGCCATCACGGGGTTCGGTGCGGCGATCCCGCTGTTTCTGATCGTGTTCGCGTCGACGTACCTGTCGATGACGGCCGCGGATCCACGCGCCTTCACCGAACCCCTGTCCCACGCGGATGCGCTCTACTTCACCGTGACGATCTTCTCCACCGTCGGGTTCGGCGACATCGCGCCGCGCAGCGGAGCAGCCCGGATCGCGACCACCGTGCAGATGATCGGCGGCCTCCTGGTCCTCGGACTGCTGGCCCGCGTGGTCGTCGGCGCGGTGCACGAGGCCAGGCAACGGCAGCACGGGCAGCGGGAGGCGTGAGCGCGCCCCGCCACGGACACCGGACGACGTCAGGCCCCACAGGGCGGGAGCCTGACGACGCGGCCTGGCGGGGCGCGGTGACGCCGGTTCGCGTGATGGTCGCACGACGGAGGTGTGCGGGGTGGGTGGTGGGTGGTGGAGGTGATGCCTTAACTACGAACGCTCCGCTCGTCATCGCAGGCGCCACGCTCGTCATCCCACCGCGGCGAGACAGCTTGTGAATCGACTACAGAACGCCGGCTCCTCGGCTTCGTCGGTGAGGAAGCAAAGCCACGATGCCCACCAGCCACGGCGGCGCAGAGCCCAAAGTGGGCGAGTTCGTATTGGACGGGGGTGAGTTTGCCGAGCTCGCGTTGGTGTCAACGGCAGCCGAAATCTGACACCTTGGCGGCGCGCACCGCCGCAGAGGAGCGCTTGGAGCGTCCGAGCGCTGGTTCCAGCCTGGAGTCCGTACTTGTGCGGCGGGTCCTGCTGTGCTCGCCGGAGGCGGGAACGGCACCTGATGCGTCAGCATGTGCATCGGCGGTCGAGTTCGCCCCGAATGGCCCTGCCACACCCCCTTCTCCCCCAGTGGGTCCACGAATCCCGTCCATCGTCGTCGCGCCGGCAACGAGCCGCTCGACCTCCCGCAGTCGCGACTCGGTCGCCTCCTTTGCGACTACCGGATAGGGGCGCAACACTGGGTCCCCAGGCGTGACACAGCGCCCGCGGGACCGTTCCGTGCGGGCGGTGTCATGTTCGGTGTGCCTCCGTCAGCGATGGTCCCCCTCGGTGCGGACAGCACCGTCGTCCGCACCGGTTCGAAGGGCGCGCGGAGATGGTCACTCGAGAACGGCAACTGGCTGTCACCTTCATCCAGCTCGCTGACACCCTGGTGTCGGATTACGACCTGCTGAGCTTCCTCGACCTGCTGGTGGAACGTTCAATGGCGG
>CAYVGE010000129.1:3739-11663 GCA_964450395.1 uncultured Actinomycetota bacterium
GAGGGAGGATACCGGTCGGCGCTCGCGATCCCGATGCGCCTGCGCGGCGACGTGATCGGCGCCCTGAACCTGTTTCGGGCTCGGCCGGGGCCCATCAAGCGTGCCGACATCGACGCGGCGCAGGCGTTCGCCGACATCGCCACGATCGGGATTCTCCAGCAGCGCGCGGTCAATGATGCGCGGCAGCTTACCGGTCAACTGCAGACCGCGCTCAACTCCCGCATCGTGCTGGAGCAGGCCAAGGGCATCGTGGCCGAGCGTGCGCAGATGGACATCGGCGACGCGTACCAGGTGTTGCGCTGGTACGCGAGGAACCACAACCGTCACCTGGGCGATGTGGCCGCCGCAGTGGTCAGCGGCACCCTGGACGGCAGCGAAGTCGCCCGCACACGGATCCCGCACGTGCGCGGTAGCCGACGGTCGTAGCCCAGCTCGAACAACGGGTGGTGCCCGGCATTGCGCACCGGCGATGCCGGGGTGATACTGAAGCTGCAGCGTCGGTGCCTGTGGGCACGGTTGCAGGATTCTCCGTCTCCAGTCCTCGCGGACGGCTCAGCTCAAGCGATGCAGCCGTCGTAATCGCGCTCACGCGTCGGTCCGCACCCGCACCCGTTCGGGATGAAGGATGGACTGGATGAACAGCGATATCGGCGGCCGCGCCGCAGTTCGGATCGGCGAACTCCGTGGCTGACAGGCGCTCGAAGCAGCTGTACGACGTGGTGGCTCGCCACGATGGGGACCTCAGCCCCTTCGGCCGCCTGCAGGCGGTGTGCCATGCCTGTGTGGAGGTGCTGCCGATCACCGGAGCCGGTGTGATGCTGATGGCCGAGCGGATGCACCAGGGCACCGCGTACGCCACGGATGTCGTGATCCGCCGGCTGGAGGACTTGCAGAATGCGGCCGCGGAGGGCCCGTGCCTGGACGCATACAACCTCGGCCGGCCGGTGCTCGAGCCCGATCTGGCAGGTAGCGGCGTGCGCCTGTGGCCGGTGCTCGCCGCGGGCGCGGTGGAGGCAGGCATGCGGTCGGTGTTCGGCTTTCCTCTGCAGCTCGACGACGTCCGTGTCGGTGCGCTCGATCTGTACCGAGATCGACCCGGACCGCTATCCGACGAGCAGGTCGACGACGCGAGGCTGTTGGCCGCGATGGCCACGCGTGAGGTGCTGCGCATGCAGGCCGATGCCCCGCCGGGATCCCTGCCCGCCCGAATGCCCGACCTGTCGGGCGACCGTGCGGCGATCGAGCAGGCGACGGGGATGACCTCCGCCCAACTCGACGTGACCGTCCCCGAGGCCGCGATCCGCATGCACGCCTTCGCCCAGGAACAGAACCGCGCCCTTGCGACCGTGGCCCGAGCGATCGTCGCCCGGACGTTGCGCGTCGACGGGCCACCGCCGCCCGAGGAGTCATGGTGATGAACGCTCGCGACCCAACGCAAGACGGGCTGTCCGGCGGCACCGCAACGCGACCGGTTAGCCCTCCTAGCCCTGAGCAACTCTGGTCCGGCGCGCCCGAGGCGCTGCACCGTCCGAGCACGGTGGGCACCGGCGATGCAGTCTCCGCCGACGACGAAGACGCGTTACTGGGCCGGGTCTGCCAACTGCTCGTTACTGCCCTGCCGGTGGTGGCTGCGGCGGTGACCCTGGTCGACGAGCGGCTGAACCCGTCGGCCACGGCCGCCTGGCCGGGGGACATGCGGGAGATGGTGACCGCCCAGTTCGAGTATGGAGAGGGCCCGTGGTTTGACGCCTGCCACACGGGCGAGCCCGTCGTCGAGACCGACATCGCCGGGTCGCGGCACTGGGCCGCCGCGACGGGGTGGCGGACCATGCACACGCTGGCCGTACGCATCAACGGGCGCACCGCCGGAGTCGTAACCCTCGCCTCAATGCGCGACGGCGGGCTGGCGCCAGCCGAGATCTCGACGGCTCACGGCATCGGCGCGATCGCGGCGGCCCACGCGTCCACAATGCGTGCGCTGCGCGGCTCCCAGCAACTGGCCGCCCAGCTGCAAGGCGCCCTGTACAGCCGAGTCCAGATCGAGCAAGCCAAGGGAGTCGTGGCGCAGCAACTGGACGTCACCGTCGACGAGGCGTTCGCCATCCTGCGCCACCGTGCCCGCAGCCATGGCCGACCCCTGGCAGGCATCGCGTACCAGGTCGTCGCCGGCAGTCTGCGGTTGCGCCGTCTCGAGGACGAGGGCGACATCGTGGTCGCGCGCAGCCCGGCCAACGCGCCAGCCGTCCTCGAGCACCCCGCGGCCGCGGCGGACGCGGAGGTCCCCCGCATCGGTTTGGGCTGGTCGCGAAACCTCTTGTCGATCGTCGAAGCAGGGGAGCCAGGATGGGTGCGGCTGGTCGGGGAGGCCGATCTGTCCACCGAGGACCAACTCGCCCATGCCCTTGAGCGGCTGGCCGGGCAGCCTGGCGACATCGCGCTGGATGTCGGTGACCTCAGGTTCATCGACGCCCGCTCGATCGGTCTGCTCGTACGCACGGCCACGGCGTTGCCGCCACCGAGGCGGCTGGTGCTCCGCCACGCCACCGGCGGCGTGGCCAAGGTCTTGGCGCTTCTCGACATCGGCGACCATCCACGCATACTGATCACGTGATCCAAGGTCAACGGGCGCACCCGGCGCCCGCCATCCCGTGGCGGCGATCTGTCAGGCGGAGCGCGTCATCTCCCGCGTTCGAATTCGTCACGATGGTCATTGTCGCGCCTGCACTAGGCGAGCCCCGCTCGTCGACGCGGCCCTCGCGCGGGCCCGGACGACGTTATGTCCCCCACCTCAGCCGATTCGGGGCCGGCCCGCCGCGACATCGTCGCCGACGTCCAAGCCACCCCATCTCGTCAAGGACCTGCTCGCCGGACTCATCGCGCGAATCGAGATTCACCCCGAACGGCGAGCACAACCCATCTTCAAGGCGCCAGCGCCACCAGACAGTCCAACGCCCGGCCAACAGCATGGCCGGGCGCAGTGGACAATTGTTCGTATGGGGTCACGAAACGTGGAGGTGCGGGGAATCGAACCCCGGTCCAGATGCCTCGTTCTCGAGAGCGCTACGAGCGTAGGTTCCGGGAGGTTGTCGGGTCGTCATGCTCCGGAACCGAGCGGCGTGACGACCGTACGTCACTGAGGTGTTCCGCGTCGCCGGTGACGGCGACGGCGCGGTGAGCCTGGTTCATGATGTCCGGATCCTCACCCCAGGCGAGTTCGGGCGGACAGACGACCTAGTTAGGCCGCCAGGGCGAAGTTGTCTTCGGCACCTATACGGTCACCTGGACAGATTTACGAGTTGACCAGGCGTACTCGGCTCGCTCTCTCGAAACCGACTGACATCTGTCGAAACCAGTCACCCCCGAAGAGTGCACACGGATGCACTTGTGAAGGTACTGCTCACCCATGTTACCGGTCCGGCGTCGGACCGTCGCCCCCCGAGGTGGGTCAGGCGCGGCGCTCGCGGTCGCGGATCGCGCGCTGCACCTGCCGCTTCGCGTCGCGCTCGGCGATCGACGCGCGCTTGTCGTGCTGGGTCTTGCCCCGCGCCAGGCCGAGCTGGATCTTGGCCCGGCCGTCGCGCCAGTACAGGCGCATCGGCACCAGTGTGCGGCCCTGCTCCTGGGTGAACTCGGCGAGCTCGGCGATCTGCCGGCGGTGCAGCAGCAGCTTGCGCTGGCGTGTGGGATCGTGGTTCGCGCGGTTGCCGAACGCGTACTCGGGGATGTGCGCCTGGACGAGCCAGGCCTCGCCGTCACGCACCATGGCGAAGGCCTGCGCCAGCGACGCCTTGCCGTCGCGCAGCGACTTGACCTCGGTTCCGGTCAGCACGAGGCCGGCCTCGACCGTGTCGACGATCTCGTAGTCGTACCGGGCGCGGCGGTTGACCGCGATCGTGTCGTCGCTGGCCATGGCGCTACCCCGCCGCCCCAACGGCCCCGACGGCCTGCTCGACCTCGTCGAGCGCGGCGCGGACCTGGGGGTCGTCCTCGATGTCCGGGGCCGCGTCGCCGGGCTCGTCGTCGCCGTCCGGCGGATCCGCCGCCTCCACGGTGACCTCCGGCTCCACCCCGACGCCCTCGATCGAGTCACCCGATGGTGTGTAGTAGCGCGCGGTGGTGAACTTGGCGCCCGACCCGTCGGAGAACTGGGCGATCGTCTGGACGGTGCCCTTGCCGAAGGTGGTCTCGCCGACGACCGCGCCGCGGTCGGCGTCCTGGACGGCACCGGCGACGATCTCGCTGGCACTGGCCGAGGTGCCGTCGACCACGACGGCCACCGGGAGCGACTCGAAGGCGTCGTCGACGGCGTCGTAGGTCTCCCGCTCGCCGCCGCGCTTCTGCACCGACACGATCCGACCGTCCTCGATGAACACGCTGGCCACCGAGATGGCCTCGTTGAGCAGCCCACCGGGGTTGCCGCGCAGGTCGAGGACGATGCCCTGCGCGCCGTCGTCGCGCAGCGAGCGCACCGCGCGGCGCACACGCTGGCCGGCGCCGTCGGCGAACTGGTACAGCTGCACGTAGCCGATGTCGCCGTCGATCATCTCCGACTCGACCAGCGGCAGGTCGAACTCGGCACGGGTGATCTCCAGCGTGCGCCGCCCCTGGTCACCCCCGGCGAGCCCCAGGCGCACCGAGGTGCCGGGCTCGCCCTTGACCTTGGCGACGATCTTCTCGAGCGGCTCCCCGGCGACGTCCTCACCGTCGACCTCGACGATCCGCTCGCCCTCCTCGACGCCCGCCTGCTGCGCGGGCGTGTCCTCCAGCACGCTGACGATCACCGGACCGTCGGGGGTCTCCTCGAGCATCAGGCCGACCCCGGAGAAGGTGCCGTCGAGCGAGGCGTTGAACTCGTCGAAGTCGCCGGCGGTGAAGTACCTGGAGTAGGGGTCGTCGACCTGCTCGAGCATGCCCTCGATGGCGCCGTCCACCAGCGCCTCCGCGTCGGGCCTGTCGACGGCCTGCTCGTTGAGCGCCTCGTACAGTTCGGTCAGCGGACGCAGGTCCTCGGCGGTGTCGGCTGACGTGCCGGCGCCGACCGGCGGCGACCCGGTTCCGAGCAGGTAGAGGCCGATCGCGGCGACGACTGCCAGCACCACGCCGGCGATGACGGGCAGCCGGCGGTGCCACGACGACCGCGGCGCCTCGAAGGCGTCGCGGAACGCCGTCCCGCGGCCGCCCGGGTCGACCGGGCGGGGATCTTCTACCATAGGACACAAGCCTGCCACGCCGGGCGGCGATCAGAGCCGCCGATCGGGCGGGGACGCGGTGGGGCGCGTCAGCGCAGGAACGGAACCGCGTCGACCGGCACGCCGTGGCGGCGGACCTCGAAGTGCAGGTGCGGGCCGGTCGACATGCCGGTCGAGCCGACGTACCCGACCACCTGGCCCCTGGAGACCCGCGTGCCGGCCCACACGGCCAGCCGCGACTGGTGCCCGTACAGGGTGGCCAGACCGTCGCCGTGGGCGATGATCGTCGCGTTGCCGTAGCCGCCGGTCCAGCCGGCGGAGATCACCGTGCCGGAGGCCGCGGCGACGATCGGCGCGCCCGAGGCGGCACCGAAGTCGGTGCCCGCGTGCAGCCGCTGGTAGCCCAGCACGGGATGGGTGCGGTAGCCGAAGCCGGACGTGATCGGACCGTTGACCGGCCACTGCATCCCGGCGGACGACCCGCCACCGGACGAGCCGCCGCCACCCGGGGAGCCACCCGACGAGCGCTGCTGGGCCTGCGCGCGCTGCTCGGCCGCGATGTCTGCCAGGCGCGCCTGGATCGACTGGCTCCGGGCCTCCATCTCGTCGATGGCGGCGCGGTAGCCCTGGGCGTCGTTGTCCAGCTCGGTCAGCAGCGCACGGTGCTGCTCCTCCTGCTCGGCCAGCTGCGCCTCGAGTTCGCGCCTCTGCGCGACGAGCCCGGCGACCTTGTCGCGCTCGGTCTCGCGCTGCTCGCGGGCCTCGTCCTGGGCGGCCTGCAGCTCGCCGAGGGTCATCAGCATGCCCTCGTAGCGACGTTGCAGCGTGGAGATCTGCTCGACCTTGTCGCGATCCTCGCCGATCATCGTGCGCATGTACTGCAGCGAGGTGCCCAGCTCGTTGGCGGTGTCGATGTCGAGCACGGCCTCGGCGTAGCTGACCCCGCCATGCATGTACGAGGCGCGCGCCCTGGCCTTCAGCAGCTGCTCGCGGTCGCGGAGGTCGCGACGCGTGGCACGCAGCTCGGCGGTGTTGGCGTCGATCTCGGCCTGGGTGGTGCGCAGCGCCTGCTCGGCCTCCGCCAGGCGCTCCTCGGCGCCCTCGAGCTCGGTGGCCAGCTCGGCGAGCTGGTCGGCCAGCTCGGTCCGGCGGGCGTCGAGCTCCTGCAGCGTCGATCGCGTGTCGGCCTGCCGGCGCGTGGTCTCGGCCAGGGCACCACGCGCCGAATCGAGCCGGTCGCGCAGCGCCTCGCTGCGCTGTTCGGCCTGCTGCTTGCGGTGCTGCAGTCCCGCATCCGGCGACGCGGCCACCGGCACCTGCAACAGCAGGCACGCGGCGGCTGAGGCTGCGAGCACGTGGGGAAGTCTCGTGCGCACGAGGCTGACCATAGGTGAAGCACACTCCGGGACAAAGCATCACTGACCGTGTGCACCTGTCGTCCCGGACAGGTCGGAGTTGCGCGGTCCTGTCAACCACTGCGCACTGGTGGGGCGCCTCCGCTGCATCGCCGGCCCACCGGATGGGGGCCCAGGCGCGTCAGGGGTCGCCCATCCGCCCCGCGCGCTGGGCGGCCGCACCCGGGTGCGTGCCCGATGCACGTGCACCCGCAGGCGCACCCCGCGTACCGCATCCGGCGCCGACGTACGGCCGCGGCGCTAGACGTCCAGGAAGCGTCGCAGCGACAGGAACGCCGCGATCGCGGCGATGCCACCACCGGTGATCACCAGCCACGGCACGACGCCGATGACCTCGCTCACCCCGATGAAGGGCACGAACTGGATCTGCTCGCGGATCCCCGACACGATCGTGACCATGCCGAGGACCAGCAGGCCACCGGCGAGCAGCGCGCCGGCCACGCCCGCGACGATGCCCTCGAGGATGAAGGGCAGGCGGATGTACCAGTTGGTCGCGCCGACCAGCTTCATGATCCCGGTCTGGTCGCGTCTGGCGAAGGCGGTGATGCGGATGGTGTTGGAGATCAGCGCCGCCGCCGCGATCAACTGCAGGATCGACACCGCGATCGCCCCGCGTCGGACGGAGTTCATCAGCGTGAAGAAGCGGTCGAGCGTGTCGCGCTGGTCGACGACCTCGTCGACCCCCGGGTACTCGATGTACTGGGAGCGCACGACGTTGAAGTTCTCAGGGTCCTCGAGCGACACCCGGAACGACGCCGGCAGGTCGTTCGCGTCGATCGAGTCGAGGATGGCCTCGTCGTCGGCGAAGATCTGCTGCGCGTGCTCGTAGGCCAGCTCCTTGGACTCGTAGATGACGTCCTCGACCTCGGGGTTGTTGCGCAGCTCCTGCTCGAAGTCGGCACGCTGCTGCTCGGTCACGCTGTCGAGCAGGAAGATCGAGACCTCGACCTCCTGGTACAGGATGGTCCGGGCCAGGTCGACCTGGGTGCTGATCAGCAGGCCGACGCCGAGCAGGGCGAGGCTGACCGTGACCGTCACGACCGTCGCCAGCGTCATCAGCAGGTTGCGGCGCAGGCCGATGCCGACCTCACCCATGAGGTAGCGCCACCTAGGCGCCATAGCCGTACACCCCCCTGCTCTGGTCGCGCACGACCTCGCCGCCCTGCAGCTCGACCACCCGGCGGCGCATCGAGTCGACGATGTGCTGGTCGTGGGTGGCCATGACCACGGTCGTGCCCGTGCGGTTGATGCGGTCGAGCAGGCGCATGATGCCGACGGACGTGGCCGGGTCGAGGTTGCCGGTGGGCTCGTCGGCCAGCA
>CAYVGE010000130.1:0-6092 GCA_964450395.1 uncultured Actinomycetota bacterium
CTGGCCCCCTTCACCAGCGTCGGCGGTGCGTTCGTGCGAACGCTGGCCGGCGTGCCCGGCTGGAAGACCTCCAGCACGCGGCGGAACTGCAGGACCGCGGTGCGTCCGATGACCTCCTCGGCGCGCTGCTGGTCGGCCACGCCGGGCAGCTGCACCTGGATGGTCTCGCCCTGGCGGGCGATGTCGGGCTCGGCGACGCCGAGCGCGTCGACGCGCTGGCGGATGACCGCGACGGTCTGGTCGAGCTTCTCCTGGTCGACCGTCCCCTGGTTGGGGGCCGGGATCAGGGTGATGGTGACGCCGCCGCGCAGATCGAGGCCGAGCTGCGGCTGCCACCCCAACGTCAGGATCGTGGCCCACAGGGCGGCGACCGCGACGAGGAAGGCGACCAGAGCCACGGTGAGGCTCTTCTTGCTCATCGGTGGTTCCTACAGGACTGGGACGTCATTGACGGTGATCTTGAAGTCGCAGTGCAGGGTGCGCGCCGCGCGGCGGCACATGACCATGCGCTCGAGGAAGATCTCGAAGTATTCAAGGACCTGGCTGATCGACGTGTCGATCGTCAGCTCCAGCGTGATGGTGCGGTCGACGGGATCGACGCGCAGGAAGCTGGACTCGACCGCGTAGTTGACCCGGTCGTGGATGTCCATCTCGATCGAGGCGTTCTTGCGCACCCGGCTGCGGTGGACGTCGGACTTGTCAGCCAGGATGACCGCCGCGCCGATGTCGGAGACCGACTCGCCGTAGTGCTCCTCGTGGTTGCCGACGGCGCTCATCACGAGGGCGATGTCGCGCACGGACACGTCGAGCTCGCGCAGGAGGTCATAGGCGATGAACGCCGACGACAGCCCATGGTTGCTGCGGGTGACGACGTTGCCGATGTCGTGCAGGTAGCCGGCGACGCTCGCCAGCTCGGCGGTGCGCTGGTCGTGGTCGAGGTGGGTCAGGACGTTGTAGGCGATGTGGCCGACCAGGCCGGCGTGGCGCCGCCCGTGCTCGGTGAAGCCCTGGGCGTCGAGGAACTCGTCGGCGGCGTCGATGAACGCCTGGACGCGCTCGTGCCCGCGCACCCGCGTGAGCAGGGGGATGCGCCCGTCATCGCGTTCGGGATCGACCTGCTCGTGCCCACTGGCGGTGCGGCCGCCGACGGGGACGCCGTCGTGGCCGGTCACCGGGCCGCGCTCCACCGGGCGGCGCGGATCACTCGTCGGAGACCGTGTCCGCGTCGGCGTCCTCCACGACGCGGCGGGCGACGGCCTGCTTCGACAGCGTCACCACGTTGCTGGGGTTGAGCTCGAGCCGGATGGTTTCGCCGTCGACCGACTGGACCGTGCCGTGGAACCCGCCGATGGTCACGACGAGGTCGCCGACCCCGAGTGAGCTGACGAGCTCGCGCTGGTTCTTGGCGCGCTTCTGCTGGGGCCGGATCAGCAGGAAGTAGAACAGCACACCGATGATCAGCAGGGGGAGCAGACCGCTGAGCGCGTTCCCACCCGCCTCCTGCGCGAGGATGATCGTGGATACCATGACGCCTTCGCTCTCGAGAGGTGGTGGCGTGGACAGCCTGAACCAGCGGCTCACCTCGCCGCTGGGGTCACCACCATAGCGCTCCCGTCAGTCGAACAGGGGCACCGACGACCCGCCCGGCTGCTCGGGCGGCGGCAGGCGCAGGTGGTCGAACGCCACCCTGGTGGCGACCCGGCCCCGCGGGGTCCGGGCCAGCATGCCCTGCTGCACGAGGAAGGGCTCGACGACGTCCTCGATGGTGTCGGCCTCCTCACCCACCGCGACGGCCAGCGTCGACAGGCCGACGGGCCCGCCGCCGAAGTTGCGGCAGAGCTGGTCGAGCACGCGGCGGTCCAGCCGGTCCAGGCCGCGCCCGTCGATGTCGAACAGCTCCAGCGCGCGCCGCGCGATGTCGGTGGTGACCACGCCGTCGGCCCGGACCTCCGCGTAGTCGCGGACGCGCTTGAGCAGGCGGTTGGCGATGCGGGGCGTGCCGCGACTGCGCGCGGCGATCTGCCGCGCTCCGGACGCCTCGACCTCGACGCCGAGGATGCCGGCGCTGCGCAGCAGGATGCCCGCGAGGTCGTCGGCGGCGTAGAACTCCAGCCGCGCCGAGAACCCGAACCGGTCCCGCAGCGGCGACGTGATCAGGCCGGTCCTCGTCGTCGCCCCGACCAGGGTGAACGGCGGCAGTGGCAGCCGGATGGCCCGGGCGCCGGGCCCCTTGCCGACGACGATGTCGAGCGAGAAGTCCTCCATCGCCGGGTAGAGGATCTCCTCGACCGCGCGCGGCAGCCGGTGGATCTCGTCGATGAACAGCACGTCGCCGGGCGCGACGTTCGACAGGATCGCCGCGAGGTCACCGGGGCGCTCCAGCGCGGGACCGCTGGTGGCGCGCAGGTCGGCGCCCATCTCGGTCGCGACGATGCCGGCCAGGCTGGTCTTGCCCAGCCCAGGCGGCCCCGAGAACAGCAGGTGGTCGACGGCGCCACCGCGGGCGCGCGCCCCCTCGATGACCAGCTCGAGCTGCTCACGGGTGCGCGGCTGGCCGACGAAGTCCGCCAGCCGGCGTGGGCGCAGCGAGGCGTCGAGCTCGGTGTCGCCGGCGATGGGCTCGCCCGACAGCACCTGATCGCTGTCGGCGCTCACGACGCACCCGCCAGCGCCTGCAGCGCGCGGCGCAGCAGCGCCTGCGGGTCGGCGTCGTCGCCGTCGACCGCACGCAGCGCGCGGGTGATCTCGCCCGGCTCGTAGCCCAGCGACGACAACGCCAGGCGCACCTCGGCGCGCGGGTCGTCATCGAGCGGTGGCGCCGCACCGTCGCCGGCAGCCGTGGTGTCGGTCGTCAGCACGCCGCCGAGCTCGAGGATCAGCCGCTGCGCCGTCTTGCGCCCCAGCCCCGGGACGGTGACCAGCGCCTTGGTGTCCTCGGCCAGGATGGCGTCGCGCAGGCCCGACGCGCCCAGCGTCGCCAACGCCGACAGGGCCAGCTTGGGCCCGATGCCGTTGACCGCGAGCAGGCGCTCGAACAGCCGCAGGGCCGCGACGTCGGGGAACCCGAACAGCGTCAGCGCGTCCTCGCGGACGGCCAGGTGCGTGTGGACGACGACCTGCTCGCCGATGCGCTGGGTGAACACCCCGGCCGGGACGAGCACGCGGTAGCCCACACCGCCGACGTCGACCACGATGCCGTCGGTGCCGAGCGCGACGAGCTGGCCGCGGAGCCTGGCGATCACGACGGGTCCTCCCCGTCCCGGCGGGCTCGACCGCCGGCGGGCTGCACGACCTGGGCGCCGGGGGCCGCCGCCGCGATCGCGGCCGCCAGCCGTGGGCTGGAGCCACCGGCCGCCTCGGACACCGCGCCGCTCGCACCGCCACCGACCGCCCCGCCGCGCCACAGGTGGCACAGTGCCACCGCGGCGGCGTCGGCGGTGTCCGGCGACCCGGACGGTGGCCGCGCCAGCCGCAGCTGGGCCGTGACCAGGTACTGCACCTGTGCCTTGTCGGCGCCGCCGTGGCCGGTGACCGTCGCTTTGACCTGCGTGGGCGTGTAGTGCGACACGAGCAGGTCGGCGTGGGCGGCGGCGAGCAGGATGACCCCGACCGTCTGCGCGACGGCCATGGCCGAGGTCGCGTTGGCGTTGAACAGCAGCCGCTCCATGGCGAGCACGTCGGGCCGCCACGTCCCGATGAGGGCGGTGACGCGCTCGTGGATCACCGCGAGGCGCTGGGCGACGTCGTCGTCGGCCCCGGTGCGGACGAGCTCGTGGGCGGCCAGGGTGCTGCGGCGCCGGTCGCCGTCGACCACGGCCACGCCGCAGCGCGCGAGGCCGGGGTCGACCCCCATCACTCGCACGTCCACTCCTCGTCGACGGCCGGGCACGGACACGAACGCCTGTTCGCCGGGACCCTAGCAGGTCGACCGCGCGCCTCCGGTCAGCCGGCGTCGTCAGGCGACGGCCTCGAGCACGGCGTCGGGGATGTCGAAGTTGGCGTAGACGTTCTGGGCGTCGTCGCAGTCCTCTAGCGCCTCGACCAGGCGCAGCACCTGGCGCGCCACGCCCTCGTCGGCGACCGGCACGTTGACGCTGGGCAGCATGGTCGACTCGGAGGACTCGACCGGGATGCCGGCGGCCACCAGTGCCTCCCGCACGCCGTTGACGTCGGTCGGCTCGGACGTGATCCGGTAGGCGTCACCCTCGACGACCACGTCGGTGATCCCCGCGTCGAGGCCCGCCATGAGGATGTCGTCCTCGTCGACGTCGGCGGCGGGCACGAGCACCACGCCGGTCCTGGAGAACAGGTAGTTCACGGCGTTGGGCTCCGCCAGCGACCCGCCGTGCTTGTTGAACGCCCCGCGCACGTCGTTGGCGGCGCGGTTGCGGTTGTCGGTCAGGCACTCGACGTACAGGGCGACGCCGCCGGGCGCGTAGCCCTCGTAGTAGACGGTCTCGTAGTCGACGCGGCCGCCCTCGCGGCCGGCGGCGCGCTTGAGCGCCCGTTCGATGTTGTCCTTGGGGACCGAGGCGTCCTTGGCCTTCTGGACCGCCGTGGCCAGCGTCGGGTTCGCGTCGGGGTCGGCGCCACCGTCCTTCGCGGCCGCTTCGATGGCCCGGATCAGGCGGGCGAACAGCTTGCCGCGCTTGGCGTCGGCCGCGCCCTTCTTGTGCTTGATCGTGGACCACTTGGAGTGACCCGACATGCGTGTGCTCCTAGCTCCCGTCGGACGAGATCATCTCGACGAACAGCGCGTGCAGTCTGGGGTCTCCCGTGAGCTCGGGATGGAAGGCGGCCGCCAGCAGATGACCCTCGCGCGCCACCACGACTCTAGCACCGAGCGGGGTCTCGACCTGCGCCAGCGGCTCGACCCCGGCGCCCAGCCGCTCGAACCACGGCGCCCGGATGAACACCGCGCGCAGCGGCGGATCGCCGATGCCGGTGATGTCCAGCGCGCCCTCGAAGCTGGCCACCTGGCGGCCGAACGCGTTGCGGCGCACGACGGTGTCCATCGCCCCCAGCAGCGGCTGCTCGCTGGGGCGGCCATCGGCGAGCAACGCCTGCGAGCCCAGCAGGATCGCGCCCGCGCACGTGCCCAGCGCGGGCAGCCCGTCGGCCAGGTGCCGGCGCAGCGGCTCGAAGAGCCCGAAGCGCACCAGCATGCGCCCGATCGTGGTCGACTCGCCCCCGGGCAGCAGGACCCCGTCGAGGCCGTCGAGCTGCTCGGCGTGCCGCACCGCGACCGCGGTGGCGCCCGCGACCGCGAGCATGCGGACGTGCTCGAGCACGTCGCCCTGCAGCGCGAGCACGCCGACCCTGGGGCCGTCGCCGCGCTCGTTGCCCTCGTCGTGGTCCGCTGCGCCGATCAGCGCCTGACCGGGCAGCCGTGCTGGTTCGCGCTGGCCGGTCGCCTCACCAGCCACGACCGGCCAGGCGCTGCCCGGTCGACAGCGAGTCGTTGGCGATGCCGACCATCGGGTCACCGAGGTCACGCGACACCTTCGCCACGATCTGCGGGTCGTGCGCGTAGGTCGTCGCCTCGACGATGGCCCGCGCGCGCTTGGCGGGGTCGCCCGACTTGAAGATGCCCGAGCCCACGAAGACGCCGTCGGCGCCCAGCTGCATCATCAGGGCGGCGTCGGCCGGCGTCGCGATGCCGCCGGCCGTGAACAGCACGACGGGCAGCCGGCCGGTGCGCGCGACCTCGTCGACCAGCTCGTAGGAGGCCTGCAGGTCCTTGGCGGCCCGGTAGCGCTCGTCGGGCGACATGGCGGCCAGCCGGCGGACGCCGGTCGTGATCTCGCGCATGTGGCGGACAGCCTCCCTGACGTCGCCGGTCCCCGCCTCGCCCTTCGAGCGGATCATCGCGGCGCCCTCGGCCAGGCGGCGCAGCGCCTCGCCGAGGTTGGTCGCACCGCACACGAACGGCACCGTGAAGGCGTGCTTGTCGATGTGGTGCGCCTCGTCGGCCGGGGTCAGCACCTCGGACTCGTCGACGTAGTCGACGCCGAGCGCCTCGAGGATCTGGGCCTCGACGAAGTGGCCGATGCGGGCCTTGGCCATCACCGGGATCGACACGGCGGCCTTGA
>CAYVGE010000130.1:6102-11515 GCA_964450395.1 uncultured Actinomycetota bacterium
CCTGGTCGGCGGTGACGACGTCCCTGATCACCCCGCCCTTGCGCATGTCGGCCAGGCCGCGCATGACGCGCGGCGTGCCCTGCTGGGCGGGCGTGCTGGCGGAACCGGGTGCGGATGCGGGTGCGGGTGCGTCAGTCATGGCAGGCCTTTCGGGTGCGGACCGGCGTCGGGCCACCACGCCCCTCAGCAGCAGCGGGCGCGCCGTCACCGGACACCGACGAGCCTATCGCGGTGGCGCCGACGGCAGCCGGGCCACCGGACCCGCCGGTGGACCGATCTGTCGGGCGCACGCGAGGGCACGGCCGCACGGACGACGCCGGGCCCCGCGGTCGGCGTTGGCCGACCGGGGTCAGGCGGTCAGAACTTGACCTGCACCGGGGTGCGGCTGTCGGTGTCGGCCTCGAAGTACTCGTACGCCTCGAAGCCGCCGACGTTGGCGATGACGTTCGTCGGGATGCGCTGGCGCTTCGTGTCGTAGCGGTTGACCGTGTCGTTGTAGGCCTGCCGCGCGAAGGCGATCCTGTCCTCGGTGTTGGTCAGCTCGTCCTGCAGCTGCCCGAAGCGCTCGCTGGCGCGCAGGTCCGGGTAGTCCTCGGCGACGGCGCGCAGGTCGAACAGCGCCCGGGAGAGCTCGTTCTCCGCCTGCGCCTGCTCGCGCACGCCGGTCGACTCCATCGCGGCGGTGCGCGCGGAGGTCACCGCGGTCAGCACGTCGCGCTCGTGGGTCGCGTAGCCCTTGACCGTCTCGAGCAGGTTGGGGATCAGGTCGTAGCGCCGCTTGAGCTGCACGTCGATCGTCGCCCACGCGTTCTGGACGCGGTTGCGCTGCGACACCAGCCCGTTGTAGCCGGCCACCGCCCACACCAGCACGCCGACGACCAGCACGACGAGGACGATCACGACGACCATGGCACGCGACCTTTCTTCGCGGAGCCCGGCTCTGCAGGACCGGCTCCCGACCGGCGCCGCCGCGGACAGGCGGTGCACTCAGGCGATTGTACGGATCCGACGCCGACGGTGCGCGATGGCGCGGCCCGACAGCGGTCAGCGCACGTGGTCGTACAGCTCCGCCAGGTCGGCCGCCACGGCGCCCCAGTCGTACCCGGCGGCGTGCCGCTGCCCCTCCCGCGACATCGCGGCCCGCAGCTTGCGGTTCGATAGCAGCGTCAGCACCGTCTCGGCGAGCGTCGAGGCGTCCCCCGGCGGCACGAAGCGGCCCTGGCGGCCCTCCCGCATGACGGTGCGGAACCCGGCGATGTCGCTGGCCACGATGGGCACACCGGCCGCCATCGCCTCGAGCAGCACGATGCCGAACGACTCCCCGCCGGTGTTGGGCGCCACGAACAGGTCGGCACTGGCGAAGTAGCGGGGCTTCTCGGCCTCGTCGACGTGGCCGACGAACAGCGCGTCGTGGCGGATCGAGCTGGGGATCAGCTGCTGGCAGCGCGTCCGCAACGCGCCGTCGCCGACCACGCACAGGCGTGCGGTCGGCAGCTCGGCGCGCACCCGCAGGAACGCCCGCACCAGCACCTCCAGGCCCTTGCGGGGCTCGAGCCGGCCGACGAACAGCACCAGCGGGCGGTCGGGGTCGCGCAGCGCGGGCAGCGGCGTCGCCCGGACGTAGCGGGCGGTGTCGATGCCGTTCGGGATGACCCGGAAGCTGCCGATCGGCACGCCGAGCGCCTCGGCCGCGTAGACCTGGGCGGCTGGCGAGACGGCGATGCGGGCGTCGAGCCTGCCGGCCAGGAACCGTCCCCACGGGGCCGCGAGGCGGTAGAGGCGGTCGTGGTCGGACCACGAGTGGAAGGTCGCGACCAACGGGCGCCGTCCCAGCGCCACCGCGGTCGACGACACCAGCGGCGACAGCGGCTCGTGCACGTGGGTGACGTCGGGCGCGAAGCGGCGCAGCCGGCGCACGACCCGCACCGCCGCGGTCGGTGTGACCGCCACCGGTGCGACCGACCGGTTGTACGGCAGCGGCACGGGGCGGCCGACGTCGACGACCCGCGGCGCCTCGACGGCGGGGGGCTGGCCGCGCCGGTGGGGGGCGAACACCGCGACCTCGTGGTCCGCGGCGAGCCGCGTCGCCAACTGCGCGACGTGCGACTGCACGCCACCGAAGCGGGTCCAGTCGTAGGGGCAGACCAGCGCGATCCTCACCGTGACCCGCCCCCGTCCGGCCAGATCGGCTGGAACGCGTGCCACTGGGTCGGGTCCAGGCGGATCAGGTCCTCCAGGCCCCGGGCGACCTCGGTGTGCGCGGCGCGCAGCTCGAGCTCGTGCAGCCGGCGCGGTTCCAGCACCTGCAGGTGCCAGCGCCGCCGGGGGCGTTGCAGCATGGTGATCGGCACCACGGGCGCGCGGGTGCGCTTGGCCAGCACGGCCGCGCCCACGGGGATGTGGCACAGCTCGCCGAACAGGTCGACGGTCGGGGCGGTGCCCGACAGGTCGCGGTCGGTCAGCAGGCCCACGAGGTGGTTGGCGTCGAGCACCTGGCCCAGGCGGGTCGCGATGCCCTTGCCCTTCATGCCGCTGCGCGGTGCCAGGGGGACGACCTCCAGCCCCATCGCCTCGCGCAGCTGGACGAAGCGGGCGAACAGGGCTCGCGGCCGCACGACCTCGGCGACGACGGCGAGGTGGTACCCGTGGGCCTCGGCCCACCGGGCCGCGATGTCCCAGGAGCCGTGGTGGGCCAGCAGCACGATCGCGCCGTGTCCCTCGTCGAGCACGGCGTCGAGGCGGTCCATCCCGCTGGTGGTCACGCGGGCCGCGATGTCGGCGTCGGTGATGTCGGCCGCGCGGAACGCCTCGATCCAGTACCGGGCGTAGGACCGGTAGGCCGCGCCGACGGCGGCGTCCAGCTGCGGCCCCTCGACGATCCGCGCCAGGTTCGCGCGCACGCGGGCTCGGGTGGGACCGCCGCGTCGGGCGGCGACGCGACCGGCGACGTCGGCGAGGCCGAAGGCGACCCGCTCGGGCAGCCAGCGCACGACCTGCCATGCGGCCAACCACAGGAGACCCGACCGGCGCTGGGCGGGCGTGTCGGGGCGGCCCGCCGGCACGCGCGCCGCCGCTCCCGGGCGACGGTCGACCGGCCGCCCGGGCTGACCCGATCCCCGGTACGACGACGCGGTCCGCGGCGTCGTGCCATCCCGCCCCCGGGTCACCGCGGGACGTCCCCGGCGGCCGTCCCCTCAGCCGCGGTCACTCGGTCGCTGCCTGCCGGAACACCACCCGCAGCCGCTGCCCCACCGTCACCGCGCCGCCGACGGCCAGGAGCCACAGCGACAGCGGCAGGAGCTGCAGGCCGAGCCCGAGGATCAGGATGATCACCCGCTCGGGACGCTCCAGGAGCCCGACGGTGGCCTGCCACCCCAGCGACTCGGCCTTGGCTCGGATGTAGGACGTCAGCAGCGCGCCCGCCAGCGCCGTCAGGGCGACGAGGAACAGCAGCGGGTCGCCCTGGACCAGCCACAGCGCCGCGCCGAACAGCACGACGTCGCTGATCCGGTCGGCGACGCTGTCGTAGAACGAGCCCCAGCGGGTCACCCGGCCCTGCAGGCGGGCGACCGTGCCGTCCAGCGCGTCGGTGGCGGTCGCCACCGCCAGCACCAGCCCACCGACCAGGTCGTGGCCGGCCACCACGACGCCGGCGCCCACGAAGGTGCCGGCGACCCCGAACGTCGTCAGGACGTTCGGGCTGACCCCGATGCGCACGAGGCTGCGACCGATCGGCACGACCACCCGGTCGGTCGCGGTGCGGGCATGGGCGTTGATGACCACGGCGGGACTCTCGCATCGGCGACGGTTGCCTGCAGGCTAGCGCCTCACCCGGCCGCGAACGCCGGAGCCACGCGCGCGAAGGTCTCCGCCAGCAGCTCGGGCAGCACGCGGGTCTGGCCGATCACCGGCATGAAGTTGGTGTCGCCACCCCACCGCGGCACCACGTGCTGGTGGACGTGGTCGGCGATGCCCGCTCCGGCGATGCCGCCGACGTTGAGCCCGATGTTGAACGCGTGCGCACCCGAGGTCCGCCGCAGCACCCGCACCGCGCGCTGCGTCAGCTCGCCCATCTCGCGCAGCTCCTCGGCCGTCAACGACCCGTAGTCGTCGGTGTGGCGGAACGGCACGACCATCAGGTGGCCCGGGTTGTACGGGTAGGCGTTGAGGATCACGAACACCGACGAGGCGCGGTGGACGATCAGCGACTCCTCGTCGTGCTCCGGGCCCAGCGCCGGCAGGCGGCAGAACGGGCAGCCCTCCGCGGAGCTGTCGGGGTCGCGCACGTACGACTGGCGCCACGGCGTCCACAGCCGCTGGAGCTCGTCGAGGCTCTGGGTGCGGTCGGGGGTCGCCCGCTCGGGCGCGACGACGGTGTCGGCCGCCTCCCGGCGCGGACGGTCGAGCGCTCCGTCGTCGGCGGTCACGACGGTCGCCGCTCGGCGACCTCGGCCGCCAGCTCCTCGACGAAGGCGTCGAGCGCCACGCCCTTGCGCTGCCCGCCGTCGCGCGCCCGCACGGCCACCGTGCCCGCCTCGGCCTCGGCGTCGCCGACGATCAGCTGGTACGGGACCTTCGCGAGTTGGTGACGGCGGATCTTCGCGCCCAGCGTGTCGTCGGAGCGGTCGACGTCGACGCGCAGGCCGGCGGCGGACAGCTGCCCGGCGACCCGGTCGGCGTAGCCCAGGTGGTCGTCGGCGATGGGGACGACCACGGCCTGCACCGGTGCCAGCCACGCCGGGAACCGGCCCCCGTGGTGCTCCACCAGGATCGCGAAGAAGCGCTCCAGCGAGCCGTACAGCGCCCGGTGGATCATGAACGGCTGGCGGGTCGAGCCGTCCGGGGCGACGTAGCGCAACCCGAAGCGCTCCGGCAGGTTGAAGTCCACCTGGATCGTCGACAGTTGCCAGGCGCGGCCGATCGCGTCGGTGACCTGGAAGTCGATCTTGGGGCCGTAGAAGGCACCCTCTCCCTCGTCGACCACGTAGTCGAGGCCGGCACGCTCCAGACCGGCCGCCAGTGCCTGCTCGGCGTGCGTCCAGCCCTCGTCGGTGCCGACGGTGTCCGCCTTGGCGGGCCGGGTCGACAGCGCGACGCGCGACGGTCCGTCGACGAACCCGAAGTCGCGGTACAGCGCGAGCGTGAAGTCGATGACCTCCACGACCTCGTCGACGACCTGCTCGTCGGTGCAGAAGATGTGCGCGTCGTCCTGGGTGAAGCCCCGGGCGCGCAGCAGGCCGTGCACCACGCCCGACCGCTCGTAGCGGTACACCGTGCCCAGCTCGGCCAGCCGCAGCGGGAGCTCGCGGTAGCTGCGCGTGCGGCTGCCGAAGATCATCACGTGGAACGGGCAGTTCATCGGCTTGGCGTAGTAGTCGCCGACCTCGCCGTGGCCCTTGTCGGCCATCCGCAT
>CAYVGE010000131.1:0-11386 GCA_964450395.1 uncultured Actinomycetota bacterium
ATCGGGTCGGACTGGATGCCGGCGAGCAGGATGCCGTCGGTCATCACCTTGACCAGCGTCTCGGGGCCCGCACGCCGGTTGAACCGGAACTCGTAGCCGACGGGGCCGCCGAGCGCCACGCCGAGCTCGTCGGCGATGCGGTCGGCCACGGTGCGAGCCGCGATGCGTCGGGGCAGGGTGTGGCCGATCGTCCCCCGCACCCCGCGGCCCAGCTCGAGGCAGATCTTGGGCAGCTGCGTGGTCTTGCCGGACCCGGTCTCGCCCGCCACGACGACGACCTGGTGGTCGCGGATCGCGGCCGCGAGGTCGTCGACCCGGGCCGTGATCGGCAGCTCCGGCGGGTACGCGACCGGCGGCACCGTCGCGCGGCGGCGGGCGACGCGCTGCTCGGCGTCGGCGATCGCCGTCGCGACGTCGGCCAGCTCGGTCGCGCGCCGCTCGGGCCCATCGCGCCCTGTGGCCCGGTCGAGGCGACGGCGCAGCCGACGCTCGTCGCGCAACGACACGCCGGACAGGCGGTCACCCAGCTCCCGGACCCGATCGGTCATGCGGTCACCGCCCGGGCCAGGCACGTGGGCGTCGCCGGGTCGCGCCGTGCCGACCCGGCCACGCGACGTGCGGCGGTGGACATCCCCGCAACCTACGGCGGTCCCGACCGCCTCGCCGCGCGCCGCGCCGCGCCGCGTCGGCCCACGGGCGGGGCGCGCGGTGGCGATGTGCACAACAATTCATGGCGCCGCGGTGAACGACGCACGTATCCTCGGTGACAGCGCGCCGTTGCGGGACGGGCGCCGGCGGCGCCGACACGACCGCGGGGTCACGCGTGGCACGCCACCACACTTGACGAGGAGCTGTGGGGTGAGCAGACAGATCATGCTGCACCGGACAGGAGTGACCGACCGGCCCGGGCCGTGGTTCGGGCTCGCGGCGGCGCTCGGTGCCGTCGTCCTGGCCCATGATGTCGCCCGCAACGCGACGGTGCCGATGCTCGCCGACACGCCACCCGTGGGATCGCCGGGGTTCGCCGTGCGCAACCTCTGCCTCGCGATCAGCGCGTCGGCGGTCGTCGCGGGCATCACCCGGTGGCGGCCGCCCCACGCCGTCACGCTCGAGCGCCTCCCCCTGGACAGCCGGCCGCTGCCACGCTGGGTCCCGAGCGTTGCCGCGGCCGTCGCCGCCGTCGTGCTCGGGATCCTGGCCGCGTCGCGGCACGAGTTCTCGGCGCTGGGGATCGAGGACGGCGTCGTGGAGGGTGCGACGGCGATGCTGCTGCTCGCGCCCGTCCCCGTGCTCGCCGTCCGCGCGGTCGCAGCCCTGCGACGCCGTGCCACGGTCGCCGCGCTGCTCCTCGCAGCAACGGCGATCGGGTGCTTCGTGCTGGGCATGGAGGAGATCTCGTGGGGGCAGCGGATCCTCGGCTTCGCGACGCCCGGCGCCCTGGCCACCGCCAACACGCAGGGCGAGGCCAACCTGCACAACATCGCCACCGACAAGCTGGAGATCCTCTTCTACTCCGGTACGGCGCTGGCGTGCGCGGGCCTCGCGCTCGTCCGGCAGCGCCTGGCTGCGGTCGGTCGCCCGGCGGCGGGCGCGGCGCTGCCGTCGGTGGCGGTGCTGCTGGTGTTCGCCCCCGCGGCGGCGTTGAACTACGACGTGTGGAACGTCGCGCCGGTGCAGTTCGGGTTCTGGCTGACCTGCGCGACGCTGGCGCGGATGGCCGCGCCGGATGCCATGGGCCTGCCGCACCGGCGCGACCGGCGCCTGGCGGCGATGGTCCTGGCGGTGTGCGTCGGGCTGCAGCTGGTGCTGTTGGCGACCGGCGGTGAGCTGCTGCGCGTGTGGGACGCCACCGAGTACCGCGAGCTGTTCACCGCCGCCGGCCTGGCCGCCTACGCCTGGTCGCTGCGCCCGCGCGTGCCGTCTCTGCGTGGTGGCACCGGCGCAGCGCCATACCCGGAGCGGATGCTCGCCCGCTGACCACCGGCGCCGGTGACCCGGTGCCCGGTGACGGCGGCGGCCTCCGGTGGGCCGCCCGGGGCGGGAGCACGATGGTCGACGACGAGCAGGCGGCGCCCGACGGGTCCCCCGTCGCGGTGTACCTGGCCATGCCGCCGCACGACGCGCTGGAGCTCGTCGCCGACCAGGTGCCGCCGGGCGGCTCGGTGCTCGACCTCGGCTGCGGGGTCGGCCGGCTCGCGAACCCGCTGGCGGCCCGTGGCGCGATCGTCGTCGGCGTCGACGACCACGCCGGCATGCTGGAGCACTGCGGGCCAGCGGTCGAGGCCGTGCACGCCGACATCGCCGAGCTCGACCTGGGCCGCACGTTCGACGTGGTCGTGCTGGCCAGCCACCTCGTCAACCACCCGACCAGGGGCCCGGCGTTCCTGGCGACCTGTCGGCGGCACGTCACGGCCGACGGCTGCGTGCTGATCGAACGGTTCCACCCCGACCTGCTCGACGACCTCGACGAGCGCGAGGGCACCGTCGACACCGTGCAGGTGCGCCACGAGGTGCACCGGCGCGACGGTCCGGCCTTCAGCGCCAGCGCCCACTACACGGTCGGCGGCCGCACGTGGACGCAGCGCTACGAGGCGGTCGTCCTCGACGACGCCGCCTTGGACCGGCTGCTCTGCGGCGCCGGCCTCGCGGCCGCGGCCTGGCTCGACGACGACGCGCGGTGGCTGCTCGCGGTACCGGGCCGGGCGGACTGACGCGGCCGGCGGGGCGTCAGTCAGCGGCGCCCCCGTGGGTCGATTCCGGCACCCCCGTGTAGCGAAGTCGACCCACAGCGGTCAGCGGCGCCGCAGGCGCCGGGAGAGCTCGCGGCTGCGGTCGGCGTCGTCACCGGTGACCTGCCGCGTCGTGTAGCGGAGCACGCAGACCAGGCCAGCGAGCTCGCGCAGGTCGTCGACCGCCAGGCGGTCGGCGTGGTGCAGCGGCGTCTCGGCCGACCGTCGACGGTCGCCGCGGTCGAGGTGGCGCTGGACGGCGCGGTAGTCGTGCAGGATCGCCGCGGCGGGCTCACGGGGCCGCGGCCGCAGGCGCGCCACCAGGTGCTGCACCGACGTCGGCAGCACCGCATCGTCGCGTGCCCGCGGCGCCGGTGGCGCGACCGGCGTCTCCTCCCCGACGTGGTCGTCGGCCGCTGGCCGCAGCAGGGCGAGCACCGACCGGATGAGCTCCCACAACGGCAGGCCCTGCCCCGGACGGCCCGGTGCGGTCCGACGGCGGGGCCGGCGGGTCACGACCAGTGCGGCGACGACCAGCGCGACGACGACCAGCACCTGCCACGTCGCCGGTGACGACGGCGGGACCCGGCGCTGCTCGTCCGCCTCGCCGTCGGTGCCCGTCCGGTCGAACGGCGACGCCGTGTCCGGCCACCCGGGCGGGTCGGGGATGGCATCGGCGAGCCACTGCCCGCCGCCGGCCGCCAGCAGCGCACCACCCAGCGCGACGAGCACCACCACCACCAACCCGATCCGCAGCGTCCCCCTCCGCCAGGCCACGGCCAACGCCCCGACCGTGGGATCCGCGCGCGCCCGCAGCACCAGGTGCCGGGCCGCGGCCACGCCCGCCACGCCGGCCACCAGCACGAGCAGGGGCAGCCACCGCGCAACCCGCGGTCCACCCGGCGCCACCTCCAGCAGCGCGCTGAGGAGCCCGAGCAGCAGCGCGGCCCCGGTCGCCGTCAGCACCCGGAACGGCAGCGCGCGATCGGCGTCCCGTCGCTGCTCCGCGGTCGCGGTCACCCGCAGCTGTCGCCGGTAGGCGTCCCCGACGCCGTGCCCGGCCCCGAAGGCGACGATCAGCAGGATCAGCACGACGACGGTCAGCGGTCCGACCACCGGCGTCGTGGGGTCCGTCGCGGCCGCCACGACCGCGCCCGCGATCACCGCCAGGGCACCGACGCGGACCGCCCGGCGGGCCAGCGCCGCCACGACCCCGATCCGGGCTGACGGCGGGCGGCGCACGCCAAGGACCGCGCCGACGCCCGCCACGGCCGTGCCCACCGGCACCACCGCACCCGCCGGCAACGCCGGCAGGGCGAGGGCCAGCAGGGTCGTCGCCTGCCACGTCACCACCGTCACCGGCACGACCGTCACGAGCACCGCTGCGACGACCACGGGCACGGGCGGGCGGCCGGGACCGGCGGCACCACCGGAGCTCCCGGCGGCTGCGGCACCCGGCATCCCGCTCACAGCGCCAGCCGCTCCAGCGCCCGCTCGGCCGGGACCGGCACGCACGGCGCACCCGCCACCGACGACGGCACCCGCGACGACCACTCGACCCCGCTGCCGACGCTGAGCACCAGCACCGCCAGGCCCGCGCGCCGGGCCGCGGCGACCGACCCCGACATCGCGTCGTCGACCTCGCCGGTGACCAGCACGACCGTCGTGCCGCCGTGCAACCCCGGCAGCGCATGCCGCAGGACGTCGGCACCACCCACCCCGTCGTGCACAGCCACCCGTGCGAGGGCGTCGAGCATCGTGTGGAGGTGGTGGTCCCCGCTGCGCACCGGCCAGACGGTCGGCCGTGGCGCGCCCTCGACCGCCACCGCGAGGCCGGCCTGCTGCCGCGCGGCGATCATGGTGTCCGCCAGCAGCGACGCGGCCGTCGCGATGGCGGCCTCGGCGACCGCGCGTCGACCACGCCGCTGGTACCGCCCGGCGTCAAGTTCGAGGCACACGAGCAGCTCGCGGGCGGCGGCACGCTCGTGCTCGCGCCGCATCAGCTCCCCGGTGCGGGCCGTCGCCGGCCAGTGGACCGATGACAGAGGATCTCCCCGTCCGTAGGGGCGCACCCCGACCAGCGCCGTCTGGTCGACGAACAGCGACCGTGGCTGCGGCAGGTCGGCCAGCGGCGAGCGGGACGGCAGGCCCAGCCGGCGGACCGGCGCGAGCCGCGGCACGACCACCGTCGCGCCGCTCCAGGTGCCCGCGCCCTCCGGCGTGATCAGGCCGAGGGGGTCGCTGGCGCGCCACGACAGCTCGCGCGGCTCGTGCACCCCGCGCGCCCCGGCCACCAGATCGACCGTCAGCCGCCGCTCACGGCGGGCGCTCAGCGCGACGACGAACGTGACCGCGTGGGGCTCGACGGCGCCGGCCGGCAGGCGCAGCCGCACCTCGAGCCACGGCACCGGCCACCACGACCGGTTGCGCACGGTCAGCGTGCCCGTCGCGTGCTCGTCGGGCTGCAGCCGCGGTGGCCCCCACCAGCTCAGCTCGATCCCCCGCCGGACGCCGATCGACCAGCGCCAGCTCACCAGCCCGACGGCCCACAGCGCGACCCCCGTGATCGCGCCGCCCGGCACCGGGAGCAGGAAGGCGATCAGCCCGGTGAGCACCAGCCCCAGCCAGAGGGCCACCGCGGCGTCACGCGTCCTCGGCGACGGGCACCGGCACCTGCCGCACGACCTCCCGCACCACGTCGCGCGGATCGCGGCCGCGCACGTGCGCGTCGGTCGACAGCACCAACCGGTGCGCCAGCACGGCGACCGCGACCTCCTGCACGTCGTCGGGCAGGACGTGGTCTCGTCCGGCCATCGCGGCGACGGCGCGGACGGCCCGGTCGAGCATCAACGTTCCCCGCACGCTGACGCCGAGCTCCACGTCGTCGTGCCCACCCGTGCCGGCGCACACGTCGAGCAGGTAGTCCTCGACGGGCGCGCTGAGGTGCACGGCAGCCACCTCCGCCCACACCCCCGGCAGGTCCGCCGGGTCGACCACCCGCCGCAGGTCGACCGCCGGGTCACCGGCCCGGTGCCGCCGCAGGATGGTCCGCTGGTCGGCGCGCGCCGGAGCGCCCATGTCGATGCGCAGCAGGAACCGGTCGAGCTGCGCCTCGGGCAGCGGGAAGGTGCCGGCGTGCTCCACGGGGTTCTGCGTCGCGGCGACCACGAACGGGCGCGGCAGCGCATGGCGCTCGCCGTCGACGGTCACCTGGCGCTCGGCCATGGCCTCGAGCAGCGCGGCCTGGGTACGCGGGGTCGTGCGGTTGATCTCGTCGACCAGCACCAGCGAGGCGAACACCGGGCCCGGTCGGAACACGAAGCCCTCACCGCCGAGGTCGACGACGTTGACCCCCGTCACCTGGGACGGCAGGAGGTCGGGGGTGCCCTGCACGCGGCCGGCGGGCAGCCCGGTCGCGGTGCCGAGGCCGCGGATCGCCGCCGTCTTGCCGGTGCCCGGGACGTCCTCGATCAGGACGTGGCCCTCGGCGAACAGCGCGAGCAGCAGCAGGCGGAGCGGTCCGCGGACCCCGACGAGCACCTCGTCGAGCGCGTCGAGCACCGCGTCGGCGAACTGCGCTGCGCTGGCCATCTGCTCCCAACCTCCCGCTCAGGCTACCCGGCACGCCAGTGGTGGGCTTCTGCGCCGCACGCACGGGTAGGAGCGCCGGCGATGACCGCGCAACTGCCCTTCGAGCCACGCGACCTCGACAGCCTGCGGGAGGAGGCCGCCGGGTGCACCCGCTGCCACCTCCACCGCGACGCCACGCAGACCGTCTTCGGCGCCGGCCCGCGCCACGCCGACCTCATGCTGGTCGGCGAGCAGCCCGGTGACCGGGAGGACCTCGAGGGCGCACCGTTCGTCGGACCCGCCGGTCGGCTGCTCGACGACGCCCTCGACGATGCCGGCATCGACCGCGACCGCGCGTACGTCACCAACATGGTCAAGCACTTCAAGTTCCGGCGGCAGGGCAAGCGACGCATCCACCAGAAGCCCAACCGCGAGGAGATCACCGCCTGTCGGCCCTGGCTCGACAGCGAGCTCGCGGTGGTGCAGCCGGCGGTCGTCGTGCTGCTGGGCGCGACGGCGGCGACCGCGCTCCTGGGGTCGTCGTTCCGGGTGACCAGGCAGCGCGGCGAGGTGGTCGAGCGCGACGGGTACCGGATGACGGCGACGGTGCACCCCTCGTCGGTCCTGCGCGCCCCCGACGACCGGCGGCAGGCCGCCTACGACGCCTTCGTCGCGGACCTCGGGGGCGTCGCCGCGCTGCTGCCCTGACCCCGCCACGACCGGACACGGCGCCGGGGGCGCGCGGCACGTGCGGAGGTGCCGACGCGCCCCACGTGGGCGCCAATCGACACGCTGGCCGACCGGCCAGGGGGCACCCGGGATGGCGCCCGGCGTCCACAGGATTCGGTATGCGCCGCCGGGTGATCCTGCCTAGGTTGAGTGCCGCCGACAGGTCGCTCGCGCGGTGCCGCTGACCCTGTCGTGCGACGGGGACCCACGAGCCGGTTCCCTGGCACGCGTCGGCACGGACGCAGCGGGAGGGCGCGCGGTGGGCGATGACAGGCAGGCCGAGGCGATCGCGGCCGCGGTCACCGCCGGGGCCACCCGCCGGGTCGTCGGGTGCGGCGGCATGGGCAAGACGCACCTGCTCGACCGCATCGCGGCGGCGCTCGACAGCCGCCGCGTCGTCCGCTGGAGCCCGACGCTGGAGCCCGACCTGCCCGACGGCTCCGGCGTCCTGCTCGCCGACGACGTGCACCTCGCGGCCGCCGACGACCTGCGCGCCCTGGCCCGCTGGGACGGGGGCGTGGTCGCCGCCCACCGCCCGACCGGGCCGGACGCCGAGCGCGTCCTCGACGCGCTCGACGGCGCACCCCTGGTGCTCGAGCCACTCGGCACCGACCGCGTGTCCGACCTGCTGGCCGCGCAGTGGGGCGCCGACCCGGCCGAGGACGTCGCCGACGAGCTGCGGGCCGCCAGCGGCGGCGTCCCACGGCTGCTGGTCGCGATCGCGGGGGCCGAGCCGGTCGACGCCGCCACGGGCACCGCGACGCTCGACCAGATCATCCGCTCGGAGCGCCAGCGGCTCGACGACGCCGGCCGGTCGCTGCTGGACGCTGCCGCGACGCTGGCCGGCATGGACCTGTCGGTGCTCGCCGCCGCGGCCGACCTGCCCGTCGACGCGGCGGCGCGGGCCGCGCAGCACCTCGCGGAGGCCGGGCTCGCGCTCGACGCCGGCGGCCGGGTGCCGCCGGTGGTCGCGGAGGCCGTCCGGCGCCTGGTCCCGGCGTCGGAGCGCGCCGTCCTGGTGGAGCGCGCCGCCGACACGGCCGTGCGCATGGACCACGACGTCGCCGGCCTGGCCGAGTGCATCCGTGGGTTGGGCGTGTCCGGACCCGCCGCGGCGCGGTGCCTGCTGATCGCCGGCCGCCAGGCCCTGGACGACGACCTCGAGCACGCGGCGACGTGGATCGCCGCCGCCGGTGCGGGCGAGGCCCCGCCGCGCGAGCTCGCCGCGTTGCGTGCCCTGATCGGCTACCGCCGCGGCCGGGTCGCCGACACCGTCGCCGCCGTCGACGAGCTCCTCCGCGGCGATCATCGGTGGCGCGACAGCGCGCTGTGCCGGGAGGCGGTCGAGGCCGGCGCGGCGGTGCTGGCGAGCCAGGGAGCGTGGGAGCGCTGCGCCGCCCTGGCCGCGGCGATCGGCCCGCACGACGGTGACGCGGTGGCGCTCGCGGCCGTCGCCGAGCTGGCCACCGGCGACGGCGCCGGGCTGCGCGCGCTCGCCGACGGTGCAGACGCCGATCCGGCGGCCGGGCTCCGCGCGGCGGCGTCCAGTGCGCTGGCGCGGGGCCTGGCGGGCACCCTCGACGACGACCCCTCCCCGGCTCTGCCAGCGCTGCTGGACGCCACCCGGCTGTACGACCTCGCCGGCCGCAAGGCGACGCTGCCGGTCGCGCCGCGGACGCTGGCGGCGGTGATCGCCTGCAACCTGTGGGAGTTCGAGATCGCCTCCCAGATCATCACCGGTGCGGACGCCGACGGCGGGCCGTCGCCCCACACGACCGATGTGGCCCTGCTCGACGCCTGGATCGACGTGCGCCTCGGCGACTGGGTGGGCGCGCTGGCGACCGCCGAGCGGGTGCGGGGCGACGGCGCCCTCACGGCCCGCGACGCGTTGACCGTGTGCGCGGTCGAGGCGGGCGTCGCCCGCCGGCGCGGCGACCTGGGGGCGATGGACCGGGCGTGGCGCGAGGCCCGCATGCTGCTGCTGCGCCAGACGCCCGACGTCATGCTCGTCCAGCCCGTCGGCGAGCTGCTGATCGTGGGCGCACGCCTGGGCGACCGCGGCACGGTGCACACGGCGTTGACCGGGGTCCAGCGGCTGCTGGCCCGGGCGGACCGCCCACCGCTGTGGACCGTGCCGCTCCTGTGGGATCAGCTGCACGTCGCGATCGCGCTGGACGACCTCGACGCCGCCCGCACCATCGCGCGGACCGTCCGGGCACGGGCGGGCGCCGCCGGACGCGCGCCTCTGGTGGTCGAGGCGGCGGCCTGTTGGGTCGATGCGCTGTCGTCCACCGCCGACCCCACCGCGGTGCGCACCACCTCCCAGCAGCTCGCCGGCGCCGGGCTGACCTGGGAGGCCTCGCGCCTGGCAGGGGCCGCCGCCATCCGCATGAGCGACAGCGCCGTCATGCGCGACCTGCTGCAGTTCGCGCGCACCCTCACCGTCGAGCGCACGCCGACCATGGCGGCGACCAGTGACACCCTGTCACCCCGCGAGCGCGACGTCGCGGCGCACCTGCTGGCCGGCCTGACCTACCGCGAGATCGGCGGGCAGCTCTACATCGCCCCCAAGACCGTCGAGCACCACGTCGCGCGCATCCGCCGCAAGCTGGGCGTGCGCAGCCGCGCCGAGCTGCTCGTCGCGCTGCGGCGCCACGTCGCCGTCGCCTGACGACCGGTCCGCCCGGGGAGCGGACCCGTCACACCGACACGCCCACGCCCCGGAACGGCCGCGTCAGCGGTGCCGGGCACCGCCCGACGGCGTCGCCGCGGCCGCGTCCAGCTCGGCCAGGATGCCTTCGCAGCTGCGCGCCACGACCCTCGCCGCGTCTACCGCCGCGCGCGCGGCCATCGGGTGCTCCGCGCGCCGCCGCCACCTGGCCAGCGCCTCCAGCGCGGCGGCGCGCAGCTCGCCGGGGTCGACCGGCGCCTGATCGCCGTCCACCACATCGTCCGGGCCCTCGGCCAGGTTCAGCCGCTCCGCCACGCCGTCGCCCTGCCCGCCCAGCAGCCGCTCGGCCTCGTCGGCCGACGGGCCGTCGATCCCCGCACCGCCGGAGCGCAGCGCGTTGAGCATGCGGGCCTCCGCGAAGGCGTGGGTGCCGGCGACGATGCGCTCGACCGCCGCGACGAGATCACGGTCGTCGGCCAACGGGTGCGTCCGCAGCACCGTCGACACCACCGACAGCGCCGACCGGGCCTTGAGCAGGTCGGCACGCGCGGCGAACTGGGTGGTCAGTGCGGCGCGGAGCTGCTCGATGCCGCTCCGGGCCACGAGCGCCGAGGCCAGCGCCGACGCGCTGGTCACCTGACGGCTACGGATCAGCGCCAGGCTCAGCCGGATGCCGTACACCCCGAACCGGTCCAGCAGCCGGCGTCGCGTCGCGGGGTCGACGTCGGTGGGGGCGTCGGGTGCGGTGAACCGGTCCGCCGACAACAGGAGCTCGTTGCACGTCGTGCGGTCGATGTCCACCAGCGGGCGCAGCGCGGCGTACTCGTCCTCCCGCAGCGTGGCGCCGGTCTCGGCCAGCAGCCCGGCGACCGGCAGCACCGTCTGGCACAGGCGGCGCACCTGCGGATCCGCCCGGTAGCGGCGCGCGATCCTGCCCGCCGATTCCAGCGCCGCCAGCCGGCCCGCGCCGATCTCATCGGCCCGCGACAGCACCCCGATGGCGTTCATGGGCGTCGAGCGGGCACCATCGTGGAACGCCTCGAGGAAGCGGGCGTCCGCAGCGTGCAGGTGGCGCATCAGGTAGCAGACGGCGTCGGCGTCGCCCGCACGGTCCTCGGGAACCAGGAACGCGTGGGTGCGCGCGGACAGGTCGGTGTTCAGCGACCCGATGCCCGGCGTGTCGATGAGCGTCAGCGTGCGCAGGTGCGGGCTGGGCCAGTCGACGACCAACCGCTCGACGTCTGCGACGCCCCGGTGGCCGAGCTGCACGGCCAGCGCATCGTCGTGGCGGGAGAACGGCACCTGCTCGGGCGGGCCGTCGACGGGGTGCATCGTGACGCGGTAGGTGACCCCCTCGCGGTACCACGTGACGATGCGGGTGCACTCCCCCGCGTCGGTCGGCGCGAGCGCCTCGCCGACCAGCGCGTTGAGCAGCGTGGACTTGCCGGCCTTGACCTTGCCCGCCAGCGCGACCCGCAGGGGCGCGTCCAGGCGTCGGCGCGCCTCGGCCAGCTCGTCGGCCTGCGGCGTGCCGGCGTAGCGCCGGTGGGCCTCGGCGAGCAGGGCCGCGACCCCGACGAGCGGTCCCGACCCTGCGCGCAGTCGTCCGCCGAGGCTCATCGGGCCCCGGCCGCGGCCGGCTCGCGTGCCACCTCAGCAGCCACCAGCGCCGCGGCCCGGCGGCGCA
>CAYVGE010000132.1:0-11326 GCA_964450395.1 uncultured Actinomycetota bacterium
TGCAGCTGCCAGCCGGTGACGTTGCTCAGCCCGACGTAGCGGACGCGACCCGAGGCGATCATCGCGTCGAGCGTGGCCAGCGTCTCCTCCAGCGGCGTCGCGGGGTCCCAGCAGTGCACCTGATACAGGTCGATCACGTCGACGCCGAGGCGGGTCAGGCTCGCGTCGAGCGCGCGCCACAGGTGGGCGCGGGAGGCGCCCTGCCCGTTGGGGCCCGCGCCGTCGCCCACGGGGAAGCGGCCCTTGGTGGCGATCACCAGCTCGTCGCGGTCGTCGCGGTCGGCCAGCCAGCGCCCGACCATCTGCTCGGACACGCCGGCGCTGTAGACGTCGGCGGTGTCGATCAGCGTCCCACCCGCCCCGACGTACCGGTCGAGGATCCTGCGGGCCTCGGGCTCGTCGGTCTCGGCGCCGAAGGTCATCGTGCCGAGGGCGAGCTCGGTGGCCAGCAGGCCGCTGTCGCCCAGCCGTCGCATGCGCATGTGGTGGCTCCTGTCGTGCCGGCGCAGCCGGGGCTCAGTCAGCCCGCTCGCTGTGGGACAGCCGCGCCAGGTCGGTGATCGTGCCGGTGTCGGTGTCGACGATGCCGACGGAGGCCACCGAGGCCTCGATCGGCCGCAGCCGCTTCACGGCCCGCACCGCCGTCGTGACCTGATCATCGGGCAGCCCCTGCGCCAGCGTGCAGTGGGGTACCCACGCGTCGGGGAGGTAATGCCGCCACGTCTCGACGCCGGCGCCGGCCAGGTGGGCGTGGACCTCCCGGTGCAGGCGCAGCAGCCGGAAGGTTGGCGTGACCCCGAGGTACACCACGCCCGCCCGGCCGGGGAACACCGACACCGATCCCAGCCGCAGGACGAGGTCGGTCGCGTCGGCGAGCGGGGCGAGCGCTCTGCGGGCGGTCGCCGGGGGGAGCCGCTCGGCGATCAGCAGCGAGACGTGCGGCCGGTGCCGGGCATGGCTGGTCGTCGCCATGCTGCGCACGCCCCGCGCCTCCAGGCCCGCCCACATGGCGCGAACAGCGGATTCGGTGTCTGCGTCGAAGAAGAGCTCGAGTGCATCTGCCACGGGGTCTGCAGTATGCGGGCCACGTGCGCCGGACGCGCAACATTTCCCGCGGGCCGCCGGCAGCGGTTGCGCCGGTCAGGGCGTGTCCGGTGGCACGGTCTGCCGTCGCGGGGCAGGACCGACGGGACAGCACTGTGCATCCATCGACGTCTGCGTCGTTCGCGCGCGCCGTGTGGCGACGCGCCACCACCGGCCTGTGCGCCGCCGCGCTCGCGGCGGCGGCCGTCCCCCCCGTCGCGGCCGCGTCGCCCACATCGCCGCCCGGCACCGGGCCCGGCGCGGACCTCGCCCGCGTCGTGGTGCACTTCGCCGACGACGCGGCCGCCACCGCCCGCGCCGACGCGGTGGCGGGCACCGGGATCGCGGCGTCGCCGCCCCCGACGGCGGCGGCCGCCCCCGGCCGCGCCGCCTGGGCGGTGGCCGCGTCGGCCGTGGCCGAGGTCACCGCGGAGCAGCGGGCCCGGCTGGCGGCCGACCCGCGCGTGGCGGCGGTCTACGACGACGTGCCCGTCCGCGCCGACGCCCTCGTCCCGACCGACCCGGCGTGGGCCGACCAGGAGGGCCTGCGCCAGGTGCGCGTCGACGAGGCGTGGGAGCAGACCACGGGCGACGACGGGGTCGTGATCGCCGTCGTCGACACCGGCGTGGACCCCGACACCGCCGACCTCGCAGGCCGGCTGCTGCCGGGCCGCGACTTCGTCAACGACGACGCCGACCCGTCCGACGACGACGGCCACGGGACGGCCGCTGCGACGATCGCCGCCGCAGCCGGCGGCGACGGCGGGATCGCCGGGGTCTGCTGGCGCTGCCGGGTCATGCCGGTCAAGGTGCTCGACGCCGACGGCAACGGCTTCCTGTCCGACGCCGCGTACGGCATCGCCTGGGCGGTGGACCACGGCGCCGACATCGTCAACGTCAGCCTGGGCGCCGGCAAGACCATGCCGCTGCTCGAGACCGCGCTCGCGGCGGCGGCCGACGCCGGCGTGCTGGTCGTCGCCAGCGCCGGCAACGGCGGGACGACCGCCCGGCAGTGGCCGGCCGCCGACGCGCGCGCCGTCGCGGTCGCGGCCCTCGACGCCCGCGGTGGCCGGGCCGGCTACTCGAATCACGGCACGTGGATCGACGTGGCGGCGCCGGGCTGCAACCCGGCCGGCTGGCTCGACGACGCGACCGTCTCGTTCTGCGGGACGTCGTCGGCCGCGCCCGTCGTCTCGGGCGTCGCGGCGTTGCTGGCATCGGTGCGCGACGTCACACCGGCCACGGCGGTGCGCCGCGCCATCCGGGACACCGCGGTCCCGCTCGGCGACGGTGTGGGCGCCGGCCGCGTCGACGCCGTCGCCGCGCTCCGTGCCCTGCCGTCGTTCGACGACATCCGCGCCTCGGTCCACGCCGCCGCCATCGAGCAGCTCGTCGCTGACCGCATCACCGCGGGCTGCCGCCCGACGCGCTACTGCCCGGGGGCACCGATCACCCGGGGGCAGGTCGCCACCTTCCTCGACCGGGCGCTGGACCTGCCCGACGGGACGGCGGCGTTCGCCGACGTCCCCAGCGACCACCAGCACGCCGCGGGCATCGCGGCCGTGGCCGCCGCCGGCATCACCGAGGGCTGCGACGTCGCGCGGTACTGCCCGGCACAGCAGCTGCGCCGTGACCAGATGGCGAGCCTGCTGGCCCGGGCCTTCGCGCTGCCGGACGGCCCCGCGCGGTTCGACGACGTCGACCCCGACGACGTGCACGCTCCGGGGATCCGCGCGATCGCCGCCGCGCGCGTCACCACCGGCTGCACGCCGGACCGGTACTGCCCCGCGACGTCGGTCACCCGCGGGCAGATGGCCAGCTTCCTGGTGCGCGCGCTCGACCGCTGACCCGCGGCGACGCTGCGCAGCGGGCGGTCAGCGACGCCGGGCACCCGGCGGGCCGGCGCGCGTCGGCGTCAGCGGGTGGGCGGCGTGGCGGTGCCGGCCATCACCCGCGCGAGGGGGCGCCGCCGCAGCCAGCGCTGCTCGATGGGGCGCTGCGCGTCCGGCTCGACCAGCGTCGGGTAGTCGGCGAGGTCGGTGAACGTCACGTGTCCCGACTGCAGCCCGATCATGGCGCTGGCGTCGCCGCCCGCGTCCACGTGCTCGCTGAGGTGCTCGATGCAGCGGGCGGTCAGCCGCGTCGCCTGGATCCGGTCGAACGGGGAGGGGTCGCCTCCCTCCTGGATGTGGCCGAGGATCACCTCCCGCACGTCGAACAGCTCCCCGCCCTCCTTCTCGAACAGCGCGTGGATGAACCCGGTCGTGTAGACGTGGTCGGCGTCCTCGCTGCGGATCACGAGGCCCAGCCGCTTGCCCGCCCGGAACCCCCTGCGCAGTTCGTCCACGTCGGTCGCGAGGTCGTCGAGCGTGATGCCCTCCTCGGGCAGGTAGACGCGCTCGGCACCCGAGGCCAGGCCGCTCATGAGCGCCAGGTAGCCGCAGTCGTGACCCATCACCTCGACCACGAAGCACCGCTGCGAGGCGACCGCCGACTGCTTGATCTTGTCGACGTTCACGACGATGCTGTTGAGGGCCGTGTCGCTGCCGATGCTCAGCTCCGAGGCGGGCAGGTCGTTGTTGACCGTGGCGGGCAGGCACACGATCGGCAGGTCGAGGGCGGGGTGGTCCCGGCGCGCCCCGTGCAGTGCGTAGGCGGCCTCGTACCCCGCCCACCCGCCGACCATCAGCAGGCCGTCGAGCCCGTGCGCGTCGACCCGGCCCGCGATGGTGGCGATCGCCTCGGCATCGGGGACGTAGCGGTTGGTGCCGATCTCGGCGCCGCCCCAGGACACCCACCCGCTGACGCTCATCCAGTCCATCTCGCGCAGGTCGCCGTCGCGCAGGCCGCGGAACCCGCCGTACGCCGCGAGCATCGTGTGGCCGCGGTCGGCGCCGAGGCGCACGGCGACCCGCACGGCGGTGTTCATGCCGGGCGCCAGGCCGCCGCCGTGCAGCACCGCCAGCCGCAGCGGCCGGTGGCCCGCCGCCGCGCGCCGCGGCACGGCCTGCACCAGCGTGCGCAGGATGCCGAACGACTCCCGGAAGCTGCCCCCGCGCAGCCGCATGGCGTTGTCGCGCTGGTTGGCCTCGACCTGCTCGGCGACCTCGTGGGTCTGGGCGACGCACTCCATGAGTGGCGAGCTGATCACCTCGTGCTCCCGGATGCCGAGCAGCTGCGGCGGCGCGCCGGGGACGTCGTCGAGCAGCTGCTCGACCGCGGCGTGCCCCAGCAGGGTCCCCAGGTAGCGGTCGAAGGCGCTGGGGGCGCCGCCGCGCTGGACGTGCCCGAGGATCGTGACGCGGGTGTCCTCGCCGAGCCGCTCCTCCAGCAGCCGCTTGACGTCGTGGGCGGTGATGGGCTCGCCGTGCCGGTCGGTGGCGCCCTCGGCGACGATCACGACGTTCTGCCGGCGGCCGATGTCGCGGCCGGCGCGCAGCGCCGCGCACATCGTGTCGGCCCAGTCGTCGGCCTCCGGGGGGTGCTCCGGAATCAGCACCCAGTTGGCGCCGGTCGCCAGCGCCGACATCAGCGCGAGGTAGCCGCAGTGCCGGCCCATCACCTCGACCACGAACGCGCGCTGGTGGCTCGACGCCGTGCTGTGCAGGGCGTCGAGCGCCCCGGTGATCCGGTGCAGCGCCGAGTCGGCCCCGATCGTCATGTCGGTGCCGAACATGTCGTTGTCGATCGAGCCCACCAGGCCGGCCAGGCGCAGGAAGGGGTGCGCGTCGGCCACCTCGGGCGCGAGCTCGCCGGCGTCGACCAGTTCGGCGAGCAGGTCGGGCCACTCCTCGCGGAACAGGTTCGCGCCGGTCAGGCTCCCGTCGCCGCCGATCACCACGAGGGCGTCGATGCCGCGCTCGGCCAGGTTGTGCGCCGCGCGGCGGCGGCCGTCGCGGGTCCGGAAGGCCTGGGAGCGCGCCGAGCCGATGACGGTGCCGCCGCGGTGCAGGATGCCGCCGACGTCGACCGACGACAGCTGCTGGATCGCGGAGCCGCCGTCGACCAGGCCGCGGTAGCCCTCGTAGACGGCGTAGACGTCGACGCCGTGGTGCAGCGCGGTGCGCACCACGGCGCGCACCGCCGGGTTCATGCCGGGGGAGTCACCCCCGCTGGTCAGGACGGCGAGGCAGGACAGCGCGGTCGTCATGGCCGCATCCTCGCACGGCTCCCCGCCGTGGGCCCAGCCTCGCCCCGATCACTGCGCCAGCTCGCCGATCCGCTCGCTGAGCTGCTGCGGGGTGGTCTCGCCGCTCCAGCGCTGGACGACGGTGCCTTCGCCGTCGACCAGCACCCAGTACGGGTAGTTCGACAGCCCGTAGGCCTGCGCGGCCGCGTCGTCTCCGTCGACGATCGTCTGGCCGGGCCACTCCTCGCGGGTCAGCCAGTCGCCGGGGGGGAAGTTCGGCCGGTTGCGGTCGATGCCGGTCGCCACGGCCACCAGATCGACACCCTCGGGCAGCTGGCCGTCCTCGACCCATTGCGTGATCGTCGGCACCTCGCGCTGGCAGTGGGGGCACCAGTGCGCGAGGAAGGCGATGGCCTTCGGTGTGCCGTCGCCGGGCGCGATGTCGATCGGCTCGCCGTCGATCGTCTGCCCGGAGAGCTCCGGCGCGGCGCTGCCGACAGCGGGGTCCTCACCCGTGGTGAACGCCGGCAGGGCGTCGCCCGACACCGTGGCGTCAGTGATCTCAGCCGCCGGTCCCGTCGAGCGGGAGACGAAGGCCAGCACGCCGAACAGCACGACGAGCACGCCGAGGAAGATCCACAGGAACATCCCCCCGCCGGACCGCGACGAGCGTCGCCGCGACCGGGACTTCGTCGACGTGCGCCGCTTCGACCGGCTGGACGTGGTCGTCATGGCAAGTTCCTCTCAGGTCGTTCGTCGGGTGCGGGTGGGCCGCGTCAGCGCTCCAGCGCGCCGCCGTGGTCCACCAGGTCGTCGTCGGCCTCGTCGCCGACGGGCCGCCGGGCCGCGACCGCCAACAGGGCGGTGATCGCCAGGAAGCCGCACAAGGCCATGAAGGGGATCGACACGAACCCGAACTCGCGGACCCACACCGCCGAGCACGGGTTGTCGGCCGAGCACGACGTGGCTTCGAGGTCGGGCAGCCACTGGATCGCGTAGTGGTACAGCGAGATCACCGCGCCGCTGCCGGCCAGCGCCCAGCCGTAGGGACGGATCGCCGCGTCGCCCCGGACCGCCGCGATGCCCAGGACCGGCGCCAGCGGGTACATCGCGATGCGCTGGTACCAGCACAGCGTGCACGGGACGTAGCCCGCCACCTCCGAGAAGTACAGGCTGCCGCCCATGGCGGTCGCGGCGACCACCGCGGCCAGGGGCAACGCGACCGGCGCCAGGTCGTCGAGCAGCACCGCGGCCTGCCCGTCGGGATCACGGCGCGCCGCCACGAGCAGCGTCGCCACGGCGACCGCGCCGATGAGCGCGGTCAACGCCAACAGGGAGAAGAAGAACGCTGCCATGGGGGATGAGCCTTCGTCGACGGCGCCGGTGGCCTACCATGCGGGTGGTGGCCGCCCCGGACGGTGCGTCGGGCCAGGTGGTCGACCTGGGCACCAGCGTACTCCCACGGCGGCGGCGTCCGCCGCGCACGGCCGAGCCGACCGGCCACGCCGGGCGGCTACACTCTGGCGGTCACGACCGCCACGCACCACCGGCAGCGGAGGAGCACATGACCGCGCACGACATCGACACCTCGCGGACGCGCGCACGCCGCGCGATCGCGGTGCTGCTGGCGATGCTGACCGTGCTGCTGGTCGCTCCCGTCGCCCACGCGACCGAGGAGGCGCCGACGCCCGCCGAGGAGGAGGCGCTCACGTACGAAGAGCTACAGCAGCAGGCGTCGAGCCGGGCGCAGGAGTTCTTCCCCGACGAGTACACCGAGCCCTCGTTCTTCCAGTGGATCTCGGTGCCGGTGATGCTCGGCGGCCTGGTGATCGCCGCGGCGCTGCTGGGTGCGTACCTGTGGTGGCAGCCGCGCTTCGCCGCTGAACGCCGCCAGAAGCAACGACGACGGTAGGGACCACCATGACCTCGACGCGACCACCCACGGCACGGGCGCCGCGTTGAGCGGACTCGCCACCCGGGGCACCGATCCCCGCGTCGGGCCGCTCGCCGACTGGGCGCTGGCGGAACGGATCGCCCGCATGATCGCGCTGCGCGACCAGCCGGCTGTCACCCGGAGCGAGGTCGACGAGCTGCGGGCCGAGCTGCGCAGCACCGCGGTGCGCGCCGACGGGCTCGCCCGCGACGTCACGGGCCTGGGCGGTGGGCTGCCGCCCGCGTCCGTCCGGGTCGTCGGCCGCGGCGTCTGGCTACGCGACAACCTGGACAGCATCGCGTGGCTGGTCGACCCGTTGGCCGAGCAGCTGATGCACCGCAGCGAGGTCAACCGCACGCTGGCCCGCAAGGCGCTCGGCGCCCAGCTGGGCGCCGTGTTCGGCTTCCTGTCGACCAAGGTCCTCGGTCAGTACGAGGTGCTGCTGCCGAACGACGAGCAGCCGGGGCGGCTCACGCTGGTCGGGCCCAACCTGGTGGCGCTGGAGCGCGACTTCCTGCCGACGACCTCGGTCCCGCCGGCGGCGTTCCGCGAGGGCGTCGTGCTCCACGAGCTGGCCCACCGGCTGCAGTTCGAGGCCGTGGACTGGCTGCGCCCGACGCTGCGGGCGATCATCGGCACGTACCTGTCGGAGACCCGGCTGGACCCCGACCGCATCCGCACGATCGTTGACCGGCTCGGTGACGTGCTGCGGACGGCCGGCACCGGCGTGGGCTTCCAGGACCTGTTGGAGGCGGTGCTGACGCCGGCGCAGCGCGACCTGATGAGCCGTGCCCAGGCGCTGATGTCGCTGCTCGAGGGCCACGGCAACGTCGTCATGGACTGGGGCGCCCAGCTGCTGGCGGAGCGGGACGGCAGCCCGTCGGAGATCGCCGGCGTCCGCCGGGCGCTCAACGAGCGCCGCCGCCGCGGTGCCGACCGGCTGCTGTTCAAGGTGCTCGGCCTGTCGATGAAGGCCCGGCAGTACGCGGTCGGCGAGGAGTTCATCCTGGCCGTCGAGCGCCGCCACGGCCGGGCGACCTTCAACCGCGTGTGGGACGACCCCGCCAACCTGCCGACCCCCGAGGAGCTCGAGCAGCCCGACCGGTGGGTTGCCCGCGTGACCGGGTAGCCATGAGCGCCGCAGCGGAACCCGACGCCACCGAGGTGGCCGCTGCAGCCCCGCCCGCCGCCCCGGCGAGCGCCGCCGTGCGACCGGCCCGCGGCGCCGACGTGCGGTCGCTGGCCGTCCGGGTCGGGGCGGACGGCGCCGTCGAGGACCGTGTCGGCGCGCTGCCCGCGGGTCTGACCCGTGACGAGCTGGTGGCGGCGGTCGCCCGCGCGTCGGCGGACGTGCCCCGGGGCGCAGCGCTGGTGGTGGCGGTGTCGGGGGGGCCCGACTCGACCGCCATGGCCCACCTGCTCAGCCTCGCCCGACCGGACCTGCGGCTCGAGCTGGTGCACGTCCGCCACGGCCTGCGCGACGACGCCGACGACGCCGCCACGGCCGCCGCCCACGCCGTGGCGCTGGAGTGCGGGTACCACGAGCGGCACGTCGACGTGCGCGTGGGGCGGCTGGGCCCCGAGGCGGCCGCACGCGAGGCCCGCTACGGCGCACTGGTCGACCGGGCCCACGCCACGGGCGTGCGCTGGGTCGCGATCGGCCACACCGCCGACGACCAGGCCGAGACGGTGCTGCTGAACCTGGTGCGTGGCTCGGGCCTGCGTGGGATCGGCGGCATGCGTGCCCAGCGTGACCACGGCGCGGTGCGGCTGGTGCGCCCGCTCCTGCGGATCCGCCGCGACGACGTCGCCGCGTTCATCGTCGGCGAGGGCCTGCTGGCCGTCGCCGACCCCACCAACCGCGACCCCGACCAGCGCCGCGCCCGGGCCCGCCACGAGGTGCTGCCGGTGCTCGACCGCCTGGCCGGCGGTCCCGGCGATGTGGTCGGCGCACTGAACCGGATGGCCGAGCTGGCGCGGATCGACACCGACGCGCTCGACGTCATGGCCGCCGCCGAGTGCGACGAGCTGGTCGTCGCGTGGGGCCGGACCCGCGCGGTCCGCCTGGACCTGCTGCGGGCGCTGCCGCGGGCGCTGTCCGCGCGGGTGCTGCGGACGGTGGCCGCCGACGTCGGCGCCGGCGAGCTGGGCGCCGACGCGGTCTCGCGCGTCGTGGCGCTCGCGCCGGGCGAGGCCCTGCACGTCACCAACGGCGTGTTGGTCTCGTGCGGCGGGGGGTGGCTGGGCTTCACGCCGCCCGACCATCCGGCGCTGCGGGCGCAGGTCCTCGCGGTCCCCGGCACCACCCGCCTGCCGCAGCTCGGGCTGACGGTGCACGTCGAGTGGCCATGGCCGCTCGCGCCGTCGGAGGACCCCGCCCAGCTCGACCTGCTGCCGCCGGAGCCGTTGACCGTCGACGACGTCGCCGACGACGAGCCGCCCGGGCCGCTGGCCGCCCCGCCCCCGGGCGCCGGCCCGCGGGCGCGCATGTGGGCCGTCTTCGACGAGGAGGTCACGCGGTCGCTGGCGCTGGGCGTCGACTTCCGGGTGCGCCCACGCCGGGCCGGCGACCGTCTGCGGACCGGCGCGGGCAGGCGCAAGCTGCAGGACCTGATGGTCGACGGCCACGTGCCGCGGGTATGCCGCGACCTGGTGCCGGTGATCGTCGACGAGCACGATCAGCCGCTGTGGGTGCCGGGCGTCGCGCAACGGGCGTGCGCCGGGGACGCGCCCGCAGGGATCCGGATGTGGCTGGCCTGAGACGGGTGGAGTGACCGTGGTGACCACTGGCGAGGACGCGACGGCCGAGGACGCCGGGCTGTCGGTGTTCGGCGACGACATCGAGCAGGTGCTGATCGACGGCACCCGCATCCAGGAGCGGCTCCGCGAGCTCGCGGCCGAGATCGGCCGGGACTACGCCGGGCAGCGCCTCCTGCTCGTGGGGGTGCTGAAGGGCGCCTTCATGGTGATGGCCGACCTGGCGCGGCACCTCGACCTGCCGGTCGAGGTCGACTTCATGGCGGTCTCCAGCTACGGGTCGTCGACCAAGACGTCCGGGGTCGTGCGCATCCTCAAGGACCTGGAGCGCGACATCTCCGGCCACCACGTGCTGGTCGTCGAGGACATCGTCGACTCGGGGCTGACGCTCAAGTACCTGCTGCGCAACCTCGCGGCCCGCAACCCGCTGTCGCTCGAGGTCCTGACGCTGCTGGCCAAGCCGGAGTCGATCCGTCCGGAGCTGCGCGTGCGCTACCAGGCCTTCGAGGTCCCCGAGGTGTTCGTCGTCGGCTACGGCCTCGACTACGACGAGCGCTACCGCAACCTCGACTGCATCGCGACCCTGGCGCCACCCGTCTACGCCCACTGACCCGGCGCCCGGACGGCGGGGCCGCCCCCGGGGGCCGCTTCAGCCACACCTGGCCAGGCCGACCAGCAGGCACGTTGCTACGATGATGCGGTAGCGACGTCGGCGTCTGCGCACCCGTGGGCGTCCACTGGACACGAGGCGACACGGCACACGGTTCCGCCCGCGACCCCGCGACCGCGACGCCAGAACGGTGAAGGGCACGATGAACTTCCAGAGACTGGCACGAGCTCCGTTCGTCTGGATCCCCCTCCTGTTCGTCGTCGCCTTCGTGCTGGTCTCCGTGGTCAACGGCGCCAACGACCCCCAGCCCCTGGCCTACGACGAGTTCATCGCCGAGGCCGAGGACGGCAACGTCACCAGCTACACCGACTTCGCGCGTGACGGCCGCCTGGAGGGAGAGCTCGCCGACGGCAGCCGCTACTCGACCAGCTACAACCCGGAGATCAACCGGGAGGAGCTGTCCGAGACCCTGCAGGAGATCCGCGGCGAGCCGGGGTTCGAGTCGGGCGACGTCGACCCGCAGAGCGGCAGCGTGCTCGTGTCCATCCTGATCAACCTGCTGCCGCTGGTGCTCATCTTCGGGCTGTTCTTCTTCCTGATGAACCAGATGCAGGGCGGCAGCCGCCTGACGAGCTTCGGCAAGTCCAAGGCCAAGCTGGTCAACAAGGACGCCCCGAAGGTGACGTTCGACGACGTCGCCGGCGCGGGTGAGGCGGTCGAGGAGCTCCGCGAGATCAAGGACTTCCTGGAGGACCCGTCCAAGTTCCAGCAGATGGGCGCGCGGATCCCCAAGGGCGTGCTGCTCGTCGGGCCG